>CAMAWP010000232.1 GCA_945861765.1 Akkermansia muciniphila | reverse complement strand
GATTGGGTTGTGAACCTTGTCTCTTCGACGAAAGGTGGGGTGAACGAATACCGGGAGGCTTATCTAAAAGGTAACGAGAATTTGATCAATTGGCTGTCATCGACACCGCCGAGGAAATTCGTCTATACGAGCAGCACCAGTGTCTATGGCCAGACCGATAGCGCGCTCGTAAAAGAGAGTAGTCCAATCGAACCAGTCAGCGAGACAAGCAAAGTGCTTGTAGAAACGGAGCAAGCGCTCTTGGAGGCAGCGCGGACAAGACAATTTCCTGGGGTCGTCCTTCGCGTGGCCGGGATTTACGGTCCGGGCCGAGGCCATTTGTTTCAACAATACTTGAAGAACGAAGCTAGGATTGCGGGCAAAGGAGATCGTCTTGTTAACATGATTCATCTCGACGATTTAGTTGGAATCATCATCACGACGTTGAAGAATGGCCGGTGCGGTGAAGTGTACAACGCAGTCGATGACGAACCGGTCGCGCAAATCCATTTCTTTCGCTGGCTCTCTGAGACGTTGGGAAAATGGATGCCGCCGTTTGCCACCGAACAAGAGAATGCCAACCGCAAGCGTGGGTTGACCAATAAGAAAGTTTCCAACAGAAAAATTAAGATGGAGCTCGGATATCAGTTCAAATATCCGACCTTCAGACAGGGTTACACTGCGGAGATTCTACGCTTGGAGCGAGCCGGACAGTTGGATATTGAAGCGGAGCCGAGGTGAGTTCCGAGGCGGTTCAATTGCTCCGACTAAATCACTTCTCGAATCGGCTCGCCGCTGTCGAGGATTGGAACGGGGCGTCCCGCGTGGTTGAGGAAAGCCTGATGCGGATCGATGCCGAGGACGTGATAGACCGTGGCGAGCAAGTCGGCCGGCGTGACGGGTCGTTCAGCGGGGTATTCGCCCTTGTTGTTAGTCGCGCCCACGACCTGTCCCGTGCGTAATCCGCCGCCTGCGAGCATCACCGAAAAGGCATCGCCCCAATGATCGCGGCCCGGCACGGCGATGCCCGGCTGACCTTCGTTCATCTTCGGAGTGCGTCCGAATTCACCCATCACCATCACCAGCACATCTCCGAGCATGCTGCGATCCGCGAGGTCTTCGATCAGCGCGCCCACGGCTTGGTCCACCACGGGCACCTTCGCGCCATGGCCTTTCTCGATCCCTGAGTGGTCGTCCCAGTGCGGCATATCCACCGTGACGAAGCTCACGCCGGCCTCGACCATGCGCCGAGCCATGAGCGTGTAATGGCCCCAGGCGCTGCGTCCGTAGCGATCGCGCGTGGTCGCGTCCTCCTTTTCAATATCGAAGGCCGCGCGCGCTTTGTGACCCAGTATAAGGTCAAGGGCTTGCTGATTGTATTGATCCATCGCATCCATCGTCCCAGTTTTGTCGAGATCGCGCCGAAAGTGGTCTAATTGCGACAGCAAACTTGCGCGGCCTTGCAGGCGTGTGGGATCAGCGGCGGAGTTCTCCAAAAACTTGGGCGGTTGAATTTGCGATGTGTGAGCGGCTCCAAGATATTTCTGCTGCGCCTGAACGTCGAAGGGATTGTAAGCCGGGCCAAGATACGCCGCCCCTTGATAACCGGGGAAAATATAAACGCTTTGCGCGGCCGGCAAGCCGACATACGCGGGCACGCCGACTGAGTTCGCCCCGCGCACGCGCGCCACGTACGAGCCAACGGACGGGTATTTCTGGGGCAGATCATTCGCTGTCGATCCGAGGCGACCCGTGAGCATCCAATGCGCAGCGGCAAAATGGTCGCTGTTCTTGTGGTGCATTGATCGAATGAAGACCATTTTGTCCGCGTGCTTTGCGTGTCGCGGCATCATCTCCGAAATGCGGATGCCAGAGACGTTTGTCTCGATGGCGCCCCAGGGGCCGCGAATTTCCATCGGGGCTTCGGGCTTGGGATCGTAGGTCTCGAGATGACTCGGCCCGCCATCGAGCCAGATTAATATCACAGACTTGTTGTTTCGCGGAGGGTTGCCGAGCGCGCGGAGGCGCAGCAAATCGGCGGAGGTCAACCCGAGCAATCCCAGAAAGCCCACCTTGATGGCGGAGCGGCGTGTTATCCCCTGGCAATTCATCGCCGAAAGTCCGTTCTGGATCTGGAGCATGAGGACACAATAGACTCCGATGCTGGTCCGGATTCAAGCCACAAGTGTCCGGCGTTCACTCCCTCAGGTGCCTTTTGAAGGCTGAGGCAAGAAAGGGCGGCGGTCCAGGGCGAGGCGGAGATATTCGAGAACCGGGAGGCGGTGTTTGCGGCGAGCCGGTTTTCAAAGGGTTCCAGCGCCTGGTGTTGCTCTTGGCGAGCGCGTTGCAGAGTGGCTTCACCGAGGACACATCCGAACATATCGGCACACATTTCACCGATCCGCAGGCTGGCTCCTTTAAGGGGGTTTGTGCTGCGCTCGCGTTCGCCCGCTTGCGCCTCAGACATCCTGACGCCCTGGAATACAATCGACCTGCCCGTGGAAGCTGAAGTTTCTCCCTCACCCCGGCCCTCTCCCGCTGGGCGAGGGAGAATGGTTTCCCGTCTTCGGAAAGACCGGGGCTTTTGGACCTTTCAGTGATGGACTGAGGGGCTCCCTCTACCAGCGGGAGAGGGCTGGGGTGAGGGGGAAGGCCAGGCACATTCCAACAGCGCAAGAATCCCGCCTGCGGGTCAGAATATCTGCGCTTGGCAAATTTCTCGGGGCCTCCTGGGGTCGGGGAAGCTCAACCGTCCTCTGGACTTGGCCTCCTACTCTGCGAACCCACCCTTGAAAGGGCGAGCTATTCTCAAGTCTCCCATCCGCGAGATGGGAGTGGGAAACCTCCTCGGTTGGAGCAGCGCACGAGAATGTCCAAATTCCAGAGCGCGCCGTGGAAGCCGGGAAGGGCAGTGCGGGAGCCTTTCCATTTATCGCGCCATCGGCTTGGGCCGTCCCGACCACTTCAGAGGCTGCATTGCTCAGGTCCAGCGTGAAATGTTCAGGGTAGTGGTTGTGCAGAGGGAAACAGTTCTGGTGCGGCACTGGTCATTGTCGCGCGATGTTTGGGCGGCCACCTCGCAGAATGTATTTCTGAATCTTTCCGGTGGCGGTCTTTGGCAGCTCGGCAAGGAACGTGAAGCCCTGCGGGACTTTGAAATGCGCGAGGTGGTCCCGAGCAAACTGCCGCAACTCGGCCTCGGTCGCGGCCGCGCCTGTTTTCAAAACGACAAAGGCTTGCGGCGACTCGCCCCACTTATCGTTCGGCACACCCACCACGGCAATTTCCTGCACGGCGGGATGCCGCAACAGCGTTCCCTCGACTTCAACAGATGAAATGTTCTCGCCACCGCTGATGATGACGTCCTTGAGCCGATCGCGGATCTCGATATAGCCGTCGGGATGCACCACCGCTGCGTCGCCGCTGTGAAACCAGCCATCGCGAATGGCCAGAGCGGTGCCTTCAGCATCATCATAGTAACCGGCCATCACCGCGTTGCCGCGAACGACAATCTCGCCCAGCGTCTGGCTGTCGCGCGGGACTTCGTGGGTTTGCTCATCCACCACCCGGAGATCGCCGGATGTGAGCAGCTCGACGCCCTGTCGTGCCTTGATATCCGCCCGGTCTCGCGCATTGAGTTCGGCGTGTTCCGGTCGCGGCTCGCAGATGGAAATGAACGGCGACACCTCCGTCAAGCCATAGAGTTGAGTGATTTCCCAGCCGAGCTCGCCCTCGACGCGCTCGATGGTTGCGGCGGCTGGCGGCGCGCCCGCGGTTAACACTCTTACGCCGCGCGGCGCGAGACGGCGCAGCTCTTCCGGAGCGTTCGCGATGCTGATGAGGACGGTCGGCGCCGCGCAGAGCATGCTTGCGGACTCCCGTGCGACATGCTCGAAGATGGATCGTGGATCAGGCTTGCGCAGGCAGATGTGGGCGCCGCCCACCGCAGTGACTATCCAGACAAAGGTCCAGCCATTGGCGTGAAACATCGGGACTGTCCAGAGATAGCGGTCGGCGCATGTCATGTGCAGATGCACGAGCGTGCCCACAACATTGAGCCATGCGTTGCGATGGGTGATCATCACGCCCTTGGGCCGCGCCGTCGTGCCGCTGGTATAATTCAGCGAAAGGAGATCGCTCTCCCGAATGTCCGGTCGCACAAAGTTCAGCGGCGCGGCCGAGAGTGTCACATCGTAATCCAGCCACCCGGTCTTGCTGCCCTCCAGCGCGACGTAATGCTCGACGTTCGGCACCTGTCCGCGGATGCGATCCACCGTGTCGAGATAATCCGAGTGCGCGCACACCACGCGCGCACCGCTGTGGCCGATGATGTAGGCGAAATCGTCGGCGGTCAGGCGGTGGTTGATCGGCACGGTGACGCCCCCAATCTGAGGCACGGCGTAGAAGGATTCGAGTTGCGCATGCGTGTTCGGCGCGATGTAAGCCACGCGATCCCCCGGACGCACACCGAGCCGTTGCAGGGCGGCCGACCAGCGGTCGCAGCGATCAAAGAACTGTTGATAGGTCAGCCGCAGCGAGCCATCCACGACAGCCTCGCGGCCAGCGTAGAGTTTGCGCGCGCGGCGCGCGAATTCAAGGGGTGTGAGTGGCGTTTCCATGTCGGTGTCCGTGATCCGAAACGCTGCTCTTACAGCAAAACTTTCACGAGCGCGAGAGAGAATAGGGTGATGGCGCCGCAGTCTTTTTGGCGAGCCATTCTTCAGCACGGTTCCTCTGGAAATCATCATCGCCTTCGAAAACGAATTCTCGTCATTCCCATTTCTTCCACGTAGAAGTAACTAATACCATGAAAGCAATCCGTCTCTTCGCCGTCATCACCTTGCTGGCGCTACCGGTCCTGCCGCTCCACGCCGCCGTGCGCCCGCCGAATATCGTCATCATTTTCACCGACGATCAGGGTTACGGCGATGTCGGGGTGTTCGGCGCCAAGGGATTCACTACGCCGAACCTCGATCGCATGGCTGCTGAGGGGCGGAGGTTTACGAACTTCCATGTGCCGCAGCCAGTATGCTCGGCGTCGCGGGCGGGCTTGCTGACCGGTTGCTATCCGAACCGTATCGGCATCCACGGCGCGCTTGGACCGAACGCGCGCCACGGCATTGCCGACACCGAGATGACGCTTGCGCAACTCGTGAGGCAGAAAGGCTACGCGACCGGTATTGCTGGCAAGTGGCACCTTGGGCATCACCCGCAGTTTCTTCCGACGCATCACGGGTTCGACGAATATTTCGGCCTGCCCTACTCGAACGACATGTGGCCGCTGCATCCCGAAGCGAAGCCGGGTGCTTATCCCCCGCTGCCGCTGATTGAAGGGGATCAGGTCCTCAAGCTTGGGTTGGGGCATGAAGACCAGGCGCAATTGACCACGCAATACACCGAGCGCGCCGTGAAATTCATCGAGCGGAACAAGGATCACCCCTTCTTTTTTTACCTCGCGCACAACATGCCGCATGTGCCGCTGCACGTGAGCGGCAAGTTCAAGGGTAAATCCGCGCAGGGCCTCTACGGGGATGTCATCATGGAGATCGACTGGAGCGTCGGGGAAATTCTTAAGACGCTGAGGCGGCTTAACCTCGATGACAACACGCTCGTTATCTTCACGAGCGACAACGGGCCGTGGCTCTCCTACGGCAACCACGCCGGGTCAGCCGGTCCATTGCGCGAGGGCAAGGGGACTCATTGGGAAGGCGGCACGCGCGAGCCGTGTATTATGCGTTGGCCCGGCAAGATCCCCGCGGGCACGACGAGCGGCGAAATGCTCATGACCATCGATCTGTTCCCCACCATCGCGAAGCTCATTGGCGCGGAGTTGCCGAAGCACACCATCGACGGCCTCGATGTCTGGCAGCTCATCGTCGGCGCGCCCGGCGCGATGAACCCGCACGATGGCTACTACGGCTACTACGAGAACAACCAACTCCAGTCCGTGACCAGCGGCGACGGTCAATGGAAGCTGCAAATCCCGCACACCTATCGGACGCTCGCGGGCCGTCCCGGCGGCACGAATGGCGTTCCTGCGAAGTACGAACAGCGGAAGATCGAGCGGCCTGAACTGTTTGATCTGCGCGCTGATCTTGGCGAGCGAAAGAACATTGCGGACGAGCATCCCAAAATCGTCCAACGCCTCCTCGCCCTCGCTGGGCAGGCGCGCGAGGAGCTTGGCGACTCGCTCACCCAGCGCACCGGCAAGGGCGTGCGCGAGCCGGGCCGCCTGCCCGAGCCGGTGGGCGCGGTGGTTCTGCCGCAAACATTGCGGCTCGCCACATTTGATCTCGATGTCACGCCAGCCGTGGGTTCGATCATGGCGTATGATCCGGTGGTGCGTGTGGCGGAGCTCGGCTTGCGCTGTCGCGGAGTCGCGCTGCTTGGCGCTGGCGAGCCAATCGTATTGTGCGCCGTCGATTGGATCGGGATCGGCAACGAAGCGAACGACGCCTTTCGGGAGTCGCTTGCGCTGGCGGCCGGGACCGCGGCTCATCGCGTCGCTGTGCATACGTTGCATCAGCATGACGCGCCCGCCTTCGATCTCGGTGCGGAGCGCATTCTCAAGGAAGCCGGACTCCCCCCGGGGCGCTGGGAAAGCTCGTTCGCCCGCGACGCGATGCAGCGCGCGGCAGCAGCCCTGCGCGCTTCCCTGACGAACGCGCAGCCCGTCACGCACGTTGGGTTTGGTTCGGCGAAAGTGGAACAGGTGGCCTCCAACCGCCGGATCATGGGACCTGACGGTCGCGTCCGCGCGGTGCGATACACCGCCACGGCAGATCCTGCGCTGCGAGCCGAGCCGGAGGGAGTGATTGACCCGGACGTGGATCTCGTGAGCTTTTGGAACGGCGCGCAGCCCATCGCGGTATTGAGCTATTATGCCTGCCATCCGCAGAGCTATTACCGAACCGGCGTGCCGACCACGGATTTTCCCGGCATAGCGCGGTTCATGCGCGGGCAGGCTGTGCCAGAGGCGCTGCATGTCCACTTCAACGGCGCGGGCGGCAATATCGGCGCGGGGAAATACAACGACGGCAGCAAGGAGAACCGACTCATCCTCGCCCAACGCCTCGCTGATGGGATGAAGCGTGCGTGGGAGAGCACCCGCAAGTCGCCACTCACACCCGCTGACGTGGCGTGGCGCTTCGAGCGCGTCGCGCTGCCGCCGGGTAAACATCTCGATGACGCGAAGTTGAGCGCGGAGCTGCCGAAAGTGAAGAGCGTGCCGTTCCTCGGACCGGCTGACATCCTTGCATTTTTGAGGCGTTGCCAATCCGGCCACCTTACCGAAGTGGCGTGCCTTTCACTCGGAAAGGGGCGCGTGTTGCATCTGCCAGGCGAGTTGTTCGTCGAGTACCAGCTTGCTGCAAAAGCCAGGCGGCCAGACCTGCACGTATCAATGGCTGCTTACGGCGATTACGGCCCCGCCTACATCGGCACTAGCAGAGCGTACGAGGAAGGCGGCTACGAAACCGAACCCCGCTCCAGCAACGTGTCGCCCGCGGTGGAAGACGTATTGATGGGGGCCATTCAGCGCTTGCTGGCTACCCCATGAAACCTTTCACCAAAGGCGTCGCGCTTGCCGCCATGGTGGCGGCTGTTGCTGCATCTGCGATGGACGCGAACGCTGCCCCAGCACCAGCAGACCGGCGACCCAACATTCTCTTCGTCATCGCCGACCAGTGGCGAGCGCAGGCGTTCGGGTTCGCGGGTGACCCGAATGTGAAGACGCCAAACCTCGACCGCTTTGAGCGCGAGTGCGTCAATTTCACTCAGGCCGTTTCCGGCATGCCTGTCTGCTCGCCCACGCGGGCTTCATTGCTCACCGGGCAACGTCCGCAGACTCACGGGATTTTTATCAACGACGTTCCCTTGAGCACGAACGCCGTGACTATTGCGAAAGAACTCAAGGCAGCGGGCTATGACACCGGGTGCATCGGCAAATGGCACGTGGACGGGCACGGTCGGTCGAGCTTCATTCCGCGCGAGCGTCGGCAGGGTTTCGACTACTGGAAAGTGCTCGAATGCACGCACAGCTACAACAACTCACTCTATTACGCGGACCACTCCGATAAGCTCAAATGGGACGGCTACGATGCGCTCGCACAGACTCGCGACGCCACGCAATTCATCCGCAACAGGGCAAAGCCGGACAAGCCGTTCTTGCTCTGGCTCGCGTGGGGCCCACCGCACAACCCGTACGAAACGGCGCCTGCGAAATACCAGGCGATGTATCCGTCGGAGAAAATTCAACTTCGTCCGAACCTTCCGCCGGCGGCACAGATGCCTGCGCGCGGGTTTCTGTCCGGCTACTACGCCCACTGCTCCGCGCTGGACGATTGCTTTGCCGAGTTACTCCAGGCCCTCGAGGAAACCGGCCTCGCGGACAACACGATAGTCGTCTTCACGTCCGACCACGGCGACATGCTGGGCTCGCACAATCAGCAGCGCAAACAGCGTCCCTACGAGGAGTCGGCGCGGGTGCCGATGCTCTTCCGCCTTCCGCCCGCGCTTAACATCCAGGCGCGCCGTGTCGCGGCGACCATCAACACCGAGGACGTAATGCCGACGCTCTTGCGTCTGTGCGGGCTGCCGGTTCCTGGGTCAGTCGAGGGCTTGGACTTCACAGGGCTCATGCGTGGCGGCGCGGATCCGTCCGGCGGCGCGGCGATCATCCAATGTGTGTCGCCCTTCGGTGAATACACTCGCGCGCGGGGTGGCAAGGAATATCGGGGCGTGCGCACGGCGCGGCACACCTATGTTCGAGATCTCGCCGGCCCGTGGCTGCTCTTCGACAACGTGACCGACCCGTGGCAGCTCGACAACCTTGCTGGCAAGCCGGAGCACGCGAAGCTCGAAGCTGAGCTCGCCGCGTTGCTCAAGCGGAAGCTCGCCGAACAACACGACGATTTTCGTCCCGGTTCCGAATACATCGCCAAGTGGGCTTACAAGGTGGACGCCAGCGGCACTGCGCCCACCGCTCCGTAGATGCAGCGGAAGTCGATAGGAAGCCCTTTCTACGAAGCATGCTGACGCTCTTCGCGTTTGTGTTGACTACATGTTTTGGACCACCGCCCATCACATCCTCTACAATCTGGCTGGTGACGAATCCCATGGGCTCGAGCAGGAGTGCGGCTATTTTGTGCTGCTCCTTCCCGGGAAAATCGCTGGCTATGCATCAGTTCCGGCCCGTCGATTAGCTTTGAGTGTTGAGCGGTTCGTCGTTGCGGGCGGCCCCCTTACGTCGGCGTGCGACGCGGATGCTGCTTGGGGGTAACTTGGTTACTTTCATCGCTACACCACGAATTATGGCGGGCCGCTCCGGGCCAGCGACGCGATGAACAAGGGCGCGTTTTCCCTCGCCCATCGGATGGGAGAGGGTGGCCGGAGGCCGGGTGAGGGTGGGCATTGGGGCTGGAAGGAATTCGCGCCGGACTATGTTGGCCCGTTCCGCCCAGAGAGGCGCGTCTGCGAAATCGAGAACCACGAGATGACCACGATGCGGCGGATGGTGTTCGATCAAATGCAGAGCGGCATGAAATGGAACGAACCTCCAGATGAAGTTCTACGCTCACACCGCCGCCGATAACCACCCTCGCCCATCGGATGGGAGAGGGGTTGGGGGTGAGGGCTGGCAACCGCTGGCCGCGCATCTGCGCGGCGTCGCGGACTTGGCGAAGCAATTCGTCGCACCGCTTGGCCTCGCCGCCGAAGCTGAACTCGCAGGATTGCTGCATGACTTGGGGAAATAGGCGCAACGCTTTCAAGCCCGGCTCCGCGACAACTCCATTCACGGCATCAACCACCGCATTCCCACCGAGGATTCCGCCAGCCGCCGAACCGGGGCGCTGCCCGCTTCGTTCAGGTAACACTTGATAATATAGGACGTGTCGAAATAGATCATCGCCCGTTCCGATCTTCCGAAACGAAGGTGGTTGAATCGGCGCTGGTCGTGGGCAGCGTCGCCGGATCGCGTCGCGGGAGCGACTTGCCGGATCGGCGTGCGCCGCGTGCAGCCGCGAGCACCGCCAGCGCTTCGCCGTGCTCCGTGATGACGAAACCATCCTGGTGCGCGGCTTCCTGGACCAGTTGCTCCGTCCGATCATGCAATTCCCGAATGGTAATCGCTTTCATGCGTCCATCAGCGTCCATCAGCGTTGAGATTCAAGCCAACAGAAAGAACTGACCATGACCATCCACCTCCGTACCACCATTCCACATCCTTCGTCCCGCGCGCCGTCATGTTCCTTGAAAACCCTGTAGGCTATGCCCGATGAACTGGATCGAGACCATCAATCAGTGGCGCCGACTGCCGGCGGCGGAGAAACTCCGTCGCCGCTGGCAAGCCATTCCCCAGGACGTGGCCCAGAGCATGACCTTCGAGCAGGAGCCGGTGGAGATCCGCCGTCTCCAAGAGATACTCGACCAGATCGCGCCACCCGCTTCCTTGCCTATTCGCTGAACATCTCGGCCAGCACGGCAAAGAGCGCCTGCGCGGTCAGGGCATCGATTCTGCCTAAGCGCCGGACGAGCCGCCCCTTATCAACGCAGCGCATCTGGTCGAGTGCGATCTCGCCTTCGCGTCCCGCAAATTCGCAGGCCACGCGGGACGGATACCCGTGGCGGGCCGCCGGCATCGAGGCCACCAGCACCGTGGCCAGCGTCCGGTTCAGCACGCGGGGCGAGACAATGACACAAGGCCGCCTCTTCTGCATTTCCGCGCCTCGTGTGGGATCGAGATCAGTCAGCCAAACCTCAAAGCGGTTCATGTCCCGCCCTGGTCTTGCCGGTTTCCATACGGCGTGGGTTTCTCGCGCAAGACGGCTTCCGGCACGGGATTCAGCTCGGTCCGCAGCGATTCCGCTGCTGCGGGGAGGTTTGCCCAGTGGGCCAGCGTTTCCTCGTCTTCGCCTTCATCCGCCGTCGCCGCAGCCGCACGCTCCAGTGCCTCGTCCCATCCCTGGCGCGGCCGCCAGTCCTGGGCCGCGACAATCAGTGTCCGGTTCTGGACGATCACCGTGGCTTTCTCACCAATCCCGCACGCGTCCAGCAACTCCTTGGGCAGAAGCAGACCGAACCCGTCACCCACTTTCGCAATCTTTGCTTGCATGGCGCGAATCTACCAAGACACATCCTGCAAAGCAAACCGCCCTTTGCCGGCTGCCCTCAAATCCGCACCCTCCTCTCATGAATCCGCAAAACCTATGACCATCCACCTCCGCACCTGGG
>CAMAWP010000231.1 GCA_945861765.1 Akkermansia muciniphila | reverse complement strand
TTCGAGAATAGCCCAGCAGTTCACTGCTGGGTTCGAATGAGCCATCGCATAAGTCCCGCAGGGACGGCCGAATCCCCTAATGTCCTACGTCAGCACCTATTCTCACAGTCTGTTCAGGACAAAGGATCGCCCGAGAATGGCTCAACCGTCCCTTCGGGACTTTGGCTGCTTACTACCTAATCCCACCCTTGAAAGGGTGGGCTATTCTCAAATCTCCCTCCGGGAGATAGGTGTGGGCTATTCTCGAATCTCCCCTCCGGGAGATGTCAGTCGGAAATAGCTCATCGGATACAACAGCACACGGCCGGAAAATGTCCAATCTCTACAAACTCTACGCACCCCTCGGCAGTGAGTTCTCCTGCCCGGACACGGAAATGATTCCACTCAAAACAACGGAGAACCGCCAACCTGGCGTTCGATCTCCGAATGCGGCTGTTTTGCACTTCTCACGCGGCTCTCCTCCGAGGCGGCAAATTCCAGAAGTATGTTGGCTGTCTGAGACAGTTGAGTTTTCATTTTGAATGGCTGCAAATCTATGCCAGTCTGAAAAGCATGAACCAGCCGTTCCGCTTTTTCCACTCATTGAAATCGCCTCCGACGACCGCGACGAGATTCCCACCTAGCCACAATTCAAGCCTGAGCTCGGAACATTTTCGGATTTCGGATTTCAGATTTGGAAACGTTGGTTTTCTTAAGTTGGCCGGAGCGGCCCTCATCGCGAGTGTTTGCATCCTCGTAGCCAACCGACTTCCGGCTGAAGCACCGCCGCCCAAAGCCGAATTGACTGAGGTTCGTAAAATTTGGGACGCTGCTCCGCACAATGCTTTCACGGATTTGATCCGGTTCAAAGGGCGTTGGTTTTGTGTCTTTCGCGAAGGCAAGGCTCACGTGTCGCCCGACGGCGCGCTGCGAATCATTACCTCCCGGGATGGCCGGACATGGACCTCCGCGGCCTTGATACGTTCGTCGATCGGTGATCTGCGCGACGCAAAGATCACACTCACTCCGGACAAGCGATTGATGCTCAGCGGCGCAGCGGCACTCCACCCACCGGCCGAGTTCAAACATCAATCGCTGGCCTGGTTTTCGAAAGATGGAGAAGTTTGGAGCGACCCCGTCAAGATTGGCGATCCCAACATGTGGCTTTGGCGGACGACGTGGCATAAAGGGAATGCCTATAGCGTGGGTTACGACACGGCGGGAGAGAAATTTATTCGGCTTTATGCGAGCAAGGATGGGCGAACCTTCGAGACGCTGGTTCCAATGCTCTTTAACGACGGCTCTCCGAACGAAACATCGCTGCTCTTCCAACCGGATCACACCGCGCTTTGCCTGCTCCGGCGCGATGGGAGTCCAGGCTCAGGCAAGCTGGGCATCGCCAAGGCTCCCTATACGAACTGGGAGTGGCGAGACCTGGGAATCAAGATAGGCGGTCCGCACATGCTCCAGTTGCCGGATGGACGCATTGTCGCGGCGGGTCGTCTTTATGATGGCAGTGCGCGCACATCCTTGCTGTGGCTCGATCCGAAGGAAGGCAAGCTGACGGAGTTTCTCAAACTCCCGTCGGGTGGAGACACCAGCTATCCCGGCTTGGTCTGGAACAAAGATTTGCTCTGGGTGAGCTACTATTCATCGCACGAGGGCAAGACGAGCATTTATCTGGCGAAGGTCAAATTGCCGAAGGCCCGAACCCCTCACTGATTTCCACTGAAGGCGCGGAGGTTCACTGAGTCGCCCGGAGGCAGAACTGCAGCGCGGGCAAGCTGCATCCGAGCCGACGTTGAGGCGACAACCAGGCCGAGTGCAATAAAGAGTTTCCAATTCATCGTGAACCCTTAAATCGCCTCGATCCTAATATTTCCAAATCTCCAACGCTTCCGCCAAACTTCCTGCCTTGGCTAACTGTCCGTGTGGCTTGTGGAGTTTGTAGATCTGCCGGGTAGAATTGAAAGCGTCCGGGATCTGGTTCAAGAAAACGAGTCTTCGAGGAGCAAACGCGCCTGCCGCCTCCGGGATGTCCGTGATGCGAAGCACATTGAGCAGCACGGGACCGCGCCAGTGGGAGGCAGGCGGATCCTGGAGAATGATCTGATGAATGCGCTCATCGAACAATCCTGCGTAAAGAGCGAGGATTCCCATCTCTCCCTTCCCATAAAGAGAGACGAAGCGAGGGGAAATCTTCTCTTCCTCCACCGCCCATTTAACCGCGCGTAGAATATCCCACACCTGCATTGAAGCAACGGTGCGACCGACCCACGAGGCGCTGCGTTCAATCTCAGCGTACTCAAAAGGTGTCACGGGATGCTCGGTCAGGCGTGGATTTAGGATCAGCACATTGTAGCGCCCCAGCAGCGGCAACAGTTCATCCAAATCAAGAAAGTAGATCGAGTCTCCAGCTCGCTTGGCGTAGATCAGGAGAGGCGCATCTTTGGAATGGTCCTTTGCCGTCAGTAGTTGAGCGCGAATGCGCACGCCCGATTCGCTGTTGAAAGTGACGTCTTTGTAGTCGGCGTAACGAGCCGCCCAACCGCCGGTGTTGCGGTGGACCTTTGTATCGAATGGAATTGTTTCTCGTGGAAACCCGCTGAAGACTTTGTCTTTGAGCTCTGGAATCAACGCCTCCCGATGCTTCTGCCATTGCGGTAACGAACGCCAATTCTTCATCGTGGCAGTTGTGTTGAAGCGATCATGAATTTGGTAATTCACGGCATCCCGTGGAAGTTTACCAAGGCAAGCCAGAGCTTCAGCCGTTTCCCTTCTAGTCGCCGTAATCGCCTCGATGGCCAGTGGGCTCGCATCATTCTTCAACCACCGATTCATCCATTGCCGAGCCTCTTTGCGGAACAGTGGAGCATCCGTGTGCCCGACATCGTCGTCCACTTCCATGATCCGACCTGCGCTGCCATCGGCTCCGGGATAGAGATCATAGACCTGTTTCGCTCGACGAAAGACCTCGTGGTAGCCATCAGGCGGAAAATCGCCATCTTTCTGTCCGCTACAAATCAGCAACGGACGCGGAGCGATCAAGGCACCGACAAGGGGCAAATCTCTGAGGAAAGTATTGTGAAAATAAATGCAATCGCATTGGCCGGCGGCAACCCAATGAGCTGCTTGCGAACCCACAGTGTAAGTGCTGCACACGGGAACTGCCGCGGCGATCCGTTCATCGACCGCGGCGGTAAACCACGTCACCGCTCCGCCTCCAGAAATGCCAGTAATACCGATACGGTGTTTATCAATCTCCGGGCGCGTCTCGAGGTAATCCACAGCCCGCATCGCATTCCACACTTCAACCCCGGCGGGTGTGTATCCGAGCGAGAGCCAGTTCCACATATTCAGGTCATGAATGCCATGATGGATGCCGGCTACTTCTCCAAATTCGAGTGTGTCGAGAATCAGGCAGGCGTAACCGTGCTCAGCGAACCACTGGACGCGGTCCTGATAATCCCACTTCGCGCCCATCGGATGTGGCGAATGACCGCAGACGTAAAGGATCGTCGGGAGCGGACCGATCGGGTGATGCGGCAGGTACAAATTACCGGTCACGTAGAGTCCAGGCAGACTTTGGAAAACAATCTTTTCGATGCGGTAACCTGGGCGATCCAAAATGCCCGTGACGCTCGCCTTGAGCGGCGTGCGCTTAGGCATCGGATCGAGGCCGAGCATGTAGAGCACCTCGCGCCGCGCAATGGGTCGCTGCTGTTGCCAATCAGCCAGAGTCTGGATCGAAGCCAACGATTGCGCGGAGATTTTTGCAGCCGTTTCCTTCAAATATTTCTGGACCATTTGATGGCGCTGGGCTGGGGATTCTTGGGCTTGCAGCGGCATGGCTGCAAGCAGTTGTAATCCGCAGAAAAAGCCTTGAAGAAATCTGGGTATCACGGATCGAATGATAACCCCGCCGGTCGGGAAGTCACGCGTCTTGAATAGCCGCTCGAACGAGGTTCAGTTTGTGCTCAGTAACAGCATCGATAGGTTTCAAAAATTTTACGGCAATTCTCCATTTTTCGATTGCCAAGCGATCTGAAAAGTGGTCATCTCGAAATCACTCAAATTCGCCAGTTAGCCGACAGTTCTTGCGACTAACGTTCACTGGCGAATCATGCGCAGCAAGGTGCCTGAGTATCAGGCGGTAAATCGAATTTAGGGGGCCGGAGTTTTTCCTGTCTCTTATCAGTGAGCGGGCTTTGGCTGAAAATCCGTGTGTGCCAAAGCCCGCTAAGTATTTAGAGACGTCCTCGGCAAACGAGAGGAGCTACTGGGGTTTTTCTGCCGCTTTCGCGGTTTCTGAACGTTGCACCGCTACCCAATCAAAGAGTATTTTAATGTCGTCGCCAGTCTTAATCGCTCCGAGCGCAATCTTCGGTGCTGGTGGTGTCACGCCGTACTCGGTCATCTTAACATGGGTCGCCCCAGAGACCTTTAGTCGAGTGGGCGAAACTCGCAGGATCGTTACTGGCATGGCGATCTTATTGGTTGTTCCAGCGATCGTTAACTCGCCTTTGGAGTCGAATAGGTACGGACCCTCTGGCGCTTTCGGAGCCTCTTTCAGCACCAATTCCGTCAAGCGGTACTCGATCTTCGGAAACTTATCCTGCTTCATGGCCTGCTGCATGACTTGATCCATGGAGTCCTTGCTGCTTTTGAGCGACCGGACTGGGGTGCTCACCTGGACTCGAGCGTTAATTCTTCCAGGTTTGAGGGATGGGTCGAGTTGGAAACCGGATTCAAATTCCAGTTTACCTCCGATAATCTGGCTTTCCATGATCCAATCGTGGAGCGTTGATGTGCCTTCGACTTTCACTTTGCTTCCATTGGGCGCGGCAAAATAAGTCACCCAAGTTTCCGCAGCGTTTACTCGGACAAAGACGGAGAGCAACAGCGTAACACAAATATTTCCGATGATATGTGATCGGTATGATTTCATTGCTTTAGCATTATTCTGTTTCAAAAATTGAGCGTTCTAACCTGGCAATTTCGGAGCGATCATCAACTCAAAGAAAACCATTCCTTCCGAAACTCTATCTTCTGTCCCTTGAGAATAGCTTCGTTCGCCTTAAGGACAGCCACCGTAGTCTCGTATCCTTCTTTATAGCCAGCATGCGGCTGTTTGACCTTGTTGATGCTCTCCAGATATTCCTTGAGAGCAGCGGCGTCGTTCACGTCGAAGTTGGCGCTAAAATCTTCCACACCGGAACTGTGGGCGTTCGAGTTGACAACGAATGATTGCAAGGCGTGACGCAACGGAGACTCGGCATACGCAGCCTCCTCCCCGCCCGAACTCGCGGCCTTGACTGATTTGGTGGCGTCGGCAATCAATGCAATACCCGTTTCTTTGTAAAAGGCGTCCTTCTGCGCGTAAACTTCCCAACCAAGAAGCGGCGCATCAACTTCCTTGAACATCCAAGCCTTGTTGTCGCGCACCATGATCGCACTGTCAGTTCCGTAATACACTTCGTAATCAGCATCGAAGGAGTTTGCCAAGGTCGCTTCGTAGGATAAGCGGATGCCTTCGGGAAATTCAAAGACAGCCTGAATCGTGTCCGGCACTTCTCTTCCATCGTTCCAGCGCATAATTCCGCCAAAGCCCGTCACGGAAATCGGAAGTGTATTGATAAACGAGCAGGCAGTATCCAAGTGATGAACGCCGACTTCGCCGATCAACCCAGGAGAGGTGGCTTTCTGCAGCCGCCAATTCAAATCTGTCTCGCGCTCCGGACTAGCTGAGGTATAGCGCCAGCTTTGCTTTCTGTGCCATTGGGCGCGAGCTTTGATCGTTTTGCCCATCGCTCCCGACCGGATGAATTGGAGGAGGAACTGCCGCTGCGGATCTGATCGCATCTGCAAGCCCGACTGGAAGTGCACCTTGAGGGAAGCTCGCGCAGCATTGGCAATGGCACGCGCGTCCTCGACAGTTGCCGCCAGCGGAGCTTCGCAGTACACATGTTTGCCTGCTTGAAGAGCGGCTAAAACAATCTCCCGGTGAAGATGAGTCGGTGTGGCGACGATAACGGCTTGGACATCTTTCTTTTCCAGCACCTTTCGGTAGTCCTCGTGCGATTCCGCTTGCGGGGCCGACCCCTTGGCGCGACGCAAGCTAACTCCGTACGTATCACAAACTGCCACCATCGGAGCGTTGGGCAAGATAGCCAGCGTCTTGAGAATCTCGCGCCCCCAAGCTCCGCAACCGATCAGCGCGCATTTAACTGGTGCGCCGGTGGTCTTGTAGTTCGTGGGGGCATCCCCGGCCTTGGGTTTATCGTCCGCTTGGATCGCGATGCCACCCATCAGCGCCATGAGAGAGCTAAATGAACTGCCCTTGAGAAACTCACGGCGATTCAGATCAGCTTGATTCGTGTTCTTGTTCATTTCAAAACCTTGATCCGCATATTACGAAAGCTGACTGAGCCGTGGTCACCTTGCAGAAAGATCGGACCAGGTTCATTCACTTTGTTGTCGATCTCGCTCCCGGTCGCCTTCAGGCATTCCACGTTATCATGCACTTTTTCGCCGTTGAGAATCAGAGTAATCTTGTTTCCGATGATCGTGGCTTCAGCGGTATTCCACTCACCAGCGGGCTTCGAGACGAACTTCGATACTGGCGTATGCTGATAGATCGCGCCGTTGCCGCCCATGCTTGGTTTCCCGGTTTTGTAATCATCGAGGATTTGGATTTCGTGGCGGCCTCGGAGATAAAAGCCGCTGTTGGCACCGGCCGGTATCTTGTATTCAAAGCGGGCAGTGAAGTTCCAGAATTTCTCGTCCGTCACGAGGTCTGTGCCGTGCTCACCTGTGTTCACAGTATTGACCAATACACCATCCTTGACCGTCCAGCTTTGATGTCCGTCGGGACGCCGGAGTTTCCAGCCCCCGAGATCTTTGCCGTTGAACAGCGGACGGAAACCGTCGGCGTTCGTCTCGGCGGCGAAGGCCGATGGGCCGATACTGATAACTGTGAGAAGCGCCAGGAGTGAGAGTGATTTTTTCATTCGATTGAGGAGTTAGTCTGGTTGAATCATTTGACTTGGGGAGCGATGTCGCCTGGCTCCAAGCCGAGCGCCCACTTAATTCCGCCTTCGATATGTTTCTGATAGGTGCTGTCTTCCCAGACGCTTTCGTTATGACCTAGCGAAGTGTAAAACACATTCCCTTGACCGTATTTCTTGCACCAAGCGATCGGGAATCGTCCGAAAAGGCTTTTTTGATTCGGGTGTTTATCCAGCACCAGCAACTCATGCACTTTGCTGGAATCGTAATTCTTCATCAGATAAATCTCTTCCTTGGCGATGCAGTAGGATTCGCCAAGCTGCCGTGTCGCGGGATGTTTCGGGTCTTGCACCAGACATTCAACTCCGGCCTGTGCATGGTGGGTCCGGAACTCGCCGCCAAGCATTTCGATGTACGGGTCCACTCCCTCTTGCGCGTGAAATGTATCGCTTGCCGAATGCATGCCGACGAAGGCCTTGCCGGATTTGATCCAATTTAGAAACCCTTGCTTGTCGGGTAAAGGCAGGACGCCGGTGGTGTTGGCGAAGATCACTCCATCGTATTGCTTGAGGGCCTCGATGTTCATCTTCTCAGCCAGGTCCTTCGTCATCTTCGCCATCCATGCAGTTGCCTCGGCTTGATCTTTCGGACGGGGGCCACTACGCACATAATCGACCGTGAAAAGGCCATTTTTTTCTCCGACTTTCGCCAGAACTTTTTCAGCCGTAGGAATCGAACTGTGCGGGAACCCAGCGGTCGTCGTCACAACGAGCAGACGCTTCGGCTCAGCCAACGCAGACCCAGCGGGCAGGAGAATTAAGATAGCCAAACCGAGTTGGCCTAAGAATCGAGCAATTTGGTTTTTCATAATATTATAGTCAGTCAGAATCCAGGGACGATCCTAAACGGGATAACATTCATTTAAACTGAATTTCAACAGAATCAAGGTTTCTTTCGCTCATTTCTTTCGCTCGTGTCGAAAACCCACCGCTCGAAACCTATCTTTGGAACTCACTGATTGTCCTGAATCGGCAAGGCTCCAAGGAGCCGAGCCGCCGATTAGCTGGGACAACCATCAAGCGACGAACCTCGGTTCGTACACAGGTCCCAAATGATGCCGACGCAACAATTCCATGAACTTGGCTAATCCGGATTTCTCATCCGCGCCGAGATGGTAATGGATATGCCAGCCTAAATAATCTTTGCGGAAGGCGTGGTCATAGTCGGTTCGGCTCCCGATGATATAGTCGAGGGTGTCCAACCCGAACTCTTTGGCTTCGCGGAGCTGGCGACGCAAACGCTCATTTTCCACCCCTCTCCGCAAGGCCCAGACTGCGTAAACGAAGGGCAAGTGCGTCATCTCAAACCAGGCAGCCCCAAGATCCCAAATCTCGTGAGTATGAGAGCCTCGCAGAAAATCAAGGGCGGGATCGCCTATCAACAAGGCGCAATCTGGCATTGTATCGGGGGCGTAACTCGGCAACGGCTTGAACTCGGGCTGCAATCCCCGCTCCAGCAGCAATAGACGCAGCAAGGTCACACTGGTCAATGACGCCGTGTCGCAGAAAACTTCTCTCATTTCAGAAAAAGGAATGCGATGGGCCAGGAACACGCTTTTGACTTCGCCGAGGGAAGCCACCGCAACACCGTCCAAGACATCGTATCCGTCGTTCATCAGCACCTCAGTCACGCTCACCAAGGCCGCGTCCAACTCGCCAGCGCGCAATTTCGCAGCCAATTGGGAAGGCGGGAGGAAGATGACCTGGTCTTCGAGGCCGCGCGTGAGGGGAACGGCATTTAAATACGGAACAGATCCGACACGGAACGGAGCCAGCGAAACACCCAGATCGCTCTCCCGTTGAAGCGACGCGGCTCGTTGCTCCCGCTGGTGGCGGTGCGCCAATTCTTCCGCCGTTTCGCGAGCGGCCATGCGCAGCTTCGGCATTTCGTCGTTCATCATTGCGTTCGTTTGCAATCTACATGGCAGGATGCAGCAGCCGGAGTCCAATCCCACTTAGCCGTATCGATTCAGTAGCGAGCACCCCTCATCCCGGACTTCTCCCCTTCCGAAGGGGCGAAGGCGAAGGCTTCCACTGCTCTTTTCCAGCTCACCATTTGGTGACTCATCCCGGCGCGGCGATCAAGTTCCCTCGCCCCATCCGATGGGGAGAGGGTTAGGGTGAGGGGTTCGTTCAACTGAATAGTCACGACTTAGGCGCTGGCCAAACTCTGTCCTGATGCTTTAGCTTTTTCAATCGGCGTTTCGGACGCGAATGCCTCAATCGTGTCCCACTCCTTGATTGGCTCATAGAAAGTATTGCGCTGGACGGGGACACGTCCAGCCTCACGGATGGCTTTAATCATCTCAGTTTCGGTTTGCAACTGCGGCGACTTGGCACCAGCCATGTGGAAAATCTTTTCCTCGATAATCGTCCCGTGCAGATCATCGGCCCCATAACTGAGCGCCACTTGAGCCAGCTTCAATCCCATGCCAACCCAATACGCCGTTATGTGATCGAAGTTATCCAAATAAATTCGGCTGACAGCGAGAGTGCGGAGCGTATCAAATCCGGTGGGTGGAGTATTGACCGGGATACGGTTGTTTTCTGGTTGGTAGGGCAAGGGAACGAAGCCTGTGAACCCATGGGTTTCATCCTGGAGCTGGCGCAGATACCGAAGGTGATCGACTCGATCTTCCAGAGATTCGATGTGACCGTAAAGCATCGTGCAGGTGCTACGCTCGCCCAAACGATGCCAAGTCCCGTGTACCTCGAGGTATTCCTGAGCCGACTCCTTCCCTTTCGCGATGGCTGAGCGGATTTCCTTGCGAAAGATTTCAGCACCACCACCGGTCAAGGAATCGAGACCTGCATCGCGGAGTTCAACAAGGGCATCCTTCACCGATTTCTTAGCCATCCAAGCCAAGTGCAAAATCTCGATAGCGGTAAAGCACTTCAGTTGGAGCCGCGAATCAAGCGCCTTCAACGCCCGCAACATTTCGGTGTAATAGGCGAACGGAAGATTGGGGTGTAATCCTCCCACAATGTGCAATTCGGTAATGCGAACCGACAACGCTTCGCGAGCCTTTTGAACAATTTCTTCGATCGAGAATTGGAAGCCATCGGCATCCCGCTTCTTGCGAGCGAAGGCACAAAACTGGCAGCTCAGGATGCAGTAATTGGAGTAGTTGATGTACCGGTTGAGGATGTAGCTCGCCCGATTCCCGTTTTTTCGCTGGCAGACGAAGTCGGCAATAGCCCCTAAGGCATTCAGGTCCTTGCTTTGAAAAAGGCGAAGGGCGTCCGCCTCCGAAACACGCTCGTTCGCGGCCACCTTGACATAAAGGTCGCGCAACTCACTCCGTTCGAGCAAAAAGTTCATCGAATCAATTTAAACGCTGGGAATGCCACCTCAGTTACCGTGACAATGAAGAAAACCAGGCTGATCAACGCATTCAATCGAAAAAAAGCGGTGTTGATCCACTTCAAACTTCGTTTGTGCGCCAGCCAATGCTCCAATATTAAACTGCCTAGGATGATAAACAAGCCGACGGAGTATGCCACTCGAAATCTTGAAATCAATCCGAACAAGACCAAGAGTGTCCACATCGCGATGTGGCAAAGAAAAGCAAATTTCAAAGCGTTCTTCACTCCCCACCGAACCACCAATGAGTGCAGGCCATGTTTGCGATCGAATTCGTAATCTTGAATTGCATAGATGATATCAAACCCCACCAGCCAAGCCACAACGGCCAGGGCCAAAAGAAATGGTGAAAAAGCCAAGGATCCACTCACAGCGAGCCAGGCTCCCAACGGAGCCAAGGCCAATGCAACCCCGAGATAGATGTGAGTGAAGTCCGTGAAGCGCTTGGTCAGCGAGTAAAAGCAAACGATGAACAAGGCTATGGGCGAAAGATAAAAGCAAACGGGATTAATAAAATAACTCGACGCGAGCAATCCGAAACCGCTCAGCACACAGAGCACCAAGGCGCTGCTCAATGAAATGGTCCCAGTCGGCAAATGGCGCGCCGCTGTCCGAGGATTGGCGGCGTCGAACTTGCGATCAACTATCCGGTTGAAAGCCATGCCACTTGTCCTCGCGCACACTGTGGCGGCCAGAATGAGGAGGAATATCCGCCAACCGGGCCAGCCACGGTTCTCGCGAGCGGCCACGGCCATCGAGGCAAGAGCGAACGGAAGCGCAAAAACCGTGTGGGAGAGCTTCACGAAATCAGCCCAGGTG
>CAMAWP010000230.1 GCA_945861765.1 Akkermansia muciniphila | reverse complement strand
CCAGCACGTCCACGCCGGGTTCCAAGGAGTCGTTCATGGCGGAATCATTTCCACATTGCTCGATGAGGTCATGGTCTGGGCGTGTTGCGTGAATACCAGACGTTTCGCTTATTGCGCCGAGCTGAATGTAAGATTCGCACACCCGGGTCATCCGGGGGAAGAGATTGTCGCAACCGCGCAGTTGACCTCGAATCGCCGGAACAAACTGTTCGAAGCCCGCGGCGAACTGCGGAATCAGCACGATCTCGTGCTAGCGACTGCCACCGGAAAATATCTGGCCCTAAAAGACGAGGAGGCAAGAATCTTTGTCAGCGATTTGGACGGGGATTTGAGTGAGGTCTTCAGCCGATTGCCTCCTGCTTTTGAGCCAGGCTAGACTGCGACGCGAGAGCGGCTAGCGCGTTCGCTTTTCAGCACTACTTGATCGTGACATTGAGGCGATGTCTTTCAAGCGTGGCGCCTTCCCGGAAGGCGAGTTGGGCGAGGGCATTGTTGAACTCAGACAGCGCGCGGATCGCTTCGAAGCGCGCCGATGTAAGATCGCGCGTCGCCTGGAGCACCAAAAACGGGGTGCTCTTGCCGTTCTCAAGTTTTTTCTGTTCGGCATCCAGAGCGGCCTCCGCAAAGGCCTGCGCTTGGCGGGTCGCCTCGACACGTTCAAGGTCAGTCTGGACCAACTTCACCGCGTCATCAATCTGGACCATGATATCTTGCTCCAGCTTTTTCAATTGAAGTAGCGCCTTTTGCTTTTCTGCCTTAGATGCCTTGTAACGATTGCGAGGACCGAGGTTCCCCAGTGGAATGGACAAAGTAGCACCGTAGGTATAGCTCGGGTTGTCGTTTCGGGTCAACTCCCCCAAAACGCCGCTGTAAGATGTTTCGAGGCCATTGTGCCCGTAGCTACCCACGAGGTCCAAAGCGGGGAATATTTGGTTCTTTTGATAACGCAACGTGATGTCACGGGTCTCCAGATCCATTTTGCTTTGCTGAAGATCGGGGCGTTGTGTGAGCCCTTTTCTCCAGCTCTCCTGAAGGTTCAACGGCACAGGGAC
Source organism: Akkermansia muciniphila (assembly GCA_945861765.1). Classification (GTDB taxonomy): domain Bacteria; phylum Verrucomicrobiota; class Verrucomicrobiia; order Limisphaerales; family SIBE01; genus SIBE01. The sequence continues at coordinate 10,178 of CAMAWP010000230.1, read as the reverse complement.
AGCCACCAACTTTTCCGAAGGGATAAGAGTGACATCCTCCCAAACCGCAAAATCAGCCGTAATGAGGCTTTTCAAGACATTCTCTTGGACGGCAAGGTTGCGTCGAGTGCCAAGCAAATCCGCCTTACTGGTCGCCACTTGGGATTCAGCCTGTTTTTCATCGAGGACTGCGAGCGAGCCCACCTCAACTTTCTTGCGGGTTTCCATGAGCAAACGCTCGAACAACTCGCGAGCCTTTTCCTGCACTTTAACGCTCTCTCCAGCAAAGATCAGGTTGTAATAGGCTTGCTCGACATTGCTGATCGTCACCATCAATTGCAGCATGAGGCCCAACTCAGAAATCTTGAGCGCCTTCTTGTTGATCAAAATCTGAGCTCGGCCTGCGTCGATCCAAAAATCGCGGAGCAATGGTTGATCCAGTTGAAGATTCCAGTCGCCCGTGTGAGTTTCGGTCTGGGCGCCAAACCCACCCACCTTGTTGCGGTTGAGCGATGTGTTGAGGCGATACTTCAAACCGGTCGGGACCAGGCCCGAAATCCCGGGGCTGAGATTCCCAGTGAAAGAGTCATTCTCGACTTCGCGGGTCCCCAGTTCTCGCCCGAATTGGTCGATCCCTCCAGGCTGAGATCGAAAGCTATGTACGGCGGACAAACCCACTTGCGGTTCATAAGCGCCATAAGAGCCGCTCAGATTGTAGCGCGCGATCTGCGGGTTGAACCGCTGGATTTTAACGTCAAAATTGTTTTGCAAAGCCATTTGGATGGCTTCTTCCAAACTGATCGGTTTGGTTTTTGGAGAGTCGTTTTGCGCTACGGCTGTCAAGGCGTAGAGACAACATATCGTGCAAAGGATTCGAGCGAGTTGCATTAGAGGCGGAGATTGCTTCATTTAATTTAGTTCGTCAAACAAACGTCACTTATTGTTGACCGGCGATGCTGCCCAAAAGTTACTTCATTTCCATTACACCTTTCAGCCTCGCCATATTTCGAGAGGGATCAGGAGCCAGCTATTTCAATCCGAGCTCCGGAAAGGTTGACCGACAACCCTGTTCTACTCGTGCTTCCTGGGACTGACGCTCAACCTCGGCTATTTGTTCGATTTCGAAGGAGTCTTTATCCTAAAAACAGCAGTTCAGCCGAAAGAAACGAAAGAAACGAAAGAATTCGAAGGGCTTTACACAAACGCGGCCACCCACTTACCGGGTGAATGGCGGCTGCCTCAGAACCTCTTTTCTTTCGGGATTTTGAGTTTCTTTCGGCCATCCAACTGCCGGATTAAAATTTATGATTTCGGCCACGGTGAAACGCTCATCAAATGACTCGTTCGCAAGGAAGAACGGAGCTCGTGGAAGACGGGCCGGCTGCCTAATGTCCCCACGAGCAACTAACCTGTGACGACGGTCCCAACCTTTTCCCCTCTCACGACCCGGGCTAAATTGCCCGGCGTGAAAAGATCGAACACGATGATCGGCATTTTATTGTCCATGCAAAGGGAGAAAGCAGTGGAATCCATCACCTTGAGTTGCTTCTGCAGAGCTTCAAGGTAGCTGATCGATGGGTAGCGCTTTGCCTTGGGGTTTTTCTTGGGGTCGCTGTCGTAAATGCCATCAACTTTTGTGGCCTTCAGAATGACTTCAGCCCCAATTTCGTTGGCTCGCAATGCCGCGGTGGTATCGGTGGAAAAATAGGGATTACCCGTGCCACCGCCAAAAATTACGACTCGTCCCTTTTCCAAATGCCCAATCGCGCGGCGGCGGATGAAGGGCTCCGCCACTTGAGACATGATGATGGCGCTTTGCACCCGCGTGGCGACACCCAACTTCTCCAGGGCATCTTGCAATGCCAGGGCGTTAATCACCGTCGCCAGCATTCCCATGTAATCGCCCGTGGCGCGGTCAATGCCTCGTTCGCTCCCTTGCAAACCCCGGAAGATATTTCCGCCACCGACCACGATTACGACTTCAACGTCCATTTTCCGGACTTGTTGAATCTGCCGAGCCATATCGTGAATGGCCTCCGGGCAGATACCAATCCCGGACTCGCCCCCTAAAGCCTCACCGCTTAATTTAATCAGAATACGGCGGTATTTCGCGGGAGATTCTTTTTTCATGCGGGAAGGCGGCCATAGCCCAATTTCCAGCGCACTGCAAAAAGAGGAAGGACGGCGCGGTTTGTCCTTTGAAGAAAAATAGTCAGGCACATAACGGCCAGTTATGTAGCAACCACTCGCCCGGCCGTCAAACCTTACAGCGACATTTTGCTCCGGCGTGGTCCTTCGAGGCCACCGCCATCTGGGAGAAACTGGATGGAGACACCAGCCGGATCGAGCGCGCAGCTAGAACGCAGATACTGCGTCCTGGAAGGCCACGCGCCACAACTGACCTGTTGCTTGTGATGTGTGTTAAGCAGCGAAACCTTCGCCGACCTGAAAACGGATGAAACGCCGAATGGTGATTTCGTCGCCCAACTTCTTGGCCAACGCTCCGACGTGTTCCTTCACCGTAATTTCAGAGTTCTGCTTCACAAAACCCTGGTCGAGCAAACAAAAACTCTGGAAATACTTGTCCAGCTTGCCTTCCACAATCTTCGCGATGGCTTGCGGTGGTTTGTTTTTCACCTGTTCAGCGGCAATCTCTTTTTCTTTGGCAACGATGGCGGGATCAACTTGGTCCCGCGACACAGCAACAGGGTTCGCCGCGGCAATTTGCAGAGTGATGTCTCGAACCAGTTGTTTAAAATCTTCGTTCCCAACTGTCGATTCCTGACCCGCTCCGATCTCGACGAGGACGCCCACCTTGGCGCCGGTGTGGATGTAAGCCGCGATCAAACCGTTGCCAGTGACTTCGAAACGTTCAAAACGAGAAATCTTGATATTCTCTCCGATTTTCGAGATTTGATCCGTCCGCGTACTTTCCAAATCAACCTTTGGATCCGCCGCGAGGCGTTTCGAAATCTCGTCACAAAAAGCGCGGAAGCTTTCGTTCTTTGCGACGAAATCTGTCTCGCAGTTGATTTCGACCAGAACGCCGACTCGCGCCCCCGGCTGAATGTGCTGAGCGATCACGCCTTCCTTGGCTTCACGCGAGGCTCTTTTCGCTGCGGTCGCTACCCCGCGCTTCCGCAAGATATCCACCGCCGAATTGATATCACCACTGGACTCAGTGAGAGCCTTCTTGCAATCCATCAGGCCGGCGTTCGTCATCTCGCGCAATCTGCCAACGAGAGCTGCTGTAATTTCAGCCATATAAAATAAATTTGTTCTTGATGTTAAAGCATGAGCGATCGGAGTCCGATTCGCTCATTTTTTTGAGGAGAACTAATCCCGCTAAACCAAAGCGACTGCTTCAGCCACAGGCGCTGGGCTTGGGACGGCGGGGGTTTCTCCGGCGGCGGGTTCCGTGGAAGCCGGTTCGGATGATGCCTGCGCCGACTCTTTGCGTCGGGCATATTTGGCGTCAAATTCGGCCCGAGCCTGCATGATGGTTTGTGTGACCACGCTCAAAATCAGACGAACCGACCGGATGGCGTCATCATTCCCAGCGACTGGATGATCCACTAAATCAGGGTCACAATTGGTATCGACAATGGCCACAATGGGTATCTTCAAGCGCCGAGCTTCAGCGACCGCGTTGTGCTCGCGTTTGATATCCACCACGAACATGACTTCGGGCAAATTATCCATCGTCCGGATACCATCCAGGTTTTTGAACAGCCTGGCCGCCTCGCGTCGGATGGCAGATTGCTCCTGCTTCACGTAATTGTTGATGGTGCCGTCGGTCTCCATTTTCTCAATTTGTTTGAGCCGTCCCAAAGACCGTTTGATCGTCTTTAAATTGGTCAGAGTGCCGCCGAGCCAGCGTTCGGTGACGTAGAGTTGGCCGCACGATTTGGCCGACTCCTTCACGGCTTCCTGCGCTTGCTTCTTGGTGCCTACGAAGAGCACGCGCCCCCCCTTGCCGATCGTCTTCGCCAAGAACTCACAAGCTGATTCCAGCGCGGCGAGCGTTTTGCTCAGGTCGATGATGTAAATACCATTGCGGGCATCGAAGATGAATTTCTTCATCTTGGGATTCCAACGTTTGGTTTGATGTCCGAAATGGACTCCCGCTTCCAACAGTTCTTTTAGGCCAATGCTTAACACAGGTTTCCTTTGTTATGAGTTCGCTTTTTTCGCAAACCATCCCGCGGAACACGGGATTATTTTTGATGTTATTCTGGCTACCTTCGCCACTCGAACGAAGGCTGATTTCAGCCGTTTTTCCTTTTCTGCCGCGCCAAGACAAAAACTTGGCCCTGCAAAAAGGGGGTGCAACTTAACAAAGCCAAGGGCCGCTGCAACCTTTATTTTCCGAGCATTTGCAAGCGCGGTGTGCCATAAATGTTGAATGGCGCAACGGCGAACAAAGGATCAAGCGGCTGTAAGGTGTGAGGTGTGCATCCTTGCCGGCGGGCTCAGCTCTCGAATGGGGCAAGACAAAGCCAGATTGGTTTTGGGGAGGCGGACTTTGCTGGGCCATATTCGAGCCACCGCCCGTCGGCTGGGTTTGCCAGTCAGGGTCATTCGTCGCGACTTAACGCCGGGCTGCGGACCGCTCGGAGGCATTCATACCGCACTGAAAACGAGCCAGTCTGACGTCGTTGTTTTTCTTTCGTGCGACATGCCGTTTGTCTCGGAGGAGCTGTTGCGGCAGCTTGTTTTGACAGTGGAAACCAAGTCCAACGGGACTTTCGTGGTTGAAAAAGGGCGGGTTGGATTCCCGTTTCTGCTCAAGGTAAAAACCGCTCTTCGCGTGGAAAGATTGCTCGCTCAAAAGCAGTTCGCTTTGCAAAACCTGGCCGTTGCCTTGAATACAGCCACAATACCCCCGCTCCATCCCGAGGAGCTGTTCAACATCAATACCCCTGAGGATTGGATCCAAGCCCAAGCCTATTCGTAGCGCAGAGCATCAATGGGGTCGAGCTGCGAGGCTTTGCGAGCAGGATAAAAGCCGAAGAAGACGCCAATCACGGCGCTGAACAAAAACGCCACCACGATCGAGTCGGGCGAAACAAGGGTGCTCACTCCAAGCGAACTTAATATTCTAGGCAAAACGCGCGAGCTGAGAACTCCCAGGAAAATGCCCAAAGAACCGCCTAGCACGCTCAGCACAACCGCCTCTGTCAGGAATTGAAGCAAGATGTCGCGACCTCGTGCCCCGACTGCCATCCGGATGCCGATCTCACGCGTTCGCTCGGTCACGCTGACGAGCATGATATTCATGATGCCAATGCCGCCAACGAGCAGAGAGACCGCCGCGACAGATCCCAAGAGCCATGTCATAACCTTCGAAGTCGCCGTGGCGGTTTCGGAAATCTCCTGTTGAGTTCGCACCAGAAAATCATCCTCTTTATCCGGGCCGATGCGATGCCGCTGCCGGAGCAGGCTGATGATGTCGGCTTGCACGCTGGGCAAAAGTTTCGCGCTGGAAGCCTGGGCGTTGAACGAGCGAAAGGTCGTTTGCCCCGTCAGGCGCGTCATTGCGCTGGTGTAAGGAACGAGAACGACATCGTCCTGATCGTCGCCCCGCCCGCTCATCCCTTTGGCGACAAGCAAGCCAACCACGGTGAAGGGCGCGTTCTTGATTCGAATGGGTTGGCCGACAGGATCTTCGTCGCCAAAGAGCATCTCCGCCGTGGTCTTCCCGAGCAGTGCCACTTTGTTGCCGCTGCGGACATCTGCTTCTGTGAAGTTCGCGCCGCTGGTTAACCGCCATGATCGGATGTCCAAATAATCCACCCCGACGCCGCGAACCTGAGAAAACGAATTCTGATTGCCCATCGCCACTTGAGCCGATGCCCAAACTTCCGGGCTAATGCCAGTCACACCAGGAACTTCCTTGCGAATCGCTTCGAAATCCTCGCGAGTCAACGTTCCAGCCGTGCCAAATCCCATTCGGAAACCGCCGCGGGAGACATTGCCGGAAAGGATGAGAACCACGTTTTGCCCCATGCTCGCGATGGCTGCTTCCACCTGCGCTTTCGCTCCGCTCCCGATGCTGACCACCGCGATGACAGCGCCCACACCGATGATGATGCCGAGCATCGTGAGGAGCGTTCGCAGGGTGTTGCGGCGAAGCGCGCGAAGGGCGATTTTAAAGGTGGCGAAAAATATCATAAAATCTTGGTAACAGACGCCGAGAGGAAGCTCTGGCTCGCGAAGGGTGATCGGTGCATGATCCGGGACAAGTGAAAGAGCCGCGCATTTCGAATCAAGGGCCAGGGTGTCCAGATTCCAATTGGAGCCTCCTCACGTCGGCTGGTACGAGGCAAGATATTCATCACGCAAGCTGCACGGCCTGTTGCTCCTGTTCGAGTTTTTGCAGTTGCTTGCTCGCGAAGAGTCGCTCAACGACAGGTGTGTCGTTTACTATGCGGCCGTCGCGCATGATGACATTGCGCTTCGTGTAGTGCGCAATATCAAGTTCGTGCGTCACCATAACGATCGTCATGCCTTGGTCGTTGAGGCTCTGGAAAACCCCCATGATTTCAATGCTGGTCTGGCTGTCCAGATTGCCAGTCGGCTCGTCGGCGAGCAGCAGTTTCGGCTGGTTCACAAGAGCACGGGCAATAGCGACACGCTGCTGCTGGCCGCCTGAGAGCTGGTTTGGATGATGGTCCGCCCGGTCGCCCAATCCGACCATTTCCAATGCCGTCATCGCGCGGTCGCGCTGCTCTCGCCCTCGAACCGGCGGCCGTGCATAGAGCATCGGCAGCTCGACGTTCTCCAAAGCCGAAGTGCGGGAGAGTAGATTGAAACCTTGAAAAACGAATCCAATTTTTTCGTTGCGCAAGTCCGCTAATTCGTCGCGTCCAAGCTCGCCGATATCGACGCCGTCCATCAGGTAACGTCCGCCTGTCGGCCGGTCCAGGCAGCCGATCGTATTCATCATGGTCGATTTGCCAGAACCGCTGGCGCCCATGATCGCGACGAATTCGCCCCGCTGTATGTCAAGCGACACACCCCGAACAGCGTGAACTTCAACTTCGCCAGTGAAGTAGGTCTTGCGGAAGCTTTCTAACTTTACGACAGCGTGCATTTGTGAAACCTGAAACGTCATTCGTAAAACCTGGTCGATGATCGAAGAGTTCGCATGAGATTAAAACCCACGCCGACCACCGCCACCGAACGGACTCCCACCGCCGCCGAAAGCACCTCGGCCACCTGGTGGACCACCCCCGACAACAGCGGGTTCGGGAGAAACCACGCCCGTGGCAAGAATATCGCCCTCCTTCAATCCTTCGAGCACCTCGGTGTTCGTCCCATCCGTAATGCCAGTCTTGATGGTGACTGGTTTCAAAATGGGCTTCTCTTGGCCAGTCGATGTGTTCTCCTTCTCCAACAGATAAACCGTTTGAGTGCGGGGGCCCTCTTGGGTGGCGCGTGGGGGACTGCCCCCGCCTCCACCACCGCCAAAACCACCCGCGCCTCCCCCCCCACCTCCGCCGCCTCCCCCGCCGCCTTGCGCAAAACGCGCTCGGATCTGGCGATACAGGTCACGTTGTTCGGGCGTCAAAGAAGCCTCGTACTTGTCCTGCTCCTCCTGAGTAGGACGGCGTCGCTCCGCTCTCCATGGCTGCTCGGGCAGGCCTGCGAACGGGCCGCTAGTGGCGACGATGGCGGCAACTGCATTGGTGGATTTGTTCGTCGAACTCCCCGCGCTCGCACCCGTGTTAGCGTTGCTCTTGGGAACCTGATCTTCAGTCGGACGGAAACGGAACGCTGCATTCGGAATCCGCAGCGTCTCTTTTTTCTGAGCTGTAATGATCGAAGCCGTGGCGGTCATGCCCGGCCGGAGTTTCAAGTCGCGGTTGTCCACCTTAACGATAGCCGTGTAAGTGACGACGTTTTGGTTTGTGATGGGTGCATAGCGGACCTGCGCCACTTCACCTTGGAACTGGCGCGTGTAGGCCTCGACAGTGAAATTCACCGGTTGCTTTTCCTCGACACCGCCGACATCGGCTTCCGAGACCGCGGCTTCGATCTGCATTTGAGCCAGGTCATTGGCGATGAGGAACAGGGTGGGCGTGCTGAAACTAGCGGCAACAGTTTGGCCAACTTCGATGTTACGCGAGATGATCATCCCGTCGATAGGCGCTGTAATGATCGTGCGATCCAAGTCCACCTGAGCTCGCTCGACATTCGCCTGGCGCATCTTTACGACCGCTTGCGCCTGATGCAAGCTCACCTCGGCTTGATCATATTCGGACGCCGAGATCAGCTTGCTGGCGACAAGTTGTTTGGCGCGCTTGAAATTCAGTTCCGTAAGTTCCATGCCTGCGGCGGCATTCGACAGCTCTGCCTGCGCTTGCGAAACGTTTCGTTCGTATGTGGACGGATCGATCTTTGCGATGATGTCGCCTTTTTTGACCTTCGAATTAAAGTCCACATTGATTTCCGTGATAGTGCCTGAAATCTGGCTGCCCACCTGAACGTTCTTGACTGGCGTGAGTTGGCCGTTGGCTGTGACGGTTTGGGTGACATCTCCGCGCGCGATTGTTATGGAGCGATATTCGACCGGCTTGCTCGACGCACGGTTGAAATACCAATAGCCACCCCCACCTGCGACAGCGAGCGTAATCAGTAGGATTATCCAGGTTGGCGGGGATGACTTTCGCTTTTTTGCAAGCCGAGCCGCGGCTGAAGCGCCTGCCAAAGGCTGGCCGGCGGATGGTTGGAAGGACGCGCTAGTTTCGCTCATAATTTAATGCAAAAGGTATTGCTTAAGACTTGGATGGCGCAAGGACGGTTACATTCATTTCGCATGATGCGATTTATCGTGAGCCCTCCCGGACCGATAGGGAAGGAGAATAATATCCCTTGAGTTCGCGATGTCATCCATTCGCAGTGAAAGAGGCGTGGAGGCAACGAAGTCGCGCCTACGAACGCAGGTGAAATTCCAATGAACCGAACATCGAGTGATCGCTGCAAAAAGCGCTCGCAGAAATTAGGGATCGAGGGATTTTGCCGAATTACGCGAAGAGCAGCAAACCACCGTAGCCAATCCAGGCGCGGCTGATGCGGGCCAACGGACCACAGCCGTTGGCTGATGTTGCTCGACTTATATTTGAAGCTAGAGGCCAACCACGTTTTCCGAATCGTTGATCCCTTCAATAATATTTTCAGTCCTCGAAGCGGCCATCAAGCAAACTGTTCCTACTCTCCTCTCCATGAACCGGGGCGGGGACGGCTCGTCCCCGCAAGCCGAATGGGGACGAGCCGTCCCCACCCCTGGTTCATGGCACTGATTCGCGTCCAATCTTGGGAGGTTTTCCCTCTCCATGAACCTGACCTGGGAGCGCTGGCGTCTCGCCGGCGTGTTCCTAATTTCGCCACAGCAACTCGCCGGCGAGACGCCGGCGCTCCCAGGTTCATGGTCCCGATGCGGGTCCAATGTCGGAGGTGGAGGCTCTCCATGAACGTGGGTGGGGTGAGAGTCCCCTCGAACCCTGACCTTTTCTGGCGCTCGAGTTGGAATGCCCGCCAATTAACGGAAGCAACACCTATCGACGCAGAATTCAGCCGTGGCTTTCAATTCGTTTCCCCGCTGTTTTCAGTGGAACCATTTCCGTGTCCGGGCTGGAAAACTCACTCCGGAGGGGTGCCTGGAGCTTGGACATTTTCGGGTCGGCTGCTGTTGTAGCCGATGAGTTTTGCAACTCACATCTCCCGGAGAGGAGATCCGAGAACAGCCCCCACTTATCTCCCGGAGGGAGATTTGAGAATAGCCCACCCTTTCAAGGGTGGGATTAGGTAGTCAATACCCAAAGTCCCGAAGGGACGGTTGAACCATTCTCGGGCGATCCTTTGTCCTGAACCGACAGTTGGAGCTGACGTAGGACATTGGAGGATTCGGCCGTCCCTGCGGGACTTATGCAGTCGCCATTGCGAACCCGGCAGTCAACTGCCGGGCTATTCTCGAATCTCCCTCCGGGAGACGAAGGCAACCAATAGGTCCAAACTCCAGTCAGCCCGGCGGGAAGAAAAAAAGGGTCTTCATCCGCTGACCTAACCTGACGGCACGGAGGCGTTTTCGTAATTGCTAAAAAAAAAGATTGGATGGCAACCAACGCCCGAACTATACTAAATTTGAAGCTCACTCGAAGAGAAGGCGTCCAATGAAGACATTTTTGAAAAATTAA
>CAMAWP010000229.1 GCA_945861765.1 Akkermansia muciniphila | reverse complement strand
CCGCGAAAAGTGGTGTCCCGCAAGAACAGGTATTTGATAAGACAACGAAGGTTCATGAGCGGGCATCGACCCAGTCAGCGCGGCTGGGCCGTCGGATCGGCAGCCAGGTGATCGAGAAAAGCGGCCTGGCGAGAGTCGGCACCGACCCAGAGCGATTCGCCGGTGTAGTCGGGAGCGTGGCGCAGCGGATGGAACACGGCCACCGGATCACCGTTACCGTAGCGTTTCATCAGGCGGCGCATCGGCTTGCGACGCAGTTGCCGGTAGGAAAAGCCGGTATAACCGGACTGTTCGAGCAACTGAAAACTCGCTGCGCGGTCGCGGCCAAGTTCCGCGTAAATGACAGGGATGCGTTGTGGATGAAGCCAGCCGCCCAAACCTCGCAACACGGCGAGATCGTGGCCCTCCGTGTCCACCTTGAGCAAATCCACGCGGTCGAATTCCGGATGCCGCTCAAGAATTGATTTCAACATCGTCAGTTGAACCTTGATCTGTGGGTGACCCTGGTTGTCTGTCACCCAGTCAGAAAGGAGCGAGTGGGAACCGTCGTAATCAATGCTTTCGAAGAGCGTCGCCTCGCCCTCGGCATCCGAGGCCGCCGCTTCGACAAGGTGGCAGGCATCTTCCCATTTGTTGAGTTGGATGTTTCGACGGACGTCGTTGGCCAGCCGTGGATGCGGTTCCAGAAAAAGCACGCGAGCATGACGCAACCGCCGCGCAAGCAGGCCGATCAACCCGCAGTTGGCACCACAATCGACGCAGGTTCCGCCCACGGGCAAAAGCTCACGGATGACCCACTCCAGTTGTGGTTCCATATCGCCATCCAACCAAAAGATGGTGTGCTGCACCACGCGGTCGAGATCGACCTGAAGGCGGATGCCGTTGTGAAGTGTGATAATCTGGTGGCGGTTGAGCAGCGCACGGAACAGCCGGCGCATTAGCGGATGCCCAAGGCTGATCGGTGATTCGCGGTAAATGCGAAAGCAGTGCCTCAAGCTCGTGGCGAGCCCGGATTCAGTGGCGGCGCGTACAGTCATGCGATCGAACAAGCCAGGGGGTTGGCCAGGGAACTACTCATTCCGATGAACTGCCCCTGCGGCGTAGCGGAAATGATACAGGTGCGCTTCGAATCAATTCAAGAGCATTTGCCGGGTCCCAAATCCGCGCGTAAATCTCGCATGTGTGGAAAATTCCTCTCGTAGGCGCGGTTATCAGTGATTTCTCGTTTCATACATGTTGTAGATTGGCATGAGACATGAGGGGTCAATCGCCGATTGGCGTTCAGCGGCCTCGGTGATTCTTACGCGTTGATTTGGGCCGGGTTGCCCCCGCTGAAGTGCCTGCGAGCGGCTTGTTCCTCCCGTCGCGACTCACTGAAAGTTGCCACCTTGCCAGCAGTCATCTTCCAGCGCTGGTGCCCTCAATGCGAATGACAAACTACTGCACAAATGTCCTTTGCCGGGGCACGAGCCAGTTACGCAACTGGACTGGTCCTCCAGGAAAACGTGGACCATTTCTCAGCGCCAACTCCGACGAACCTGGCTCCGCTACAGCTCCAAGGCGAAGCGCAGAGCCTTCCGAATTTGTTCCATCACCCCTTCGGGAACTCGACCGCCGCAGCTTTGGAAATCGACCCATTCCAGGGCCGTCAAACCTTGCACGTTCGCGAACGATTCTTCGCGCAAACACGTCAGTTTCCCAAGCGCCACTTCGTAAGCGCTTCCTCTATTCCGTGTCGTCACCGGCACGGCGAGTGACATCGCCCTCGGGGCACTGGGATCGTGCCTGGAAACAACGACGAACCAGCGAACCTTGCCTGAAAGGCCCAAGTCCACTCTCCACATCTCGCAGGGCTTAGGGCTGGTCGATGGCATCGAGGATTCTCTGGCGGTAGGCGGGCGGAACCATTAGGTCGTCGTTGTCGTCGGGACGAAAGCGCTCCAGAAGCCAATCTCGCAACTGTCGTTGCTCCACCGGCGACAACTGCTCAATGGCTGATTCGATTTCGATGACCGTGCTCACGTCACAAAGTTAGGCAGCGAGTCCACCGAGCGCAAGCTCAGAAGCGCCGACGATGAGCAGTAACGGTGGGCTGAACACAGAGCCGCGTCAACGCTCTCGCTCTACGCTTCTTCCGACAGCTCCACTGCGCCGGTGCCGCAGCCAGGCTTTGAACATGCGGGCGGGGGTGCCGGGCCAAACTTTGCGCCAAAGCCTCAACCGCTCTGCCGCAGTGCTCAGATGAAACGGGGTTCCCACCGGCACGTACCAGTTGTTCAGTTGCGTGCGCTTAACCAACCGGTATCCGCGCCGGCACAGATAAAAATGGGTGCTCCAGTTCAACAGATGATCCTCGACGAACAGCAACGGCGGCTTGTGCCTATTCAGATCAAAGCCCCGCAGCACCTCGAGTTGCAGTCCCTCTACATCGATGCTGACAAAATCCAAACGCGGGTTTCCCGCCTCCACCAACACCTCATCAAGGGTCATCAGACGCACCGTCTCGTTCTCCACATAGCGCGTATCGGCATCGACTGCGTTGGGCCGCAATGACGAGTGCTCCGAGTTCTCACCGACCAATAGCTGCGCCGTCGGAGGGTGACCCGGCGAAGCGCAGGCGACTTGAAAGACCCGCGATCGCGGCCGAGCCGCGCGCAAGCTCTCGTAAAACCGGGAGAGCGGCTCGATCAGAATTCCACGCCACCCATTCGATTCAAGAAACCACGTTTGCGAGCTGTTCTGTGGATCGTTCGCGCCGACCTCCACGAAGAACCCGTCGGTGCGGCGTTCGAAAAACTTCCAGATCAGTTCGCCTTCGCGACAGGTGGCGGTCATGGTGGCAGGAGATGCTGGTCGAGCCCGCGGGCGCACCTAATCTTGCCCGATCGGATCGTGTCGTCGAGCCGGGCAAGGCTCTGAGGAACATGATCGCGCGGGGCCATTGGATGGTTCAAATGATAGACCACCGCATGAGCGTAAACGAACTTGCGCCGACGGCCAAGATTGTAGAGGCGCGTTCCCATGTCGGAATCTTCCCCGATGCCCCACCCTGAGTAATCCTCATCGAAGCCATTGATCGCGACGAGATCCTCGCGCCAGGCCGCGAGGTTACAGCCAATAATGCCGCGCTGGGCAATGTCGCGCCTCACGATTGGAAACGGAAACCGGATGCCTTTGGCGGCTCCGGTGATACGTCGCGCGAGTATCCAACTCCACACGGACGTCCGTCCCTGCTCAAACTCAGCGACGTGCTTTTCCTCCACAAAACATCTCCGACCCTGTACCCAAAACCCGCGCTCCGCTAACGCCAGATGGTCAGCGATGAACTGTGCATGCGGCACACAGTCGCCATCGAGAAACACGAGGTAGTCGCCGGTTGCCGCAGCGACCGATTTATTCAGGATGATCGTCTTTCGGAAACCCTCGTCCGTGTGCCAGATGTGATGTGCGGGAAATGGCTGGGAGCGGATCCACGCTTCGACAAGCATGCGCGTCGGAAGGCCGGACCCGTCATCCGAAAGGATCACTTCATCCGGTCGCCGGATCTGACGCTCAACTCCAGCCAGGACCTTCGCCAGCGCGTCCGGCCAATTGTAGGTGCTGATGATCAGCGAGAGTTTCGGGGCGGGCATGGCGGAGAGCTTGGTCGATGATGTTCGTAAAGCCGGGTGTGCCGGAAGAGAGTGGCGTAAGCCGTTGAAGCCGCGATAAAAAATCCAGGGTAACCATCGAGAAACCCTTTCCGAATGACATAAGCCCGCACAAACCGCCAGGCCGAGCGCACGATCACCGGCAATGCTGACCAGCGAGCGCCTTCCTCGAGTTGCCTCTGGAGATAGAGTTCCGAATAATAAGGAAATTTGAGCAAGTAATCCCCGATCGTCGGGCTGCTGTAATGATGCAGATCGCTCCGCAGCCGCTTTTCCGCGCCGTTCAGAACCACCGCGCAATGTTCCGCGGTGCCGCCCCATCGTCCGCAATCCTTCCGGTAAAGCCGGAGCACACGGTCGGGATACCAATCGCCGTGCTTGATCCATCTGCCCAAAAACCAGACCTTGCGGGGAAAGGAGGCCCCGGCGCAGCGCTCATGGTCGCCCCCGAAAAAAGCTGTGATCTCACGCTGCAACTCTGGGGACACTTCCTCGTCGGCGTCGATTTGGAGAATCCAGGGCTGCGCGGCGTGCTCTTGCACAAGATTTTTCTGCTCGCGGAAACCCCGCCAGGCGTGCCGATGAACGATGCCGCCGTGACGCGCGATGATTTCCGCCGTGCCATCATTGACCTCTTCATTGAGCACCACGACGATCTCGCTCACCCAGCCCGCTACGCTGGCCAGCGCGCGGCCGATCCGCGGCGCTTCCGCGCCTGAGATCAGACAAACGGAGATGGGAAGCTTCGTCATTGCCGCTACTTAATTCGGCGCGAGTATCGGAAGCAAGAGCCAAACGGGGCGAGAACTTTTTGGTCTCAGCGATTCAGAGCCTGGTTACCTTAGCGACTCTTCAACTGCGGCGGCCACTTGCTCGGGTGACACCGTCGCGAGACATTCGGCTCGGCCTTTCGCTGCGCACTCGGATCTACGATCATCGAGGCAATGACACGGAGTCAGGATCGGTCGATGGCGTTCGCCTTGCACAAGCCATGAGGAGAAATCTCCGCGTCGCCGAACCAGCGAAACTGTGGGAGTACCCACCGCCATCGCCAAATGAACCACGCCCGAGTCCGGCCCGACATGGGCTGCGCAACGCTCCAGAATTGCCGCCAGCCGCGCGATGGTCAGGTCGGGAGGCAGACGCCGGACCTGCGGATCATCGACCAACCCAAAGAAAGCGTCGAGCCTTGCCTGCTCGCGGGGCCGTGCGCTGGCGGAAACGAGGATCGGCAGATCGGGTCGCAATTTCCTCAACAAACCCGCGAGCTGCGCATGGTGTTCGACCGGCCATTCTTTGAGCGAATTGTTCGAGCAGAGCGAGAAGTGCATCGCCCGCGACGGCACCCATCCCTTCGCCCATCGACGTTCCTCTTCGGGCACGACCAGGCCAAACGTCGGTTCGCCGAGTCGGAAACCGGCGTTGGCGAGAGCCTGCCGCTTCTGTTCCCACACCACCATGTCTCGCGGTTGGCGGGTCACCCAGTGGGGAATGAACCAGCGCAGCCAGAAATGATCCCGGCCGGACAGATGACCCAACCGCCAGCGCGCTCCGGCAAGCCCCGCGAGAATCACCGAGCGATCTACCGCGCCGAGATTCAGAGCCATATCGAATCGCTCGTGCCTCAATGCTCGGATCAATTGCCACTGTTCTCGCAGCGAGCGTCGGTCCGGCATCAACTCCAGCGGCCATGAGCGATCGACGCAGGGCAACATTCGGAAGACATCGCAGCCGAGCGGCGAAGTGACCACGTGCAGCCGGGCGTCGGGGCAATGACGTCGGATTTCCCAAAGCGCCGGCGCCAGATGAAGCGCATCGCCCATGAACCCCAGGTCCACGACGAGAAGACTCTGCGCCCCGCGCGCGAGATCGCCAAAATCCATCACGTTGACTTGATGTCGCATGCGGTTAGCCACAGACCCGTAAAGTCCGCTTCCACATTTTCTCCAGCAATTCCCCGTCGATTTCGTTAAGCAAGATACCAAGAGGCTAACCATCGGTCTTCCAAGTGGCGACTCAAAACCTGACTGCCGCCTATTCCGCTCACCCTGCCGCTGAGAGCGGGCACTATCCATGTAAGGAATGCCGGGCCACGGGTTCCATTCGCGTGGACCGGCGCTGGTCGGAACGCCCGTGGTTCTGACAGAGGTTGAATTCGCTCTCCGCTTCTGCAAGGCTTTCGGCGAACGATGCGTGTGCTTCACTTGAACTCGCTGCTGACGGGCGGCGGCACTGATGACCAGTGCGCCAAAATCGCCCGCGGTTTGGTTCAGCTCGGACACGCTGTCTGGGTCGCTGGGCCTGCGGGCCGCGAGGTTTCCCGAGTGATCCGCAATCTCGATATTCCCTTCCACGCCACGCCGCCGGAGGGACCGCTCAAACTCCGTCTCATTCTGGACGCAGCGCGGTTTATTCGGCGCAAAAAAATCCAATTCATCCACGGCCACCACGGACGGGACTTGTGGCCCACAATAATGGCAGGGCGCCTCTCCGGAAAGAATCCGCGAATTGTTCTGACCCGCCACATGGCCAAGAGCCCAAGCTCCTGGTTCAGCCGCCGTTTTCTGCTGGGCCAATGCGATGCGCTGATCGCGGTGTCGCACTTCGTCGCGAAGGTGCTGCGCGACGGCGTTGATGAACCCGGCTCTCCCGAACCCGAACGCCGTCACCGTCCACCGCTGCTCGGAGACCATTCCAAAATTCACGTTCTGTACGGAGGCATTGACACCGAACGGTTCCGCCCTTTCGACGCGCAGCCGCAGCGGCAGGCTTGGGGACTGGAGCCACATCACTACGCCTTTGCAGTGGTCGGCGGCTACTCGCTCCCGCGCGGCAAAGGGCAGCGCGAGTTTCTGAAAGCCGCGGCAATGATTCATAAGGAAGCTCCCGATGCGCGCTTCTTGATTGTCGGCCGGGGCAGCATGGCGGATGTGTTGCAGAGCGACATCGCGCAGCTTGGTCTGCGGGGCAAGGCATGGCTGACCCCGTATTGCCACGACATGCCGACCGCGATGAACGCGATCGATTGCCTCGTTCATCCCCAGATCGGTACCGAAGCGCTCGGGCTTGTCGTTTGCGAAGCCCACGCCTGTGGCAAACCGGTCATCGCGTCGGGGTTGGATGGTATTCCAGAGGCCTTCGCCGTAGGAAACTTTGGCCAATTGACACCGCCAGAAGACGTGAGTGCGCTTGCGAACGCGATGCGACATTGGGCAAACGAGGCGCGCGCGAATGAACCGACGCGAGCCGAATTGCACGCACGCGTGAGCGCCTCATTCTCACTCGGCGCGGCGGCGGAGAGAGTTGCGGCGCTTTATCTTCAACTCGGCGGTAAACCTGCATGATAGTCGGAAAGGCTTCAGGAAATGAATCAGCATGGAACCACGCCTGACTCCGTGTCACATTATTACAGTTCGCTCCGAGGATTTGAGAAGCTGTTTCAGAGCGGCGTGCCGATTTTGACTTACCACAAACTTGGCCCACGCCGCCGAAAGGCTCGAATCAAAGGGCTCTATGTGAGCGGCTCTCTTTTTACGAGACAGTTGGATGAACTGAGTCGCGCCCGATTCGTCACTCAGCCATTGAAGAAGGTTTCACAGGTCGGCCAGGTAAATCAGCCATCGATTGTGCTGACGTTTGACGATGGCTTTCGGAGCGTCGTGGAATTCGGATTGGAGCCGCTGGCGGCAAACCGTTATCGGGCCATTCAATTCCTGGTAGCCGACTTGATCGGCAGAACCAACGAATGGGAGCAGAAAGAAGGTGGAGCGCCGGAGCCATTGATGGATGCCGCACAGGTGAGTGAATGGCTTGCCGCCGGACATGAAATCGGTTCGCACACGCTGAAGCATCCGTGGCTGACTCGCTTGCCGGCAAGGGAAGCGCGCGAGGAAATCGTTGCAAGCAAGAAAAAGCTCGAGGATCTCTTCGGGCTGACTGTGGAACACTTCTGTTATCCGTATGGGGATTGGAACGAAACAGTCCGAGACATGGTTATCGAAGCCGGGTACCAGAGCGCGTGTACAACCGAGTTCGGCATCAATACCCCAAATACTTCACCGTTCGCTTTCAAGCGGATTACGGCACGCTACCCTTCCAGGAACTTGAAAGCTTGGCTCGCTCGCTGGCCCTTACTCAAATCAGTTTTCTTGCGGCTTCGCCCCGAGCCTTAACGCAAATTGCGGCATTGAAAGAGTTGGACTTGGCGGAAGACAATTCCACGATGTGAGACGTCGCGCATGCCCAGGTCCGTGATGGATTGAAATTCCTGGTGCAGTTGACTCGGCGCTGGCTGCGGCGCTTCGACTTCCTGGACGAAGATGGCGTTTTCACCGCGGCGCGTGTTGTATCCGGGCCAGAAGTAGAATTGATTGTCTGGATGTGGAGATGATTGGTAATAGACCAAAGGTTGCTGCGACACGCTGGCCTTGGCTTCAGGCAAATAAAAGGAAACTACGCCGACAGTCCGGTAATGATCCCCGATGATAAAGACCGGCTTGCCTTCCTTGAGTAACTCGTTGCGCGCGAGGCCGACCGCTGCGGCCATTTCCGTCCACCCTCGCACGCGCCTTAAAGGATCCTTATCGCCGGGAAGAGGCTGCCCCAAGAGCTTTCCAATCAAGTCAGTGTTGTGCAATAGAACGACGACCGTTCCCCCCAGAGTCACGCCAATGATCAGCCATTTCTTGAGAGAGCGCGCGCCGTCCCGCCAACGCGCCTCCCAGTAGGTGATCATCATGCAAAACAGCGGCATGACGGCAGGCGCGATCCAGTTCGGCAAGACTCGAGATCGAAATGTAAAAAGCAGATAGAAAAGAAAAATTGGGGCTCCCATGCTCAAGAAATAAATCAACAACGGATTTTGCCGCTCCTGCCGAACAACCCGGATGGCCGCCCAAACGATGCTCACAGAAAAGATCGGATTCAGCAGCAAGAATTCCGCGCCAACAAAATCAAAAAAGAATCGCAGAGTGGGACGCCAAGCCTCTTCAAGCCCCCCGCGATCGGACAGATGCCTCACGGTGATCCAATCATTTTGCGAGTTCCAGACCAAGACAGGAACGGAGCAGATCGCTGCGATCAGAAGCGCCCAATAGGGACCGGCGCGGCGCAGTTGCTTTCGGGCTGGAGGCGAAATTAGGAAAACCACGGCCCACGAGAGCAATTGAAACAGCGCGGTATATTTGCTTAAAAATCCGAGCCCGGTCCACAAGCCAGTCCACAACCAGTGCCGGGTCGAATCCCGTTGAATGGCGCTCCATCCAGAGAGCATGGCCGCGGTCCAAAACAGAACCGAGAGCGGATCGATGGTCATCAAGGTGGCGCCCACCGCCAGCAAAGGTGTCGCCGCCACGATCGGCAGCAGCCAGAATGCGGCACGCGCGTTGACTTCACGCGCCATAAAACGGAGCACCATGAAACTTATGATGGCGGCGATAAAAGCCGCAAAGAATCGGACTCCAAATTCGGTGTCGCCCCATAACGTCGTCCCAAGAAACTGGGTGTACGCGATGAGAGGCGGTTTGCTGAAATAGGAGAGAGCCAGGTGCTTGGACCAAAGCCACTGATAGGCCTCGTCTCCGCTGAGTTCAATGGTGCCGCTGGCCAGATAGCGCAAACGCACCAGAAACAAAGTGACGATGAACAAGCAGCCAAGCCGATACCAATGCTGATCGATGTCGGATCGAGAGGCCGGGATGGACGATGGGAGATTCCGAACGGTGGATCCAACGGGAGGATCGGACGATAGCGCCTCGCCTTGCCGTGGATTGAGCAATGAAGGAAGTTTAGTCCACCAGAGCGGAAACCAACGTTGACCGAGGTTGGTCCAGAGCCAGTCCAGCGAACGAGGGATTGCGAGGCCGCAGACAATACCAAGGAGCGCTCCAACCAGAACGTCGCTCGGGTAATGGACGCCCAAATAGACCCGGGAGAAGCCCACAGTCAAAGCCAGTGGCAGCATGAACCAGAGACTGCGTCGGTAAAAAAGAAATGCGGTCGCCGCGGCGGCAAACCAATTGGAAACATGGGAAGAAGGCATGCTTCCGCTACCACCTCGTCCGACCAAGACGTGAGCATCCTGCACAAAGTTGAAAGGCCGGGCGCGACCGATGGCGTGCTTGAGGGAGTTGCAGATGACTCCGTCATTGAACGCGAGAACAAGCAACAGAACAAATACGAAAACCCGGCCTCGAGTACCGCCTTTCCAAATGAGAGCAACGACAGCGACCATCACGAGAGGGACAAAAAAAACGTTCCAGCTAAAAAGCGGCAAGAGCCGGTCCAACAGAGGATTACTCAGCGTCAAATTGATGAAACGGAAAAGCGCGACATCCAGTGAAAACGACCAATTCATTTGTTTTTGATTACCACGATAGCTGGATATGGAACGCGCACAACAACTGAAAACTCAGTGGGAAAGCCATGCAAACGGATGCAGCCATTTTTCGAAGAGCCGCATTTCGATTTTTTTACCTTCTCCCTTGCCTCCGGCTAGAGGTTGTGGTTGCTTATCCCGGCCTTGATTTCGGCGGAAAAAATCATCCGTCCGTGCTGGTGATAGGAAAACTCTAAGAGTTGTATTCAATGTATTCGAGAAGTTCGCACGGCGCGGGGTCAACCCCGCGTTACTCAGCTAAAAACAATCTCAGACCAACTAATTTTGTTTGTTACGCGCCCGAGGCCAAACATGTCTCGCTGATCGGAGAATTTAATGAATGGCACCCAAACACTCATCACATGAAACGTCAGCCTGACGGTGCATGGACAGTTCAGATCCAGTTGGGTCACGGACATCATCATTACCTCTTTTACGTCGATGGCACAGAGCGGCTCGACCCGCGCGCTCATGGAATCGTTCACAACGAGAAAAAAGAACGCGTCTCATTGATCGCGGTGAGCTGATGTCAGAGGTCGGAGTTCAGATTTCCATTTTCTGAATGCTGACCTCCGGACTCTGAATTCCGGCTTCCGGCCTCTGCTTTTCGTTTCTCACGCTGTTCCATGAAGAAGCTTTGCAATAGCGACTTGCAATCGGCTTCCCGAACGCCGCGCGTTATTTCACAGTGATGATTGAAGGATGGAAATTGCAATAAGTTCAACGCTCCGCCGGCGGCTCCCGCTTTTGGATCTCCGACACCGTAAACGACACGGGCCAGTCGCACATGCACAATAGCGCCAGCGCACATCGGGCACGGTTCCTTCGTTGCGTACAGAGTGCAATCATTTAGCCGCCAGTCGCCCACGGCCTCTTCGGCTTGAGTCAAAGCCAACATCTCAGCGTGAGCCGTCGCATCCCTCAGCGTCTCGACTTGGTTAAAGGCCCGGGCGATGATTCGCCCTCCTTTGACCACGACGGCCCCGATAGGCACCTCCTCCGCAGCATAAGCGCGGGCAGCTTGCCGCAAGGCTTCTCCCATGAAGTAATGATCGCTTTGTAAATCGATGATCGGCTCGTCGGACATAGCTCAGGTAATAGGTTATAGGCGATAGCCGGGCCGCCACAAGCATCCGCTTGTGAATGCCAGCAGTTCTGCCCATGAACCTGGGTGGGGTGAGAGTCCCCTCGAACCCTGACCCTTTCTGGCGATCGAGCATGTCAGGGCTCGACGGCTTCCGGCTCGGAGACTACAGCTCGGAGAGAGTCTCGCCCCACCGTTCAAGGGCGCGATGCGCGCCTTCCGCTCGCCGTATGTAGTCCCGGCTTTAGCCGGTTTTCACGGGGCGAC
>CAMAWP010000228.1 GCA_945861765.1 Akkermansia muciniphila | reverse complement strand
ACCCAGGATCGGGAAGGCAAGCCGCGATTACGCAAAGCCTATCGGCTGGCGCATACGGTGATCGAGCGCCACATCAAGGTGCGGGGAGAAGCCAATCCCTATCACCCGGACTATGTCGAGTATTTTGAGAAGCGGCGAAGTTTCGTTGGGCGAACTTATCCGGTCGGAAAATCCCGTGCATTTGGAGCCGGGAAGGATAAGGTAACCACTCAAGATGCCAAAGAAAACCAACCTGATTGCCGGATCACCTCGGCAGAGGCTGATCTTAGAAAGGCTTGAGCCGTATGAAGGGAAACTTTCACGTACGGTTCTGAGGGGGCCTGAGCGGGTGACCGCTCGGGCCTACCCGGTGCGTTCTCGCGCCACATGTAGCGGAACCAAAGCATGAACTCAAAAACCCATCTCCTCATCGCTCTGCTCGTCGCCATTTTCTGCGCTCATCAGCATTCGTCGTTCGCCATCGAGCCCGGCCAGCGTCCGCCGCGCGAGGTTTTAGATGGGGCACGGCCTCCCCTGGAGGATGCTCGCCGCGCGCTTGCCGCGCAGGATGCCGCCGCAGTGCGTGCTGCTGTCACCAAGGCCATCACTGCGCTCGGATTGTGGGCGGGAAATCCTGAGACGGCCACACGCTACTACCCGCCTATCGTAACCAAACCGTTCGATGCGGAATCGCTGCGCGAGTGGTGGCTGAAGGAAATCCCGCGCGGCTTGCGCGGCCTGCCGTGGTTGAAGAATCCCACCGGCGACGCCCGCAAGATGCAGGCCGGGTTGCGCGAGGCCGCGTGGCCACTCGGTGGCCTGGCGCGCACGGCGCTGCTTTTCCCCGACCACCGCGACGAACTCACCAACCACGTCCGCGCCGGTGCGGACTGGCTTATTAAGCTGCAACACCCCACCGGCGTCTTCCCGTTTCCCATCGGCCCCGGATTGAACCCGCGCGAAAAGGTCGGCCACATTGTCGAGCGCATGATCAAAGAACATCCCGACATCGTCGTGAACGACTGGATTCCCGACGACCGCACGGACGGCGGCTTGCAGTTCGACAACGGCCTGTGTGGGAGCGCGCTCATCAGCGCGTGGGAGCTGACGAAGGATGCACGTTACCTTGACGCCGCGCGCAGGTCAGGAGACTGGGCTATTTCGCGCCCGCTCGTCGCGAATTGGAATTATAACGCCTTTAGCGTCGGCCTGCTCGCCCGGCTCCACACCGCGACCAGCGATACACGTTATCTCGATGCCGCAGTGAAGAAGGCGGATACTGGAGTGCTACCCGGCCAGATGACGGGCGGACGGTGGTTCGACGCGCACAACGCCTGCGCCGTTTATCACAACATCATCCTGCGCGAGCTCCTGGCACTCTTCCATGCGCTTCCCGCAGATCACGCCTTCCGTCCCACGCTGCTCGACGCGCTCATGCGCGGGCTGAATCAGGCTGCGGATGAAACTTTGGCGAAAGGGTTCACCGGCACTTGGACGGACAATTTCGCAAACGGCCTGCAAAGGATTGGGGAGACCAAAAAGTGGCGCGATGCGCTCAACGTGAACCTCAACGCGAGCGGAAAGGGCGATGCACCCACGCCCGGTTTCGCCGTCCTCTCCGTGCTCGAAGGCGTGGGCAAAAAGCCATGATTCGTCAATTCGTAATTCGTCCGGAAACGCCTAACCAAGCTGCTCCAGTGAACGCGCCGATTGCGTCCTGGTTCCAATTCGGGCACTCTTGGCGGCGCGTCACTGAGCAGCGGCGTTAGGCTTCATTACCGATATGCAAAACCCATGAACGACGCAGCATCGCAATCATCGCCGTCCACTGACCCCGCATCAAAGCCCCATCGAGGCAAGTTCAGCTTTTGGCGCTGGTTCTGGCTCGGCACCATCCCAGTCTCCCTCGTCTGGGTATATTACGATTTCTACGTTCCCTCCAACCACGTCAGTTGGGCCAAAGACTTCGCCTCGGCTCAACATCAAGCCGCCCGATCCGGCAAGCCCATCATCCTCTTCTTCACCGCCAAGTGGTGCGTGCCCTGTCGAATCATGAAACGCAGCGTCTGGGCGGATGAGCAGGTGGAGGCTGTGGTCAAAGCAGGGTTCACTCCCGTGATGATTGACTTGGATGATCTTAACGCGGCCGAAACGGTGAGTCGTTACCATGTCGGCGCCACGCCAACCACGATCATTACTGATCCACAGGGGAATATCCTAGAACGGGCAGAGGGGGGAATGGGCAAAACGGTTTTCCTCGGATGGCTCGGGAAGTTGAAGCCAAACGGGAGCAAGGTTCCGATTCCATTGGCCAATTGAGTTATGATTATCTATCAGCCTAACCATGCGCTTCGAGCATCATGAGCGTTTTCCAGCACACACAGCTTCGAGGTTCGGGAGTCGCGGACGAGTTCGGAGCGCACGGGTTGTCGTGTGGCTCACGGCTCGCGCAGATTCGAAAGCGGCTTGGCGAAGGCGGTGCGTTGTGTTGGCGAGGTCGGAGCGTGGCGGCGTGTTCGTTCGCACCACGGCTCGCGCAGATTCGAAAGCGGCTTGGCGAAGGCGGCACGTCGGAGACTTCAGACATTGATGATCGCGTTTCCGATGCAGCCGCCGAACCATCAGGTCGAGACGAACCGCTGCCAAGCGTCTCGATTACGGAGTTGGCAGGTGATTACGGACAGCTTTCGCGTTTGCCACGGTGCGCTGACGGCAGCGGTCGCTCACCTGGATCGTTCGGCCCGCAGGCTCTCGCGATTGCACCCGGAAAGATTCTCTGATGCGACTTCCTCTTCTGGCAGGCTCTATTGTCCTGGCGATTTTGGGTGGGCCGAGGCCGATGCGTGGCGATAACGGTTCGCCCGCGTATCCGCTGACTCGCCGCGTCGATCAGGTCGATCGCTACCACGGCACGGTGGTCGCGGACCCGTACCGGTGGCTCGAGGCCGACATCCGCCAGTCCCAGGAAGTTGCCGAGTGGGGGCGTGCCCAGAACGAGGTGACGGCGAAGTACCTCGGCAGCCACCCCGATCGCGACGTGATCCGCCAACGGCTCAAGGGGCTCTGGAACTACGAGCGCGACTCGCCGCCGACGCGGGCGGGCAAGGGCTACGCCTTCTTCCGCAACGACGGCCTCCGGGACCAAGCCGCCCTCTACGTCAGGGACGTACCGGACGCCGAGCTGCGGCTGCTGATCGACCCCAACCGTTGGTCGAAGGATGGGACGGTTGCCCTCACCGGAACTTCGTTCAGCCGGGACGGTCGGTACCTCGCCTACGGTGTCTCCGAGGCGGGCTCCGACTGGCAGACCTGGCGCGTCCTGGAGGTCGCTTCCGGCAGACATCTCGACGACGAGTTGAAGTGGATGAAGGCCGGTCAAGCGGCGTGGACCGAAGACGACAAGGGGTTCTACTACCACCGCTACGACGAGCCAAAGCCCGAGACTGGGTTCCAGGATGCCAACCTGAACCAGAAGGTCTACTACCACCGTGTCGGGACCGGGCAGGACAAGGACGTGCTGGTGCACCGATGGCCCGATCACCCCGAGTGGAAATGCGGCATTGTGGTGCCGCCGGACGGTCGCTACCTGATCCTCGTGGTGCGGGAGGCCGACGACGATCGCCACCGCATCTTCTACAAGAACCTCACGAAACCGGAGGGGTCGTTCGTCGAGCTGATCGACCGCTTCGAGTACCAGTTCCACTTCATCGGCAACGACGGCCCCGTGTTCTACTTCATGACGAACCGCGACGCGCCTCGGCGGCGACTCATTGCCATCGACACGCGCCAGCCCGGCCCGAAGAACTGGAAGGTGATCATCCCCGACGGGAAGGAAACGCTGATCGACATCGGCTTTGTCGGAGAACGATTTCTGGCGATCTCCCTCAAGAACGCGAGCACGCGCGTCCGGGTGTACACGCGGGGCGGGGAGTACGTGCGAGACGTGGAATTGGCGGCGATCGGCTCGGCGTCCGGCTTCGGCGGTCAACCGGGAGACACCGAGACGTTTTACTCGTTCTCCAGCTTCGCCACGCCGCCGACCGTCTACCGCTACGATGTGGCGACCGGCAAGAGTACACCACTTCGGCAATCGAAAGTCGCATGCGACCCTGGCGACTACGAAGTGAAGCAAGTGTTCTACCGGAGTAAGGACGGAACGCGGGTGCCGATGTTCATCAGCCACAAGAAGGGCGTGAAGTTGGAGGGGAATCACCCGACCCTTCTGTACGGGTACGGTGGCTTCGGATTCTCGTTGAAGCCGTGGTACTCGGTGAGCGCGTTGGCCTGGATGGAGGCGGGCGGCGTGTACGCCGTGCCCAACCTGCGCGGCGGCGGCGAGTACGGAATCGAGTGGCATCAGGCGGGCACCAAACTGAAGCGGCAGAATGTCTTCGACGACTTCATCGCGGCTGCAGAATGGCTGATCGACAACAAGTACACCCGAATCGAGAAGCTCGCCGTCGAAGGGGGCAGCAACGGCGGGCTGCTCGTCGCAGCGGTGCTGACCCAGCGGCCGGACCTGTTCGGCGCGTGCTTGTGTGAGGTGCCGCTCACCGACATGCTCCGCTTCCCCAAGTTCACGAACGGGCATGAGGCCATCCCGGAGTTTGGCTCGCCCGACGACCCGAAGGAGTTCCGAGCGCTGCTGGCGTACTCGCCTTTACATAACATCAAGAAAGGAATCCGGTATCCCCCGACGCTGGTGACCACCGGGGACACCGACGACCGCGTGGCCCCGCTGCACAGTTTCAAGTTCGCCGCCGCCCTTCAACACGCCCAGGCGGGTCCGGTGCCGGTGCTCTTGCGAGTCGAGGAGCGCGGCGGGCACGGAGGCGATAAGCCGACTGCGAAGCGTATCGAGGAGGTCACGGACCAGTTCGTGTTCCTGGCACAGAGTCTCCGGATGAAATGGGCAACCAGCCGTCCTTAGCCGCTGCCTCAGGATCCCGAGGGATTTCGAGGAAGAGCGCCGAACACAAGACGGTCCAGCGAACGGGAGCCAGCCATTCCGTTCAGAGTGGAATACGAGCATCATCGGTGGCTGGCTCCCTTCGCTGACCTTTGCGTTCGGCATTCGAACGTTGCGTTCAATGATAGCCTATCGTACAGTCATGCCATGATCAGTATCGCTGAAGTCGAAAAGCTAGCGTTGGACTTGCCAGAGCCGCAGAGAGCCGTTCTCGCCGCTCATCTACTTGATTCCTTGCCATCGATTCTCCATGACGAAGACGATGGCATTGCGGAGGCGTTGCGGCGCGATGCTGAGCTGGAGACGCACCCGGAGTCCGCGATTTCGTTGGAACAGTTGGATCGCCAGGTGGAGGCTCGTCGACGTTGATGCGGTTGACCCTTCATCCGCGCGTCTACTCTGATATCGATCGGATCATGGCGTATTACGAGCAGACACCGATTCCAGAACTTGCCGACGATTTTTACGCCGAGGTACGGCAATTCATGGCAGAGGCAGCCAACAGTCCACAGTCTTTTGCGATCCGCGAACGCGATATTCGCCGGGTCAACTTGGATCGCTTTCCCTATCATTTTCTCTTCCGCATCGTCGATGATGCTATCCGGATCCTTGTGGTGAGACATCACCGACGACACCCTTCTCTTGGGCGCAGCCGTCGATAGGAGGGCCGAACCCATCGAGTCGAGCGAACGGCCACCAACGTCTCGGTGAGGACACGCTTGGATTCATGAACATTCTCGGACATAGCCTGAGCGCGCGGTCGGCGGCCGTCGCTCACTCGGGTCGTTAAATGAAGGGAAACACACACACAATGTTAGATCCGCGCATCTTCTTCGCCGCCGAACGCACGCTCCTTGCGTGGATACGGAGCGGAATTGCGATTATGGGTTTCGGCTTTGTCGTCGCACGATTTGGCCTGTTCCTCCGCTTGGTCACTGCACAGCGTGCCGATGTTGGAGCCGGGTCGTCAGCATTCACCGGATTCTCCAACTGTGTTGGAATCGCACTGATTTTGCTCGGAGTTGCCTCAATGTTCATCGCCGCCCTTCAGCATCGTTCGTTTCTTGCCACCCTCCCTGCCACTGACATTCCGCCATCGCACCGGCACCACTTTGCAGTCGTAGTTGCATATAGCCTGAGCGTTCTTGGGCTGGCACTTGCGGCATATCTTGTTCTATAGGTTTCCCCTCAAACGACTTCATTATGGACCACTTATCGCATCGAAGACCGAACCAAAGCGAGTCGAGCGAGCCGCCGCTGAGCGTCTCGGTTTTGACACGATACGATTTATGAACATTATCAGACACGGCTTGAGCGCGCTGTCGGCGGCGGTCGCTCACTCGGGTCGTTCGGCAGAATTGACTTGGTTACGTCCGGCGGTATTCTGCATCCATGAAAGTTAAGGTCATTCTTGAGCGT
This sequence comes from Akkermansia muciniphila, assembly GCA_945861765.1. GTDB lineage: Bacteria > Verrucomicrobiota > Verrucomicrobiia > Limisphaerales > SIBE01 > SIBE01. The sequence continues at coordinate 5,062 of CAMAWP010000228.1, read as the reverse complement.
GGGGAGGACGGCTATATCTCGGCCCGCTGTCCAGCGCTGAGGTCTTGCTGGTCGCAGGGCAAGACGCGGGAGGAGGCCCTGCACAATATTCGAGAGGCGGTTGAGTTGTATTTGGAGCCTGATCCAGCGAAGTTGGTCGCTGACGATAAGCACGAGGTTGTCGAGCTGTCATGAAGTTACCGCTTCTCTCCGGGAGAGAGGTTTATGCGGCGCTGGAGCGGCTTGGGTTTCTGGAGATTCATCGGAAGGGAGCCACGTCAAGATGGAGCATGCGGATGGCAGACGGATCGTGTTTCCAAACCACCAAGAGATCGACCGATACACATTGCGAGGTTCGTTGCGTGATGCCTATATTGATGAGGACAGTTTTCTTGAGCAGATCCGGTGAGGGGGAGCCGAACAAATCGATCCACACGAACCACCCGCCCCGCTCTCGGCGTCGGTCTGAGCGCCGGGTTCATTGAGGTTGCTCAGCCTGATCAAGCCATTGTCAGGGCGGCGGTCGGTGAGCTTGGTCCTCAAGCACGCGTGTTTCAAGTTGGACGCCGAACACCCTAGGGGATATTCTGCACGAGTCATGAAGATCGAAATTGAGCAGGAAGTCGATGGACGATGGATCGCGGACGTTACCGATTTGGGCGGTGTCATGGCTTACGGACAGACGCGTGCAGACGCGATTGCAAAAGTTAAGGCATTGGCGCTGCGAGTGCTTGCCGACCGATTGGAGCATGGCGAGAGCATTCCCGATCTTGCAGAAGTGTTCCAGGTCGCGGCATGAGTCATTGGCCTTCCACGAAGGCTGGGCGAGTGCTCGCCGCATTGTACCGGATGGGCTGGCATTTGAAGCGGCCCGGCCGTGGTTCACATAAGATCTTAGCGCGAGAGGGTTGGCCGGATTATGTGTATGCGTTTCACGACGGCGACGAGATCGGTCCCCGCATGTTGGCACGCATCGCGAAGAGGACCGGGTTAGGTCCGGAAGACCTGTAGGATGGAGGCAAACCAATCGCTCCAGGCAACGCCGGTGAGCGCGTGGGTTGATGTCTTGCGTCGTCGTCCCGGCGTGCCTGAGCTTGATCGTTGGGCAAAAAAGATATCCCATGAAACCCATGACACCTGATCAATACCTCGCCAGCCTCCCTGCCGGTCGCCGCGCCGCGATGCTCGCGGTCCACGCCGCGATTCGCAAAGCCGTGCCCAAACTCACCCCAGAAATCATGACGGGGATGGGTTCTTCGCCCGTCATCGGTTACGGCAAGTATCACTACAAGTCTGCCAGCGGCCGCGAGGGCGACTGGTTCTTGATCGGACTCACCGCGGGGAAGAACTACTACAGCCTCCACATATGCGCCGGCGATAAGGGCGGTTACCTCGTCGAACAGAATGCTGCCAAGCTTGGCAAGGTGAAGACCGGTCTCAGTTGCATCAATTTCAAGAAACTCGATGACCTGAAGCTCGACGCCGCGATGGCGCTCGTGAAACAGGCCGTGAAGTCCGGCGGCCTCAACGCAGAGGGGTAGCACCTTGGCACAGAAGCTTCTTGTCGCTTGGACAAAAGCCGGATGGCGCGGTTTGAACCCCAAGAATGAAGGAAAAGCCCAACCAGACGCTCCAGGCAACGCCGGTGAGCACTGGTCTTGAAGTCCTGAGTCGCAGGCCCGGCGTGCCTGAGCTTTACGTTAGGCGGCGTTCGCACACCACAACAGGAACCAACATGAAAACAGACAGGAAATGCCTCAAATGCGACAGCGCGAGCTTGGTGCCGGGCGCTCTTAACTCGGGATATTTTCAACCCGACAATACCAAATTCCTCACCCTGAATCCCAACGTTCGGATTCGTGCCACGATTTGTACGGATTGTGGTTACATCGAGTTAAACGGTGACTTGAAAAAGGCACGCGCCCTCACGAGCAGAGGGAGATGACCACGCCGCCTAACGTAGCGGTGGCACCGCACCAGAAACTAGAATCCCTCCATTTCAGCACAGAAATCCAGACGAAATGCCGAAACGTTCCGACCTCCATTTAGAGGGTAAAGATGAGAGTGAACTGCCGGGTTCGCAATAGCGATTGCATAAGTCCCGCAGGGACGGCCGAATCCCCCAATGTCCTACGTCATCCTACTGTCTATTCAGGACAAAGGATCGCCCGAGAATAGTTCAACCGTCCCTTCGGGACTTTGGCTATTTGCTACCTAATCCCACCCTTGAAAGGGTGGGCTATTCTCAAATCTCCCTCCGGGAGACATGTGTGGGCTATTCTCGAATCTCCTCTCCGGGAGATGTGAGTCGCGAACCTCATCGGCTACAACAGCAGACGACCGGAAAATGTCCAAACTCCAGGCACCCCTCCGGAGTGAGTTTTCCAGCCCGGACACGGAAATGGTTCCACTGAAAACAGGGGGGACCTCGTTGTTTGGTGCAACTCTCGAATTGCCATAACAATAGGTTTGTGACACAAGTCGTGCGCTTTATGTTTTCCCTGCAAAACTTTTTGGCAAAGACATCTGTTACCGGCTTGGAACGAGAGGACATAGAATCTATCGCGAACTCGCTCTTGATGTGTGGGGCTCCCCAAACTCCGCGCTGAAGAACTCATTCGCCTGTCCTGTCTCGCGTCATTCTTATCATGAACTGACGCTGCCAATCGATCGACATTTGGCTCCGCCGCGCGATCTTCCACGATGATCTGCGACGAGCAGTCGTGTTAGGACAGGGCTTCAGCCCGGGCCCAGGCATCAGCAACGAGGATTTCGTCGAGAGTGGGGTGGGGCACCGGTTGATGTCGTTCCATCGTTCGTTCCACGGCGGCGCTGATCTGTTCGAAGCCAATCTTGCCGGAGCAGAAGGCATCCACCGCGACTTCGTTCGACGCATTCAAGACGGCTGGCATCGTTCCGCCGAGTTCGCCGGCGCGGCGGGCCAGGTTTAAGGCTGGGAAGCGATTGAAGTCAGGCTCCTCAAACGTTAGAGAATCGAGTTTGGCCAAATTCGTTTGAACTCGGTCACTGCTTACTCGGTCGGGGTAGGTCAGGGCGTATTGAATCGGGAGGCACATGTCGGGCGTGGAAAGTTGAGCGATGATTGAGCCATCAACGAATTCGACCATCGAATGGACGATACTCTGGGGATGAACCACTACCTGGACGCGGTCCATGTCAATATCGAAGAGCCAGCGCGCCTCGATCATCTCCAAGCCTTTGTTGAAGAGGGTCGCCGAGTCGATGGTGATCTTCCGGCCCATGACCCACGACGGGTGCTTCAGAGCGCGTTGAATTGTAATATTCGGAAAGTCTTCTTTGGGCGTTGTCCGAAATGGCCCGCCTGAGGCTGTGAGCCAGAGGCGTCGGACAGAATTTGCTGGCCTATCCTGCAAGCATTGAAAAATTGCCGAATGTTCGCTATCCACGGCGAGGACTTTCACGCCATGCTTCCGTGCTTCGCTCATCACAATCTGCCCAGCCATGACCAGGATTTCTTTCGAGGCGACCGCGATGTCTTTCCCGGCGCGAATCGCGGCGAGCGCGGGTTGCAACCCGGCTGTTCCAACTATCGCTATCAACACAATGTCGGCTGAAGGAAGAGTGGCGAGCTGGAGCAAACCTTCAGCACCCGCATAAATTCGAGTGATGGTGCCAAGGGCGCTGCTTAAGTCTTTCGCATCGTCGTAGCTCGCGATCGAGATGGCTTCGGGCCGATGTTTCAAGGTCTGTTCGGCCAACAATTTTGTGTTGCTCCCGGCGGCCAATCCGACCAGCCGAATGTGCTCTGGCAAATCTTCAGCCACTTTGAGGGTGCTCGTGCCGATGGAGCCGGTGCTGCCGAGCAGAACGACGTTTTTCATTCAGTTTGTCAGAATATGCCTGAGGTAAAGATACATGAGCGGCGCATTAAACAGCAGGCTGTCCACCAAGTCGAGGATGCCGCCGATGCCAGGAAAAAGACGGCCGGAATCTTTGACGCCAGCTTCGCGTTTGAACAAGGATTCGATCAGGTCACCCACCACCGCCGAAACACCCAAGATGATTCCCAGCACGATGGCGTGGAGCCCGTTCATCCCCGCCAGCTTCCCTTCCGCAAAGTGGGCGAAGACGCAGCTCGCGACAGTCGAGATGACAATCGCGCCGCCGAAACCTTCCCAAGTCTTGTTGGGGCTGATCCGGGGGATCATCTTGTGTCTGCCGATTAGCGAACCGGTGACGTAGGCACCCAGGTCGCTAAACTTTGTGACCAGAATAAAATAGAGGATGTAGTAGGAGCCTTGGATATTGGGAAAGAACTTGATCTTCTGGATGAAGTTGAGCAGCCAGGGCACATACATCAATCCGAACAAGGTCGTTGAAATCGCGAGAATCCCCGCCGTGTTGCTGCGAGACACAAATTGGCGGATGCAGAGGCCGAGCACAAAAATGATAAGAATGCTCGTCTCGAAATCGTTGGCTTTGGCCGGATCTATGTGGGGTCCCACCGCGCCCGATAAGTAGAGGAAGGTGCTGGACATGAGTAGAAGGCCGCCAAAAATGCCCCATCCTTTGAAGCAGGCCAATTCTCTCTTCCCGACCAAATCGTAAAATTCCGCGAGGCCAAACCCGGCGATGACCATCATGATCGCCAGCAAACCGTAGTTCGAGACCCACTGGTTCCCCGAGAAGAGGGCGGCCAGAACGATAGTCCATAACGCAACTGAGCTGATCAAGCGGCGCATGAGAACAACAGGCTTGGAGAGTTGCGGCTGTTGCGGTTGTTCGGAAGACATCGCTTTGGAAATTAGCGATCTGACAACGGCTGTCTAGATCATTCAGTCAATCTTAATCCGGCAGTTGGATGGCCGAACGAAACGAAAAACCCCGAAAGAAAAGAAGTTCTGAGGCAGCCGCCATTCACCCGGGAGGAGGGTGGCCGAGTTTGCGTAAAGCCTCGAGTCCTTTCGTTTCTTTCGTTTCTTTGGGCTGAACCGCTGTTTTTAGGGTCAATCCGCCAATGCTTGTTGGTGCGCAGTGGAGATCGACAACATTCTCCCCTGGTTGGCGGACTCGATCGGAAGTTTAGCTGCAAGAGGTCGAA
>CAMAWP010000227.1 GCA_945861765.1 Akkermansia muciniphila | reverse complement strand
TTCCCAGGCTCGAAAAGGGCTAAAGATAAGCTGAAACACTGTAATCATGCAGGCGGGAGTCTAAGGATACCGCTTACAATGACAACCCAAATAGCGTCTTTAGAGCACGCGTCGCCTTTTAGAGCGCCCAAGCAAAGTGGGTGGGAGTCAACTTGAGCGTTGGATCGAGAAATCGGTCAGGCTTCGGCTGCCAGGGCGCTCGTGGCCACGAAGTCACTTCGTCATGAAAGTTCGTTTATGGCCGTTACCGGGAATAGCGACTGTGTAGGTTTTGCCGGAAGGATCAACAGAGAGCTTGATATAGTTCGCCTGGCATTGTTGCTCTAGATTCGCGATGTATTCATCGGAGGTATTGGCTTGGCCTGGACGGAGGCTACGGTGGATTTGGTACATTGCCTGGAGGGATGGAGTGGATTTCAAAGTGGCGAAAGTCTCCGCCTCACAGCCCTTGCGGATGCCGTTGCTCATGACGGAGACCGTCGGAGCTAAGCTTCGGATCAAAACGGGATTGTTGCTCTGGTCCAGTCCATGATGATTGACCTGATAGACATCGATTTCACCGATCAGGTTAATTGGGCAGACGAGCTGCGCCTCGACATTCCACGTCAGATCGCCTCCATCGAAGAACTGAAAACCACCATATTCCAACAGAGTGACGATGCTGTTCGCATTGTCGGATGTGTCCTTGTCTTTGAGACGCGGTTCCGAGCAAAGGGGGTTTGCTTTGTCCTGGTTTGGGGCGGGCTTGATGAACTGTTGTTTGGCTGCGATACATCGCATTCTCAGCTTGGGCGCGTTCTCAATTTGGCGAAGTGAAATCTCATCATTTGCTTTGATGATGGATCGCTTCTCGGCTTTGAGCTCTCGATAGGGTTTGATAGTCAGAACGAAGGAACGGTCATTAGGATTGTTGTCAGGACTCTGGTCAGGAATGCCGTTGTCGTAGGTATTGCCGATAGGAATAAGCTTCGACAACTCTCCGGCTCCTCCGAAATGATCGATGTGGAGGTGTGTGATAATAAGGTGATCAATCTTTTTGAGACCGGCGACTTGAGTCGCTGTTTGTTGGATGCGCCCCGAGTCACGGACTCCCGGCATGCCTGTATCAATTAAGATCGATTCACCCGCCGGAGTAACGATCAGCGTGGCTGCGCCCCCTTCCACATCGATCCAGTAAATGTCGAGTGTCTTGTCAGCGCTGCCAGCATGAGCGATTAAGGTAATAAAACAAAAGGACAGGAAGATAAGGGTTCGTTGAAGAGTTCGCATAGACGTGAGGGCTTGAGGACGGTCAAATCATGACGTGTGACGGCTGGAGATTCTGTGGACGTAAGGACTTGCCGACCGCCGTTGCCAAAGGATCGGGTGTCGGCACGATTTGTTGAAAACCGGCCTTTGTGGCATTCTGTTCACAATTGTTGTTTCTCCAGACTAGGTGGTACTTGTAGCAGTTTGACAAAAGATGCCCAGCGAAAATATCCCTTGCCAAAGCGGAGGAAGGCAAGTTCAATGCTGGCTCATTTGGCGGCGAGATAGCTCAGTCGGTAGAGCAGAGGACTGAAAATCCTTGTGTCGCCGGTTCGATTCCGGCTCTCGCCACCAATAGACTTGGCCAGTGCTGAACGGGTTTTATCGCTTCAAAGAAAACGGGATTGATGGTGAGCGATCTGTGTTAACAAACAGCCAAAATCAGCGTTTTCGCAATGAACACGATGGTTTTCAAACCCTCGATAGTTTTCGCCGGTGTCCGGAACTCGGACCTGCACCAAGGACGGCAATCAGAGTAATTTGAGATCACGGTCGTTCTCCGCATTACGTTTTGAGTCATGAATATATCTATCGTAGGAACCAAAGCAGCGGGCAAAGGAACGCAAATCGCCAAACTGCGTGAGAGCTTTAACCTGCTATATTTTTCTCCGAGTCAAATGTTTCGTGATGGCCTTAAGAACCGGACTGAACTGGGGCTCCTCGCTGAATCATACATGAGTCGTGGAGAACTTGTGCCAGACGACTCTGTGAATTCCATGCTCGAGGCATGGTTGTGGCAGAGCAGCCCTCAGCAGGGAATTGTGTTCGATGGATTTCCCAGGACGACGTATCAGGCTGAGTTCCTCGAAAACAGTTTTAAGGATATGGGCCGCACGTTCGATTCGCTCATCTACCTGGAGGTATCCCTCGATGTGGTCTGCCAAAGACTAGCGGGACGAAGGGCGTGCTTCATCTGCAAGGAAGAATTTCACCTGGAATCTGCTCCATTTTCAATCTGCCCTTACAAGAAATGCGCGGGTCAACACCTTAAGCCACTGCCTGAAGACCAGCCGAGTGTTATCTCTTCGATGCTGATCAATTTCAAGAAGGGCATCGAGCCGGTGTTAGACTATTATAAGGCGAAGGGAAAGTTAGTCGTGATTGACGGCACGGGTAACTCCGACGAGGTTCAGAAAGCAGTTTTAAAAGGCATCCCGCAGGTGTGATAGCTGGCAGAACACTCGGTGTTCGACGACTAAGGAGCTGGCAAGAACTACAGGCGTCAAGATTCCGCCACAAATCTTCGCCTCATTGCAAGAGGTGGAGCGCCGATTCGGGCAAGAGGTTCGCTTGTGTCAGCATTCCGGTCTGGGACTGAGCCAGAATGTTATAGCTGGCGAGTTGAATGGCTTCCTCGGCTTGATCGAGATTCTTAATTCGCTCGTCCTCCTCTGCTGGGGTTTCCTCCCGCATTAGCAGTTTTTCGTTCTCGTACTTCAACCGCTCAATCGCCGCTCCTAATTCCGATGCAAAGCTGCGGACCTTCTGCGGCCCTCCTGTCGAGAAGGAATTGGGCGAGTCGAGCCTAAACCCTGAGCCTACGCGCCCAGAGGCGCTGTCGAGCAGTTCCGAGGAATAGACCGCGAATCGATCGAAGGCTCCCGCTGACGTTATGGCGCTAATGTTCATCGGACAAATCCGTTTGTCAGTTCTGTGCAAACACCGATATCAGTATCGATGGAGAATCTTCTACCTCGCTATTTCGGCGTTCAAGCGATCGAATTCTTCACTCATCGTAGAATCGGCAAATGGTCGGGAAACTTGAGCGAAATAGGTGAAGGCGTTCGGATGACTTGGCAAATGAAACTCGTTTGACAAACCCCCTGAAGACGCCACGCTGCCGGAGAGTTTGTCATGAGTTCGCAAGAAAAAATACTACCATCGCCAAGCCCCGCCAAAGCCAAGCGTCCATTTGTCTTCATTAATGTTGCTATGACCGTCGATGGAAAGCTCGCGCCAGCCAACAGAGTTTTCGTTCCATTCAGCAGTCAGCGCGACCAAGATTTGTTGATGAAATTGCGAACCGATGCCGACGCTGTCATGGCGGGAGCTCGGACGGTCGATTTGGGAAAAGTCGATCTTGGCCCAGGACCGGCGCGGTTAAGGCGGCTGCGACTCCAAAAAGGAAGGGCCGAGTACAATCTCCGAGTGATTGTGAGCGGCTCGGGCACTGTGAATCCCAAGGCTTACATTTTTCAGCGCCGCTTTTCGCCAATCATCATTTTAACCACCGGACGGGCCTCTAAACAGCAGATCAAAAACCTCAGCCGTGTCGCCGACGAAGTGAAGGTCTGCGGAGATACAGAGATCGATTTCCATCTTGCGCTCGAGTGGTTGCGTGAAAAATGGCAAGTGAAGAAACTTCTCTGCGAAGGCGGAGGCGAGTTGAACGAAGGTCTGTTTCGCGTCGGCTTGGTCAACCAGATCTATGTAACAATTTCACCGATGGTTTTCGGAGGGCGGGACGCTCCCACGCTAGCCGATGGGCAAGGGGTCAAAGCTCTCGCTCAGGCAACGAATCTCCGACTCAAATCGATGAAGCGATTTGGCGACGAACTATTTCTTGTCTATGACATCATAGGCTAACGGCTAAGAAGGGTTCCGAGCGCGTCGTCCACGACCAGCGCCGGTGCGATTCCAGCGTGTCGGCAAGGGAAACGCTAATCGAATCTGGAAAGTGATCGAAGCTCATGGAAAACCATTCGTCAATGAAACGATCTTGGACACCGAACTCTGGTGGCTCACGCCAAGATATTTCTGATCACGTTGCCGTGGATATCAGAAAGCCGAAAGTCACGTCCAGCATAGCGGTAGGTGAGCCTTTCGTGGTCGAGGCCAAGTAGAGAGAGCAGCGTGGCGTGCAAGTCGTGGATGTGGACCTTGTCTTCGACAGCTTGATAACCGTAATCGTCTGTCTGGCCGTAAGCCAGTCCAGCTTTCACTCCGCCGCCTGCCATCCACATCGTGTAGCCTTTGGCATTGTGATCTCGGCCGTCCTCTTTACGGCTGTCTGGAGTGCGTCCGAACTCTCCACCCCAGATGACCAATGTGTCGCGCAAAAGCCCACGCTGCTTCAAGTCGCTCAGCAGCGCAGCGATCGGTCGGTCGGTCGCATGGCAATTGGCGCTGATGGCCTTCTTAAGGTTGTTATGTTGGTCCCATCCGGCGTGGCAAACTTCGATGTAGCGAACCCCGGCTTCAGCAAAGCGCCGAGCCATGAGACATTGTCGCCCGAAATCAGCCGTCGCGCTTTCCCCGATGCCATACATCGTTAGTGTCGCGGCGGATTCTCGTGAAAAATCCATGACGTTCGGCACCTCGCTTTGCATGCGAAACGCCAGCGCGTAAGATTCGATAATGCCTTCCACCTCGGGGTTAGTGCCATTCTCGATCACGAGGTCGCGGTTCATCGACTGCACGAGGTCGAGTTGATGCCGCTGCATCTCGGAGGTCAAATGCGGGTTCTGAATATTGCTGACGCTTGCGCCTGCTAGATTCGCTTTTTGTTCGCCGATACGCGTGCCTTGATACACCGCTGGAAGGAACGCGCTCCCATAATTCTGCGCCCCGCCTAGCGCCATCGGTGGACTGATGGTGATGAAGCCCGGCAGGTTTTGATTCTCGGTCCCCAGGCCATAGAGGGTCCATGCCCCGACGGACGGCCTGGTGAATTGAGAGCTGCCGGTATGCAACTGCACGAATGCTTGCGGATGGTTCGGGATGTCCGTTTGCATGCTTCGAATCACACAGAGATCATCCGCGTGCCGCGCCACGTTCGGAAACAACTCCGATATCGAAAGGCCGCTCTGCCCATGCTGGTCGAAATGGAAGGGGGATCCGATGAGCGCTGAACCGCCTCCTTTCGAGAGGCCCGCCTTGCCGCTGTCGGCGGATAGCTTCGGCTTGTAATCAAACGTGTCCATCTGCGACGGCCCTCCCTGCATGCAGAGAAAAATCATCCGCTTGGCTCGAGGCGGGAAGTGCGGTGCCTTTGGCGTCAGCGAACTCTGATGGGCCGCGGCTTCAGAAGAAAGTCCGGCAAAGGCGAGATAACCAAAACCCGCGGCGACAGTCTTGAGCATGTCGCGACGGGTCATCGTCGGCTGTTGAATATTGCGGCACTCGTAAGGTGCTCTGAGGTGTTTCATCGCTCGGGTTGGTTCGGGTGTTACTTCATCGCAAATATCGGAATTCAGCGCAGGCAAAGAGAGCTTGGCAAAAAGTTGCCCAGGCCGCTTCGGTGCCGACCAGCGTTGGCCCTTCTGTCACGGGCCAGCTCTTGGCCCGCTGTTGCAGGTAATGTTCCGCCCGCGCCTGCTCCGCATCATTCGGCGGGCGCGACAATGTCCGGAGGTATGCGAGCGAGATGCGATGGGCGGAGTCAATGTCCTTCAGCTCGAGAAGGTGTTTGGCCATTTGCTCAGACTGGATGCTCACAAAGGGGCTGTTCATCATAAACAAGGCTTGCGAAGGAACCGTTGTGACATCACGGCTCGCAACGACCAAGCTTGGTTCCGCGAAATCAAAGAGTCCCAAAAGATCAGGCACAAGTTCGCGCACGATCGGGAGATAGACACTGCGTTTATTCGTATCAACGTTGAAGGCGCGCGGCTTGATCCCCTTGCCGACATAGCCGTCACCGACCCGCGCCACCACCGAACCGTGCGGTGGAGTTAGGTCGAGCTGGCCACTCGCGGCCAGCACGGCGTCGCGGATCGATTCGGCATCGAGACGGCGGGGCCGAACCCGCCAAAGCAGCACGTTATCCGGATCGGCCGCATAATTCCTTTTGTCGTCAGCGCCGCTCAGTTGGTAAACACGGCTGAGGACAATCGACCGAATCAACGCTTTGACGGACCAATGATCGTCCATGAAACGCGACGCCAAGTAGTCCAACAGTTCAGGATGGCTGGGCTTCTCACCCATGGCACCAAAGTTATCAGGCGTTCGCACCAACCCTTGCCCGAAGAGATGTTGCCACACCCGGTTCGCCATGACTCGCGCTGGGAGTGGATTGTCTCGGCTCATCAGCCAGTTAGCCAACTCCAGGCGTCCGCTCCGAGAGGGATCAATTTTCGGCGGCTGACCTGTCGTCAGCACTGTCAGGAAACCACGCGGAACGATTTCACCGCGATGATCAATCTCGCCGCGGATGAAAATCGGACAATCGCCGGCTCTACCATCGAGCACACCCATGGCGTGTTCGGTGACCCCATCGCTCGCCGATCCGCTGCTTTCCGCGAGCCGCGCTGGTGCGGCTTGCCTGGGCTGCTGTTTTTTGGCGGCTCCGGGCTTCTGCTGATTGGGCTGCGGTGACAGTTTATTCAACGCACGAGTCGGCGACAACACAGCGGCTGCGAAATTCCCGTCTGTCGGCGCGGTGGAACCCGTCAGCAGCGCCAAGAGTGTTGATGGTTGTCGGTTTTGCTGTCCTTGGGTCCCATAGAACGTCTCGGTGCTGCGAAAAATGCCTGCGATGGCGTAGTAATCACGCGTGGGGATCGGATCAAATTTGTGATCGTGACAGCGGGCGCAACTCACCGTTAGCCCCAGCACGGCTCGCGATGTGACGTCAATCTGCTCATCGACAAGATCCATTACAAATTGCTCCCTCTTACGCTCGTTCAGACCTTTGGGGCCGATGGCTAGAAATCCGGTGGCAATCAAGTGTTCGTTCCGCTCGGCAACGTTCCGCGCAGGCAAAAGATCACCAGCAATCTGCTCTCGAATGAATTCATCATACGGCTTGTCCTCGTTAAACGCGTCGATGACATAATCCCGATAGCGCCACGCATTCGGATATGTGAAGTTTCTCTCTTTTCCGGTGGACTCCGCGTATCGAGCTACGTCGAGCCAATGCCTTGCCCAGCGCTCACCAAACTGCGGCGAAACCAAGAGCCGATCCACCACATGCTCGAATGCCTTGAGCGACCGATCATTCACGAAGGCTAGGACTTCATCCGGTTTGGGTGGCATCCCGCTCAAATCAAAATAGACGCGGCGAAGCAGGGCGTGGCGGTCTGCATCGCCCACTGGCTTCAGACTCTTCGTCTCGAGGGCCGCAAGAACAAAACGGTCGATCTCCGAGCGTGGCCACTTGGGATCCGTGACCACCGGTGCTGGCATTGCCTTTGGTGGTTTGAAAGCCCAGGATTCCCGCGCTTTTGCAAAATCGATTTCAGAGCCAAGCGCTTTAAGAGCAGTGGGGCCCAGGAGTGAAATCGTGCAGAGCGCGGCGAGCCCGCCAGCGAAGTGTTTGAGTTGGTGGCCTAACGCCGTGGCAATTCTATTTCCGGGAGGCTTCATGGTCTTTCCGCGGGTTCTACGCTGGAGGAACTCTCGACCAGCAATGCCGGCTGGAGCAATTTATTTTCCCTCATCAACCGGCGGATCTCAGCAGGAATAAGAGCGCGGTCCACGATGAAGAGTTCGTCCATCTCGCCGCGGAAATGCTGCGTGCTCTGTCGTGGGCTACCGAGCCGTTGCCCAATTGAAACGATGTCCTTCGCCATTTCGTCGATCTCTCCGATGCCCTTGGCCAACGCGCTGCGGCGCTTCTTAACACTCTTCGCTGTGAGGCCCTCCAACCGTCCATCAACATACAGTTTGACTTGCATGAGAGCATTCGCGCGATGCCCCGGAACGAACACGACGGCAACATGATGCCAGCGTTCATTTCGCAGCGGTGTCATGCCAACGATAAAGCCGCGGTCGAGTTCCGTTCGCAACGCACCCACGACTCCCTGGGTCGGATCGCGATTCACGGTGATCTGGACGATCCTCGCATTGGATCCGGACGATTGCCAGCTCACCATTGGACCGGCCTCTGGCAACTGCGCATCCGATGGCATCTTCACCCAGAACGTCACTGTGCGTGCCGTGCCTTTAGAGATACCAGGAAAAGGCACCTGCGCGAAGAGCTGTCCGTCCAACCGCAGCGCGCCCTGCCATCGACCCTCTGTTCGCGTGGCGGCGAGGTCAGCTTGAGATCCCGCATTGAGGCTTGCTTCGAATGAGTCGCCGAACATCCCGAGCACTTCCGCGCGAAAGGTCCTTCCGCCAGGCTCATCGAAAGTCCAATGCACGTAACCGGTGGGCTTTATCGGTTGGTCGAGAGCAATCTTCCTGCCCAATCGTTTGAATTTCTGTTCGCTGTCGCGCACCTCCGACACGCCGGAGAGAGCGAAGCGGCGCGATTGGCTTTCTCGGAGCACCACAGTTTCGCGCTCAGCTCCACCAGCGGCATACGCAGATGCCTCGACCGCGCCCTTGAGCACAAACACTTCCGTGGCCCCACTGTTTTCATCGGCGATCATGCTAAACTCCGTGCCGAGATCAATCACCTGCACAGCCGGATTCGAGACGCGAAAACCAATTGCCTCGACCGGAACGTTCGCCTTCAATGTGCCGCGCCGCAATACGGCATCCCAGGCCGAGTTCAAATCCAGTCGAGCCGGACCCTCCAACAACACCTGGGCGCCAGAATCGAAAGTGATTTCCGCGACACCTGCCGTCATGTCAAGCCTCTCTCCTCGACGTAGATGATCTCCGATCTTTAATGCGTTGGCTCGACCCGTCCACTGGCAATCCTTGACTCCCGTTAACCGGGCGACGAATGAATCGGGTTCGCTCTCCAGAGTGGCCGTCTCTCTCGCATCGTGTTTGAAGGGAAAGCTAAACCAGAGAATTAGCAGCAAAGATGCGGCGGCGGCGAGCGAGCCTAAAGCCCACCAGAGTCGAGGGAGTTCCCAATACGAGAGAGCTCTTGGAACGGCCTCTGTCGTTTCCGATTGCATCTCGCTGGCATATTGAAAAATGCTTGCTGAGAGCCCCATGTAACGCACATAGAACCGCCGCGCTTCCTCGGTCTTGCGCAGCCAATGGGAGAGCCTAGAGCGTTGCTCGTCGCTGAGCTTGCCCTCGACGAGTGCGTTACAGAGCTCGTTCAACTCCAGGATTTCTTTGTCGGTCAGACTCATCCGCGGCTCTCCAGCGACAGTTGATTGGTCACGCAGTCGAAGAGCAGTTTGCGAATCCTCCCGAGAGCCTTATACGCGGCCTCGACCGATCGTCCCGACCGTTGCGCCGCCGCCTCCACGCCACTGCCCGGCTCGTAACGGGTCAGCACCATCTCGCGGTCGCGCGGATGGAGTTTTTCGAGACAATGCGTCAGGGCTTCATGGCGCGTGTCCATCTCTGCGTGCATCGTCACGCTCGTCTGAGCAACTGCGTCAAGGACGTCTTGATCGAACAGAACTTTGGATCGCGCGAACTTTTGCCGCGAATAGCGAATGCGCCAATAAGCGATCTGGCAGGCCCAAGCAACGAAGTCTGTCCCTTCCTCGAAGTCGTCGAATTTTTCGCAAATGACAAGGCTGGTCTCTTGCAGGAGATCTTCGGCATCATGACGGTTTGGCACCAGCGTGTAGATATAAGAAAAGATCCGCCGCTGATGCCTCGTCATCAGAGCCATCAGGCGCTTGCGGTTCTCTGTTTCGTTTTCCGATTTGTTCGAGTTTTTCATCACTTCTATCGGCGGTCGGCAAATGAGCTGACCGCCGATCGAGTTGTTGTTACGAACTAAATGAGAGCACGATCAAGCGCTGTATCATCGCCTATTTCTCTTTGTTTTTCTTCTTTGCCTTGGCGGTCGGCTTCAACGCGGCAAGCTCGGTGTCGTCGAGTTTGCCATCTTTGTTCCGGTCGAGCCTCTTCAGCGGGCCCTTCCCATGGCTGGCGAAGTCCTTGCGAAGAGCCTCTTTTTCACTGTCATCCAGAACTCCATTCGCGTTCTGATCGTATTTCTTGAAGATGTCTGGTTGCTTTCTCCCCTTTTGGGCCGTGGCATCCTCCTTGTCGGGATAGGCATTGGCTGACGTTGCGACTCCGAGCAATCCGAGACTGACGGCAATAATCCAAAGTTTCTTCATGGTGTTTCGTTCACTTTCCCGATTGCTGATTTGTTGTCGGTTGCCAGGAAACAATCGGAATTTCCCACCGACCGAGTTTAACCTATTCAATTGAGTAATAGCACTTGCACTCGAAATTAGGACACCGAAGTGACGTCAGCCTGAAATGCTCGATCCATGGCTCCCTCTGCTTGAATCGATTCTTGGATCTCATCCTGGGCCCTCAGGATCGCGAGTCCTTGGTGGCTTTGCAAATATCCGTCTAATCCAGATCCTCCCAGGATCGGAGCAAACCCTGGATGCACTTCTCTCAGTAAAGTTTCGCGCTCAGTTTCAACCGTGTACTCGCTTCCAGGCGCTGGCGTTAGATCGAGACGGCATCTCCGACCGTCATTTTGTAATGACTCGATCTCCCACCGAGGTCGAGTTGATTCCAAGTTGCTTTTTGATGAAGTGGATGTGCCGGAGTTGCGTGGACGTGGAAACGCAGGTCTCGAGGGTTTTCTAAATAAACTTGCCGCCAACTCGGACTCGGGCAAAGTAGATGCCCTATGGTTCATACCGGACAAGATTGGAAACTTTGGGAGGTGGCTTCCATGGAGAGGCTTTCGCTCCAGGCCGGTTTTTCATGCAAGAACAGTCTAGAAATGCGGTATTGAATCGTCAGTTGCGATATTTCTTACGACACGTCAAGTGCTGGAATTTGACAGGATGGGCCCATAGCTCAGCGGTTAGAGCAGGCGACTCATAATCGCTTGGTCACAGGTTCAAATCCTGTTGGGCCCACCATACTTACGCATAAAATAAATTTTGACTGTCCCCTTTCTGTCCCCTTATTTGAGTTCTGAGGCTTCCATCACTCTCAGCTGTGAAAGCGTCTTCAAGGGGCTATTGCGCTCGTCTAGCTGGCATCGTGGCGCGTGATCGCGTTCGGGCAGAGGACGGGTCGAGATGCTGGCGGCTACCGAGCGAGCCAAGGTGGAAATACTAACTGGCAACCGCAGGAAACCAGTTGTGACCACCCTGAAAGAACTTGGCCTTAAAAAGAAAGAGAACTCTCAAGTTTAAGCATTTGGCGGCTGACCGCAGACACCGGGGGCAAAGCGGGGGGTGGGCGGTTCAGCGCACGCAGAAGCGTGTATTCCCCCCTGCGCGACTCAGGAAGCCCGCAGCGAACCCTTGTGATCCTGTTCGAACCGCCACGCTGCTTTGATCCCGGCTATTTCCTTTTCAGATCCAAACCGATTGCCGAATTCTTTGCCGAAAGTTTT
>CAMAWP010000226.1 GCA_945861765.1 Akkermansia muciniphila | reverse complement strand
TATCTGCGCTTCCTGGTGCGATGAGCAGAACATCAGAACAGCGATGGAGAAATTCGAGAACTTTTTTCTCCATTCGCCTCCGTCGCGAGGGCCTCGCGCCTTTGCGAAACCCCGGACTGATCGAAAACGCGGCCGTCTTATCCCGGGGGAATCAGCCCCACGTGCTTGCTTTGGACCCAACCGATCCGCTGCGAGGCATCCTTCACTTGCAGCCAGATTTCTTTGCGATCCAGAACCGTCAGCTCAGCGCCATCGCGCAGAGTGTAGTAGCTTTGCGATTCCGCGAGAGGCCCATACCGGACAACCAACTCCGGAACCACCACGACCGCGAATCGCGATTCCAGACGCGCGTATGCCGCCAACCCTAGCCAAATGCCTAAGAAAAGACTGACCACTCCGGCGGTCATTGTGTAGCCCTTCAAGGTGTCGGCAAGGTCCTTTCGCATTTGCCTCAAGGTTAACAAAACAATCCAGATCCAAACGGCGACCATGGCGATGACCGTCAATTCATCCAACGTCAATGTGCCCAGCGAATCGTGCCAGCGATTCCGCGAAGCTGCTGTGGGGCTGTGAATACTGGCCCGGGCGAAACGAAGGTTCGCCTTAATGTCTGGATCTCGTGGAGCCAGCCGCTCACCCAAACGGTAGCTGATAATGGCATGCCCTATCTGTCCTGATTTAAAGAGCGCGTTGCCCAGGTTAAAGTAAAGAGGAGCCGAGACTTTCCCAGCCATTGTCACTTTGCCATAAGCGGCCGCCGCTTCGGAATACTTGCTTTGTTCATAAAGTTTATTGGCTTGCTCAAACGAGGAAGCCAAATCATCGGCCCGCAACTGGCCCGCTGCAAATCCCACCCAAAGAAGGAAGAGAACTGTTCTGGGGCGGTGGCAGCCGATTCGGAAGAAGTTTGGCATTGGGTTACTGGAGCAAACACGGGCAATAAAACCCCGGGCGGTGGCAATCGGCCACAGTCCAGCAGACAAAGTTGTCAGCAGTGTGAAGGCCGAATCAGCGAGTGGTTTCATCCTGTAATTTCATCAGGTCCCGAAGCGCCAATTCCACTTGGGGAACGATCGACATCAATTCCTGGGGCGTTCGTTCGGGAGCATATCGGGCTCGGTTGCACACCAAAAACAGCTCATGCAGTCGGCGGATCAATTCATCCGATGCGTCACGCGTTCGCAGCCGTTCATCCACCACCGCCTCGGTGATGGACGAGGCTGGCAAATCCAGCCTTTCTCCAAGCTGCTCTTGCAAGAGGCGAAACACGGTCGCGAAAAATTCTTCCGCGCGATTTGCTGAAGCCAATGCGTGCAAAGTGTGCAGACCTTTCCGAACAAGCGCGCTGACCCGCAGACGGCGGCGCAGGCGTGGATCTTTCGTCAGCATTTCTTGACGCTTGCGCCAGATCCAAGCCGAGAGCCAAGCAGCCAGTGGAATTGCTTGAAGCGCCAAAAACCAGGTCTGGCGGACCAAGGGCGGATGAATTTGAACCGCCATGCCGAGATACGGTTTGATGTGGACAATGTCTCGAACGGGCGGCTTGTCTTGGACCTGAGGAGTATCGGCGATAACGGTCGGCTGCGGTTGCAGGACAGTGCTCGGTCGCACCGATAGCGGGATCGGAGGGTGTTGGAGGGTCCGATATGTCTTCAGGTCGGGATCGAAGAAACTGAAAGCGATGCCCGGCACCTCTTTGACCTCCACATTCTGCGGAATGACTACTTGCTCGAATGTCTTCACACCGGACAACCCAATCGGATCGCTTGTGACAACTTTGCTGGTCGGCGGATACGTCTTGAACTCGCGCCAGTCAAGCTGCGGTGGGAATGGCAGCGCATCCAAAGTTCCGGACCCTGTGATCTGCAACTTCAAAGTGATGGGATCTCCCGCCGTGACGTTGGTCGGGCTCGCATTAAGGGCCAGGGAAAACTGGCCGACGGCTCCATTGAAGCTTTCCGGCCTGTTTTCTTTCGGCAACGGCAGCACCTCGATAGACTGAGCCTCGCTGGAAACAATGACTTTCCGCAACTCAATCCCTCCGCCAAACAAATCTCCAAGGGGATCGAGCGAATCCCGCGACTTCCGATAACGCAAAACCAAACTGCACTCGACAGGTCCCAGACTGAGCGTGCCTGCCTTGACAGGTGATGCCGTCACTTTAAATACAAACACCGTATAGATCACATTTCCGGACTGAGCTTGAGTCCTCCCTGGCTGCGGCATCGTGCCCAAAGTAAAGCCCTCCGCCTTGAACTGAGGCATCTGCAGGTCATGCGGGTTCTGGACATAAAGCTGAATTTCCACAGGAAGGACTTCACCGACATAGACGGTGTTCTTCGGCACAATGAGCTTAACAAACGCGTGTTTCGGACCGCTCCCCGCGGTGTTGTCGCCGGCCTTAAGCGCCTTGAGGCGCAGTGGTTGGGTCGTGTGCGTCCTGTTGTCAATCACTGCCTGAATCGCAGGGATAACATAGTCTCCGGGGTGTGAGGCCATGACCCGATAATTGTGCGTCAGCGCGGAGGTCGTCTGACCATTGACAATCGTAAACTGACTGGACTGCCCAGCGTATTGAATTGTCAAATTCGGTTGAACTGGAACAGGCGGTGGCCTGCTCGGTGCCCCGCCCTCAAATGTCAGGGAGAGAACCACGCTCTCTCCGACAGTCATGGTGTCGCGATCGAGCTTGGCAGTGAGAGAGGGAGCCGCCGAAGCGGGAACGATCACCAGGAGTGACAAGCCCACCCAAAAGATTCGGCGAAGAGCAGCGAGAAAGCCCCGGGCTTCGCGAGCGCAGGGCGACTCTGAACCCACCCCTACCCCTCCCAGGAGGGGAACGGACAAAGCTCCTCTCCCGTGAGCCATCAGTGCATGAAAACCAAACCCGTTGCTCGCCCCTCCCTGGAAGGCAAGGGACAAAGCTCCCCTCCTCGGAGGCATCAGTGCATGAAAACCAAACCCGTTGCTCGCCCCTCTCAGGAGGGCAAGGGACAAAGCTCCCCTCCCGGGAGGGGTAGGGGTGGGTCGGTTCATGGGCAGGAACATTTCGCGAACGTGCTCCGTCCATTTCGTCAGTCCGCAGATTAAGCGAGTTGCAGAAACCATGGCGCTCACCAGTCTTTGAATAATCGTTTCTTGCCAGAAGCCTTTTCCTTCGGAACAAAGATCATGGCCTTCTCGTCTCCCTTTTGAGCGTCGAGCAATCGCTTGACTTGCTCAGGCGTCATACGGCCCTTGAAATCCGCTTCGTTCACTGAGGGCTCGCTTTGTTGATCCGATTTCTCTCCGGGCTGAGCGTCGGGCTTTGGCTTCGACTGCTTATCCTGATCTTTATCCTGGGCAGCTTGATCCTGTTGCTTTTTTTCTTCGGAACTGTCGTTCTCTTGCTTTTTGTCCTGGGAATTCTTTTCAGTCTGATCGGGCTTTGATTTCGGTGGAGACTCCTTTGAATCGTCACCCTGTTGCTTCTGATCGGAGTTGGGTTGGTCTTTATTCTCGCCCTCCTTCTTCTCCTTATCTTTGTCGTTCTGATCGGATTTCTGATCTTGTGATTCAGGTGGCGGCGGCGGCTTAAGCTTTTGCAGATTCGTTTTGACCAAGTCCAGGTTGAACTTGGCGTCGGCGTCTTGTGGATTGAGTTTAAGAGCGCCCTCGAACTGTTTTACGGCTTGCTCCCAAGCTTCGGTCTTTTTAGGCAATTCCGTTTGCTGTTCGCCGACGCGGTAAAACGCATTGCCCAAATTGTAATAAGAGCGCTCTTGCAGATCCAAGTCGGGCGAAGTCAATGACGAGCTGAAATGCCTCGCCGCCCCTTCGAAATCATTGGCCTGGTACGCCGCGGTGCCTGCGTTGTAATGCAACCGAGGATCATCCGGTTTGCGCGCCAGCAGTTTTCGATATTCCGCCTGAGACTCCTGATACTTGCCGGCTTCATATTTGCGGTTCGCGCTGCCAGGGGACGCGGCGACGCTCGTCGCCATGAATGCCAGGAACAATGCCCCGACGGCTTTGCGCAATTCGGCATTGGTAGAAGCGGCCGCCATCGCTGGCGCCTTTCGCACCTTCCGCCGATCCGGCAGGAACATTTCTAGAATTAACAACCCGATCACGAGTCCAAGCAACCATTGAAACTGTTCCTTGAATCGTTTGATGAGCTTGCTGGATATGTCGCTTTTGGGCAAAGGAGCAAGGCCGCGCTCGTAAAGAATGTCGATAGTCTTGGCACCGCTCATTGGGAGGTAAAAGCCGCGCGCCGCGGTGGCAATCTGAGTGAGCAGCGTTTCATTCAATCGAGACTTCACCACATTGCCATCGGCATCTTTGATGTACGACGCACCGCCCGCTTCATCGCGCTGGCGCACCAACTCCCCAGAAGCGGTCCCGACGCCGACCGTAAAGATGCGCAGTCCAGCGGCCGCAGCCTTCTTGGCAGCCTCCAACGCGCCTTCCTCGTGATCCTCGCCATCGGTCAGGAGAATCAGGACATTATGATTGTCTCGCTCATCCTTGAAAGCTTTGGACGCGGTTTCGATAGCCTCAGCAATCGTCGATCCGCCTTGAGGAATGATGCCCACATCCAAGGTATTCACGCTCTGCCGAAAAGCTTCCTCATCCAAGGTCAATGGGCATTGGAGAAAAGCCGTGCCGGCAAAAGCCACCAAGCCGAGGCGATCATTTTTTGCCAAGCGCAACAAATCCAGCGCCGCCAGCTTGGCTCGCGCGAGCCGGTTCGGAGACACATCCTCCGCCAGCATGCTCCGCGAGGTGTCCACAGCCACGATGATATCGAGTCCTCGTTGTTTCGCTTCCTCCCACGCAAAACCCCATTGCGGCCGAGCCAGAGTGAGCAGGAGCAGGCCGACAGCAATCCAAAGGAGAACCATGCGAGTTTTCTGAATCGCTTTGGAAACGCCAACGCTCAAGAAGGCGAGCAATCGTGATTGAACAAACTGAGTGATGAGCATTTGCTTTCTCCGCCACGTCCACCAAAAAAAGAAAGCCAGCAGCGGCATTGTCATCACCAACAACCAAAGAATCCGAGGATTTGCAAAACTCATGGCAATTTTCTCCAAACGGTATTGCTTAGAATAATTTCGAGCAGCACCAGCACAAGGCCCGGCAACACGACCCAAGGGAATAGCTCGCGGTAGCGCTGATACTTCTTAACTTCAATTTCCGTCTTCTCCAAACGATCGATGTCGGCATAAATCTCACGCAGCGTGCTGGATTTGTCCGCGCGGTAATACTTCCCGCCCGTTCTCTTGGCAATTTCCCCGAGCGTTTCTTCGTCGATGTCCACCGGCACTTGCACATACCCCTTACGACCAAACGCATCGGATTGTGGCATGGGCGCCGTGCCGCGAGTCCCAACACCGATCGTATAAACTTTGACTCCTAAAGACTGCGCCGCCTCGGCCGCAGTCAGCGGCGGAACTTTGCCCGCATTGTTCTGCCCGTCTGTCATTAGAATTACAATTTTGCTTTTCGACTTGAGTTCGCGCAACCGGTTCAATGCCGCAGTCAAAGCCGACCCGATGGCCGTTCCATCTTCCATCGTTCCTAGAGCGAGCCTTTCCAAATTCTGGAGCAAAAAGTCGTGATCCAAAGTCAGCGGCCCGGCAATGTAAGCACGCCCAGCAAAAGCGACAAGCCCGATGCGGTCGCTGGGGCGCTTGGTAATAAATTGTTCCAATACATCCTTGGCAATAATCAAGCGGTTGACTCGCTGACCCTTGATTTCGAAATCCTCGGCCGCCATGCTACCGGAGAGATCTAAAGCAACCACAATATCGATTCCGCTGGCTTTCATCTGGGTTTCACCTTCACCGACCTGTGGCCGCGCCATCGCGATGATAAAAAGGCAGAGTGAAAGCCACCTCAACTTCAAAAGAATGCTGCCCACGTGCGAGCGGGTGATGCCGGTGATGCCCTTGACCAATTGCACCGAGGAGTAAAGGAAGGCAGCTTGCTGCCCGCGTCGGCCTTTCAACCACGCGAGCAGCGGCAAGAGCAGCAGCAGGAGCAAAAAATAGGGCTGAGCAAAGGTCATGCGGTGATAGAGGACTGATGCGCCGGGTCCGATCCGCCCTCGGGCAATGGAGGCGACGGTTGCGTCTCGTCCACCAAGCGCACAGCGGCGGCGTACAGCTCGCGCAACTCTGCTTCACGCGGTTCATAGCGGGCGAATTTCACAAGATCACATCGAGCCAAGAACTCGCCCAAAGTTTGCTTTTGATCAAACGTCAACAGAGCGCTGGATTGCAATTCATCCAGAAATTCCTCGGTAGTTCGATCTGGCGCGTGAAAGTTGAAGCGCTCCTCGATATAAACTCGGACGGCATCAGAAACGGAAGTGCAGAATGGAAGCGGTTGGCCAATGAGCGCCAGAGCTGCGCGAAGTTTCTCTCGCGCCCGATCGTGCGCAGGCACCACCACTTCAGGTGGAGCTAGAGCGGCTTTCTTTTTCCATCGACGCCACGCCAGCCAACACGCAACACCGATAGCGAGCGCACCGAGCGTCCACCAAAGCCATGTCCAGCCGCTTGGAATCTCAACGGGCGCTTTGATGCTCCGGATATCGTTTGTGACGGAGGCCGGAACGCTCGAAGTCAAAATCAGTGCGGTAGGATTGGTATTCATCCGTGGCGGCGGCGTTTTTCTCGAGTGTCAAAAAAGCGGCCCAAAGCAGCCGCGTAAGGCTCGTTGGTTCGTAGTTGAATGGAATCGATTCCGGCGGAAAGAAAGAGTCGGCGCAGTTCCGTCTGAGCGCTCATTTGCCTTTGCTTGAAAGCCGCCCGCTTCCGTTCATCCCCGGTGTTGATCTCCACCACCTCGCCTGTCTCAGCATCTTTGAGCACCAGATACCCGAGGCTAGGCAGCTCTAATTCAAACCGATCCGTGATCTGGACGGCCACGACATCGTGCCGCCGGTTCGCTTGACGGAGCGCGGTGGAGGACGCCTGGCTCAGCACCTCGGAAAGCACCACATGCCGACGCAAGTGCGCCGCAATCTCCGCGCGACTCGCAGTCGTCTGGCCGAGAAAATCGGATAGAACCACCGCTATCGCCCGATGAGTGGTGACACGGCTGAGGAAGTGCAAAGCGGCATTGAGATCGGTGCCTTGACGCCGCGGTTCATAGCAGAGGATCTCACGGATAACCCGCAGAACGTGCCGTCGGCCTTTCCGCGGAGGAATAAATTTTTCGACCTCTTCCGTGAACAAAATCAAGCCGACCTTGTCATTGTTCCGAACCGCGGAGAATGCCAGGACCGAAGCGATTTCCGCGGTCAGCTCCCGCTTGGATTGCTCTCCCGAACCGAACAACCCCGATCCGCTCAAGTCAACCACCAACATCACTGTGAGTTCCCGTTCTTCAACGAATTTCTTCACAAACGGATGACTCATCCGTGCCGTGACATTCCAATCAATGAACCGAACTTCATCGCCTGGCTGGTACTCACGCACCTCGTCGAAATTCATCCCCTGCCCTTTAAAAACGCTATGGTACTGGCCGGCGAGAGTCTCGTTGACGAGCCGAATGGATCGCAGCTCGATCTGTCGGATTTTCTTGAGGATTTCGCGGGGAATCATGGTGTGCCAGGTTTGATCCTTCGCGCGGTCACCCTTGCGAAGCGGCGAACGCAGAGATTAGGATGATCGAGATTTGTGCGACAGTCCCGCCATGCAACATGAGGATATGCCGTGGTTCCTTCACGTCGGGTGAGGCAAAGCGGAATTTGTAACCTTGATTAAAGATTGTCGGCATACCTAAAAGCTGACGCCTCCTACTTTCTAGGGCACCGGCAACTCATCGAAGATTTTCTGGATGATGTTCTCGCTGGTCTTATCTTCCGCCTCGGCCTCGTAGGTAATCGCGACGCGATGGCGCAACACATCCATCCCGATGCTTTTGACATCCTGCGGCGTCACATAGCCGCGACCTCGGAGAAAGGCGTAGGCTTTCGCGGCCAGCGTGAGAGCAATGGTCGCGCGCGGTGAAGCTCCCATCTGAATCAGTTCCTTGACATCGATCTTGTAATGGTCCGGATCACGCGTCGCGCAGACGAGATCCACGATGTAGTCTTTGACTTTGTCGTCCACGTAAATGTCGTTGATGACTTTGCGCGCAGCCAATATTTGCTTGGCATCCACCACCGGACTCACCTCGGGCAGACTCGTCGTTCGAGCCATCAGATCAAGAATTTGACGCTCCTCAGCACGCGAAGGATAAACAATTTTCAGTTTGAGCATGAACCGGTCGATCTGCGCTTCGGGCAAAGGATATGTCCCCTCTTGTTCGATCGGGTTCTGCGTGGCCAGGACCAGGAACGGTTCTTCCAATCGAAACGTGTTGTCGCCGATAGTCACCTGTTTCTCCTGCATGGCCTCGAGCAAAGCGCTCTGAACCTTCGCCGGTGCGCGGTTGATTTCATCCGCCAGCACCAAGTTGGCAAATATCGGGCCTTTGCGCGTCGTGAAGGAGCCGGATTGAGGATTGTAGATTTGTGTCCCCACGACATCCGCCGGAAGCATGTCCGGGGTAAACTGCAATCGTGAGAACTTCACGTTCAAACTGGCGGCCAACGATTTCACAGACAACGTTTTGGCAAGGCCAGGAACACCTTCCAAAAGGACGTGTCCGTTCGCCAGAAGTCCGATGCAAAGACGGTCCAATAGATATTTTTGACCGATGATGACTTTATTAATTTCGCTGAAGAGGGGTTGCACAAAGGCGCTTGCCCGCTGAACTTCTTCGTTAATCGCACTAATGCCAGTATTCATGTTTGACTCATCGTAACGTCAGTTCGACATCATTTCCAGAAAATGCGTTCAGAAAAGAGGCGAAGGGAAAATCAGTGGAACTACCGATCTTCGATTGTGCCTCACGGGGGAGAGTTCATCGAAGACGTTCGCGCCTCGAAGATGTTATTCGTAGCAGGCGAAGTAAGAAGGCTCATGTACCAAGGGCCGAGGATTGCCGATTGCGAGAACTGACATCTTTCCAGCGTGCGCGATTCGAGGACGGCGATGATTTCCAGTTGCAGCGCCTCATGGAGCCGTCGCAACTGGCCGAGTTCCTTCTCTTCGCTGAAATCCAGGCTCGCCCAGCCTTGACGCAAGATGAAGCCATGCGGGTCATTCGCGATCTCTCGCAATGTCCCGATGTCGCCGTTGTCTTTCGCCTGATTGATGGCGCTGGTGAGCTTCTCGTAAGTTTCGAGCTTGTCCGGCAGGTGGGCGAAACGGTCAGGGTGAAACAGTTTGACCAATTTCTTCCAGAGCCGGGTCAACTCGGCTTCATCCTCAACGGTCAACCGCTTCTTCCCGGTCACGGCTGCGGACCAAGGCTGTTGTCTGCTGTCTGCGCGGTTTACAGCCTCGCTTGCTCCAAGGCCCGTCCCGGAGGGACGAATGAGAATAGCCCAGCGTTTCAACGCTGGGTCGGACCAAAAAGTTCCAAGTCCCGAAGGGATGGTTGATATTCAATCCCACAAATAGTGCTCATCATACTCGATGCGATGTTTCTTTAAGTAGGAACTGAGGTATGACATGGCAGACCATTCAGCCGTCCCTTCGGGACTTGTGCAATTCGAATTTTTCCCGGCGTTGAAACGCCGGGCTATTCTCAGGATGTCCCGCCGGAACACAGCGCTGGCGGGATTTCCGAAACGACTCGGACCTTCGCGGCAATTTTCCTGTCAGTCTTTCCTCTCCAAGGGACAACCTAGAAAGACTGGCTCGCTGAATCGTTACAACGCAAAAACGCGATGGAAAATCGCTTCCAAGGGCTGTTTTGGTTGGTCCTTGTTTTCCTGATCCTCTCCGCTCTCCAACTCTGCCTCAACGACACCAGAATCCTGTTAATCCTGTCGAAAATATCTGGTAAATTAATTTGTAAGAAACTCGCCGCCGTTTGCGATGGAGTGAGTGACGGCTGTTCGAGTGAACGAGCAAAAAACGAGCGGCGAGCAGACGAGGAAACGAACGCCGAGGATAGGCGAGCGATTATGGAAACAGCCCCCCCTTTCGCTTGCCGGAGACCTTGGCATCCTCTAGGTTGCCGCAATGCAAACTAACCTGATTGAGTCTGCCAAAACTCTTCCCCTGGCGGAACGGGTCGAACTGTTCGATGCGCTTTGGGAAACTCTCCGTCAAGACGGATACGAACCGGCTCTGACGCCCGCTCAAGCGGCCGAACTCGACTCTCGCTTGGAAGCTCATCACAGGAGTCCTGGCGACGTTGTGCCTTGGGAGAAGGTCAAGTCTGAGGCTGAAGCCAAGTTCGGACCAGACTCATGAGCCGCACGAGCGTCCTCGGCCGTGTTGCCCGGCGGGAGTTCGACGAAGCCGTAGCGTGGTATGAGGCACGACAGACGGGATTAGGGTTGAAATTCAAGGATGATGTGGAGGGGGTTCTTGCCCGCATTTCGGCCAATCCGGAGCACTTCGCCAAATTCCGAGGTGACATCCGTCGGGCCGTTCTGCGGCGTTTTCCATATTCGATCGATTCTTTGCCCGAACCGAACCGCATTGTCGTCCTCGCCGTCTTCCACGCCAAACGCGATCCGCGCTTTCTCGAAGGCCGCGTCTGAACTCCGAGACCAAGCCGCGTTCCCCGGCAGCGCCCAAAAGGATTTTCGACAGGATGAACAGGATGAACAGGACGGTTGAGTGACCGAACAATGAACTGGCGGCGAACACGAGGTTTCGCCACTCCCGCTCCGAGAATGCCTCGTTAGGGTTCCGTCTTTTCCTGGTTTTCCAACCTATAGAATTCGATCCATCACCTGACCCGATAGCTCCTTGATTTCTTCAGCGAGCCGTTCGGCTTGCGTTTCCAGTTCGGCGCATCCTTTGCTTCTCGTAAGTTTCGAGCTCGTCCGGTTGGTGGGCAAAGCGGTCCGGATGATACAGCTTCACTAGTTTCTTCCAGAGCCGCGTCAACTCAGCTTCACCCTCCGTGCTCAACTGCGTCTTCGCGGCGACGGCTGCGGACGTCTCTTCGTAGTCCTTGTCCGTTTGCGCTTTCGCCTGCTCGTAATGGGTCTCGGCCTGATTCGCTTCCTCCTCGCCGCCGCGCACCAGCGAGTCCGGAAACTTCCGCCGGTAATCAACGATACAGAGGAAACGGTGGGATAGAACACAGAAGTATGGCCACGAAAAGGCACAAGAGGCGAAAAAGCCCATTTGTTTTTGCGCCTTCTGCGCCTTTTTGCGGCCAGGTCGTTTTCGTGGTTTGTCGACCATGATGCAGCCTGCTCAGTAAGCCGCAGCCGGTCGCGCTTCTGATAATGCTCGCGCAATTGCCGGAACAACACGGCTTGCATGACATCCACGCGCGATTTCTCTTTCGTGAAATCAACTTCCAACTCCGCCAGCCGCGCCCGCGCCCCCGCCACAAGCCGCCGCAATTGGTCCAATTCAACAAAGTGTCCCAGCCAATGTAGAAACAGAAGAAAAGCAAATCGGATATTACCAGTAGCCGGGACTGACAAACATTAAGGCGCTTGAAAGAGTCCC
>CAMAWP010000225.1 GCA_945861765.1 Akkermansia muciniphila | reverse complement strand
GTCGATTTGTTCTGCTGCCGGCTTTGCTTGCTCGACAGCCTTCGATGGAAAAGCGAGTTGCTGAAGGCGCTGAACGTAACTCCGAACGTCCTTCAAAACAATGCGTCCTCCGGATTCGCTGCCACGGATCTTGGCCAAGTCAATGCCCAACTCTCGGGCCATTTTGCGGATGGATGGTGAGGCGGGCAGCGGAATGCCTGCGGGAGGAGTTTTGAGAGCGGTCTCTGCCTTGGATCGATCCTCTCCCGTTTCGGCGAGCGCGGGCGCTTCAGGGGAATGGTGAGATTCTTCTGGAGTGGATTCCTCTTGCTCAACTTTTTTCTCGGCTCCATTCCCTTCCGAAAGCGACAGGATGATTTGTCCAACCGTCAATTTATCGCCAGGCTTCACTCGGATCTTGGCGACGGTGCCATCGGTTGGAGAAGGAATCGGTGCGACCGCCTTCTCATTCTCCAGTTCAAGGATGGTTTGCCCTTTCTTAATGACGTCGCCCTCTTTGACCGAAAGGGAAACGACCGACCCCGAGTCGGCACCTTCGCCAAGATTTGGAAGTCTAACGTCCATAAATCATCGTCATCTCAATTCATTTCGTCGAGTCGCATGCCGTATTAAGCGCGCTTGTTGAGTCGGAAACAACCAACTAACTCACACGCTCGCCTGACTGAGCGCGGGAGCTTTTGTCAAATGGCCTCTCATGTCAATAAAGCAAATTCTGTCATCTTGCCATGGGACAAAACCCAGCCGTTGAGCAAATGCCAGCGTTGCTATAGAGAGAAAGGGAACGCCTTTTCGGGATCCACCTTTAACTCGTGGATCGCCTTTTCGACCACCTTTGCTGGCAACGCCCCCTTTTGACTGAGCGCGTAGAGCGTCGCAATGACGGTTAACTCGGCGTCCACTTCGAAAAAACGCCTCAGCTTATCCCGAGTGTCGCTCCGGCCAAAACCATCGGTGCCTAAAGTCGTCAACCCTCCGGGAACCCAGGGCGCGATTTGGTCTGGGACAATTTTCATATAATCCGACACCGCCACAAACACACCTTGCTCCTTTTCGAGCAACGTCTCGACGTAAGATTTCTCGGGTGGCGACGTAGGATGCAGCATATTCCACCGTTTCACTCGAAGAGCTTCGTTTCGCAGGAGTTTGTAGCTCGTGGCGCTCCAGACATCAGCGGAGACATCATACCGGTCGGCAAGGATTTCCCGCGCTTGCAACGCTTCGTTCAGAATCGGGCCGCTGCCAAGGATATGAGCCTTGTGTTGTTTCTTTTCGGCGCCGGGTTTGAACTTGTAAAGTCCCTTGAGAATCCCCTGCTCCACTCCTGAAGGCATTGCTGGCATCGGGTAATTGTCGTTACACAACGTCAGGTAATAGAATATTTCTTCGCCTTCCTCGTACATCCGGCGCATTCCATCTGCGATGATCACAGCGACCTCGTAGCCATAGGCTGGATCATAGGTGAGCAAAGTCGGAATCGTGCTCGCCAGGATATGGCTGTGGCCGTCCTGATGTTGCAAGCCTTCGCCGTTCAGCGAGGTCCGACCAGCAGTGGCGCCAAGCAGAAAGCCTTTGGCTTTGATGTCCCCCGCCAGCCACATGAGATCGCCGATCCTCTGGAACCCGAACATGGAATAGTAGATGTAAAACGGGATCATGTTCACCGCGTGGCTGGCGTAAGCAGTTCCAGCGGCGATAAACGATGACATGGCTCCGGCTTCCGTGATGCCTTCCTCGAGAATTTGGCCGTCCTTGGCTTCGTGGTAATACAGCAGGGAAGCTCGATCCACGGGCTCGTACAATTGACCTTTGGTCGAGTAAATGCCGATCTCGCGGAACAAGGCGTCCATTCCGAAAGTCCTGGCTTCATCAGGAATGATGGGAACGATCTGCCTTCCGATTTCCTTGTTTCGCAACAGAGTGCTCAAAAGCCGCACGAACGCCATCGTGGTGGAGATCTCGAACCGGCCCGAGCTTTTGAAGAATTCGCCGTAGTCCTCCAACCGGGGCACTTTGATCGGTTTGGCTTTCACTTGGCGCTCCGGCAAAAAGCCACCCAAAATCTCGCGCCGCTTGAGCAAATACTTCGTTGCCGGACTATCGGGCGGAGGCCGATAAAATGGGGTCTGTGCCACCTGGTCGTCTTCGATTGGAATTTGGAATCGCGAACGGAATTCTCTCAATTCTTTCTCGTTCAGCTTTTTTTGCTGATGCGTAATGTTCCTGCCTTCGCCAGCTTCACCCAGGCCGTAGCCTTTGACTGTTTTGGCAAGAATGACGGTCGGCTGTCCCGTTTGTTCCACGGCGGCTTTGTAAGCGGCATAAACTTTTTTGGAATCGTGGCCCCCGCGGAGCAATTTGCGAAGCTGGTCGTCGGTGAGGTGATTGACCATTTCCAAGAGCTCGGGATATTTTCCAAAAAAATGCTTTCGGATATAGCTTCCGGGTTCTACGGAGTACTTCTGGTAATCTCCGTCCACAGCCTCCTCCATTCGTTTCACGAGAAGCCCCTTGTGATCGGCTTTCAAGAGCGGATCCCAATCGGAACCCCAGATGACTTTGATGACATTCCAGCCGGCACCGCGAAACAAGGATTCCAGCTCTTGAATGATCTTCCCGTTGCCGCGCACCGGGCCGTCGAGCCGCTGAAGATTGCAGTTCACGACCCAAATGAGATTGTTGAGATTCTCCCGCGAGGCCAAAGTGAGCGAGCCGAGTGATTCAGGCTCATCCGATTCTCCGTCGCCGATGAAGCACCAAACCTTCGATTCTTCCCCGGTCAAAAATCCACGGGCGCGCAGATACCGATTGTAACGCGCCTGGTAGATGGACATCAGAGGTCCCAACCCCATCGAGACCGTGGGAAATTGCCAGAAGTCCGGCATCAGATACGGATGCGGATACGAAGAAAGACCTCCTCCTTCGGCCAATTCCTGACGGAAATGCTGGAGATGATGAGTCTCCAATCTCCCTTCCAGGAATGCCCGGGCATAATTTCCCGGTGCGGCGTGTCCCTGAAAATAAATCATATCGGCGGGATGCTCACCATGGCCGCCGCGGAAGAAATGGTTAAACCCAACCTCGTAAAGAGTCGCCGAGGAAGCGAATGTCGAGATATGTCCTCCAATGCCGTTGTGCTCGCGGTTCGCGTTCACCACCATCGCCATGGCATTCCACCGAATGTAACTCTTGATTTGACGTTCAATGTCCCGGTCGCCGGGATAATCCGGCTCTTCTTCGGCGGGGATTGTGTTGACGTACGGAGTGCTCACGGCGGGCGGAACCTTGATCCCCAACTCGCGCAACCTGCCTAACAGTCGGTCCACAAAGAACGACGTCCGTTCGGAACCTTGGTTCCGCAAGATATACTCTAGAACAAATTCCAATGACTCGAACCACTTCTGGGTTTCCTCGCCTTCGCGATCTTTGTCGCGAGGTGATTTTCCCTTTTGATCACTGGCCGCCGTCGATTTTTTATCGCTCTCTTTTTGTCTGGATCTCATTATTTGTCGGCGTATGGATAAGAGATTCGCCCGGAGTTGCCTACTACTTTTTCATCGACTAAAAAGCTCGACAGATAAACTTGATGGTTTCGCAATCGACTGAAAATAGAGTAGCATCCTCCCTTCACGAATGAAATGCCTTGAGCTGACCTTGCCTTCCCCAGAAGCGAACCTCGCTTGTGATGAAGCGTTGATCGACTTATGCGAAAACGGTTTTGAAGATGAAATCCTCCGCTTCTGGGAGCCGAAGGATTATTTCGTTGTTTTGGGCTATGCAAACAAAGCCAGCGAAGAGGTGCATCTCGGCGTCTGCCTCGAAAAGCAAATTCCGGTGCTGAGGCGGTGCAGCGGGGGAGGCACTGTTGTCCAGGGCCCCGGGTGTCTAAACTATTCCCTCGTTCTAAGAATACGGGATGCAGGTCCGCTGCTCAGCATTACCCAAACCAACGCCTTCATCATGAAAGCGCACAAGGAGGCGATCGAATCTGTCATAATGCGACCGGTGGAGGTTCAGGGCCATACAGATTTGTCCATCCATCAACTCAAATTCTCGGGGAATGCCCAGCGACGAAAGCGCCATTGCCTGATTTTTCACGGGACCTTCTTGCTGGATTTCGATCTCCCGCTTCTCGAAGAACTGCTCCCCATCCCTTCGAAGCAACCGTCCTACCGCGGGAATCGTTCTCACGGAAATTTCCTGGTGAACCTAAAGATCGCTCCTGCACCGGTGAAGGAGTGCCTGAAGAAAGCCTGGAATATAAAAGGGGCTCTCGACACAATCCCGTGGCGAGCCATCGATGAACTTGTGAAAGAAAGGTATTCCTGCCCCGAGTGGAATTATAGGTTCTAGGGAGCCCGCCAATGCAGCACGGCGAACCGCGTCACGCGAGCACCAAGCAGCCCTCGGGAAACTGCTTGAGAGCTCTTACAATGAAGTGCTCATGGGTTTGCTGGATCATGGCCAGCATGTCCACGTCGGAATCTAACGCCGGCTCCAAGATCACCTCGGGTTTCACCCAGGATTGATCCGGAATTTCGTCTCCTCGGCGCAGGTAGCAGCGCTGCTCGATCTTGAGCATGCGTTTCGTCCCCGATACAGACGCTTCCGTGTGAGCGTAGATCGTCCAGAGCTCGCTCGTATTGCGTTCGGATACAGTTTCCTTAATCAAACCGTCCTCGCACTTGCCTATCTCAGTCTCGCTTTCAAAGATGACTTTCATCGGTTTGATATCTGGCATTGTCGATGCGTTGATTTCGTTGATGGCGGTTTCGAGGAGACGGTCGCGCTTTCTACGATGTTTGTTTTACTTAGCAGGTCAATTCTTTCTTGCTCGCCGAGCACCCAGCCAAAAGACTTGAGCTGCGGCATTTCTGATCTGGGTTTCGGGTTGCCATAGGTTTCCAACTCCCCTGTTTCAATCCATCGGAATTATCGGCAATTATCGTGCGGCGGCGGCGCATGAATTGGAGCTCAATGCATCATTCAATTTTTCCATATCCAACTATTTTGTTGCGCTATTTCTTATCTGTATCCACGCCGAGCGCCCTCATCTGACAGAAAAGCGCAGTCGATTGCAATCAGGGAAATAAGTTTTTCTTCGCACCGAGAAAAATCCTGGATGTACACTATCGGAACCTTCGGCAGGCATTCTCTGCCAGTAATCCGCGGGTCTCAGTAAACTCGCTGATTCGAGCTGAACTTGGAGACCTCCGTGCAAACACGCAACAAAAAAAGTGCGAACAAGACCGAAGCCAGTTCTCGAGAATTGCTGGGAACTGAATTGTTCCTATTTGAATCCATCCAGCTTTCTGATAGTAGTCAGGTGATTCAAATGAAAAGCACCTGGTTCCTCATTGTCTATCTCTTGGCTCTGCAAGCAACGAAGGAGGTGGACTGCCTTGGATCTCCCGCCGTTGACGGCCCTGCCGTCTCACCGAAACAGGAAGCTCCGGTGCAACGGAAGATCGACTTCACTAACGAAATCAAACCGATCTTGGCCGCGCGATGCTACGAGTGTCATGGTCCGGACAAAACAAAAAGCGGGTTGCGATTAGATCGTCGCGATCACGCGATGAAAGGCGGCGACTCCGGACTTGTCATCCTGGCAGGAAACCACGCGGAGAGTCTCGTCGTTCGCTACGTGACCGGAGCGAACGAGAGCCAAATAGTGATGCCACCCAAGGGAGATCGACTTTCAACCGAACAAATCGATTTGCTGAAAGCCTGGATAAACCAAGGGGCGAGCTGGCCAGCCGATACTGAACCGGACAAACCGAGGAGCCCTGACCATTGGTCGTTCAAGCCTCCGCAACGTCCGCTCGTCCCAAGCGTCCAAGCTCAGTCGTGGGGCCGCAACCCGATCGACGCTTTCGTGTTGGCGAGGTTGGAGAAGGAAAATGTTCCTCCCGCAAAAGTAGCCGATCGTTCCACTCTGATTCATCGTCTGAGTCTCGATCTGTTGGGTTTGCCCCCGACTCGACAAGAGGTCAGCGACTTCGTGGGCGACGAGGCCCCCGCGGCTTACGACAACCTGATCAACCGGTTGCTGGCCTCTCCGCATTTCGGAGAGCGGTGGGGGCGGCATTGGCTCGATTTGGCTCGTTACGCAGATAGTGATGGTTACGAGGACGACAAGTTCCGACCGGATGCCTGGCGTTTTCGTGATTGGGTTGTCGATGCCTACAATCGCGACATGCCCTTCGACCAATTCACTCTCTTCCAATTGGCCGGAGACCTCTTGCCTGGCACCAACTACGAGCAAAAGTTGGCTACCGGCTTTCACCGCATGACGTTGTCGAACAACGCCGGTGCTGGCGGCGTGAAGGAAGAATATCGGGTGAAAGCAGTGAAGGACCGAATAAACACCACTGGAACCGTCTGGCTGGGTTTATCGTTCGGTTGCGCGGAATGCCATTCGCACAAGTACGATCCGCTCTCGCAACGTGAGTATTACGAATTGTACGCGTTCTTTAACAACCTCGAAGACACTGGCACTCCCGCTCCGCCAGCGCCGGCACGATACGTTCGAGAACACGAGGAAGCGACGCGGCTTTTTAACCAGCAGCTCCGCAAGACTCAGGCGGCGGTTGCCGATTACGAGAACAAAGTCCTGCCGTTCAAACAGCAGCAATGGGAGGAAACAGCCAAGCAGAGCCAAGGCTTGCCCGAGTCCATTCAACAAATTCTGGTTGTCGCAAAAGATCAGCGGACGCGCGCACAGCGCTCTGAGCTGACTAAATATTTTCGCGCGATGGATTCCGAATACGCCAAGCTCAAGATGGCGCTTTTCGTTGGCGATGAGGTAGGCAATAACAGGCCGCTGCCACCGAGCGACAAAGCAATCGTCATCGCGGCGAACCTGAATCCAAGAAAATCGTATGTCCAGAAACAGGGCGATTTCCTCCGCAACGGTGTCGAAGTGGAACCTGCTACTCCCGCGTTTCTCCCTCCTCTGCAACTGCGCGGCCAGCAAGCCGACCGCCTTGATCTGGCAACGTGGATTGTCGATCCGCGAAATCCCCTAGCAAGCCGCGTGGCCGTCAATCAGATCTGGCAACATCTCTTCGGACAAGGCCTGGTGCCAACGGTCGATAACTTCGGAGTCAAAGGAGACCGTCCATCTCATCCTGAACTCCTCGACTGGCTGGCCACCGAATTCATAGCGCGTGGATGGAGTCGCAAGGCGATGATCCGGCTCGTTGTCAGTTCTTCCACTTACCGCCAAAGCTCCCAATACCGTCCGGAGCTGATCGAGAGGGACCCGAGCAACACGTTGTTGGCGCGTCAAAACCGGTTGCGCCTCGAGGCTGAGTGTATTCGAGACGTTGCTCTGGCGGCTAGCGGCCTCTTAAACCCCGAGGTGGGTGGGCCGAGTTTTCAACCACCGTTGCCAACGGCACTGTCCAACTTAAAAGAGCTGAAGAACGAACGGTTCATGGAACCTAGCCCAGGTCAACATCGATATCGACGGGGAGTCTATGTGAATGTTCAACGCACTTTCTCTTTTCCAATGCTGATGATGTTCGACGGCGCGGATGCCAATGTTTGCTGCGTTCGTCGCGATCGCTCGAACACGCCGCTGCAAGCTCTGACGCTGATGAATGACCCTGCCTTTTTCGAAACGGCACAAGCTTTGGGGCGGCGCGTGCTGCGCGAGTGCGAGGGCGATTTTGCCGCCCGCATCGATCACTTGTATCAACTGTGCCTGGCTCGCCCCGCGCAGCGTCAAGAGGTGGCGGAAATGGAGGCCCTATTTTCGGAAGAGCTGAACTTGTGCAGGAATAATCCCGAGTCAGTCGAGGAGATGCTTGGCCAGCAATCCCTGCCGGGCGGAATCGAACGGGCTGAGGCGGCAGCTTGGATTGGCCTGGCCCGCACAGTAATAAACCTGGATGAGTTTATCACGCGCCAGTAACCGACCGCCGATTATGAAATTGATTCAAGACCCTTCTTTCCTATCTCGAAGACGCTTTCTGACCAGCGCCTCGAGCGGGCTCGGTTCGCTCGCATTAGCTTCCCTCTTACGCCGAGACTCCCTCCGCGCGAAGGAAGCTATCCAAACGAATCCTCTCTCGCCGAGGCCACCGCAGATTCCTGCGCGAGCTCAAAACTGTATTTTCATTTTCCTCGCCGGCGGGACAAGCCAGATCGAGCTGTTTGATCCGAAACCGAAACTGCACGAAATGACGGGGCAGAAGCTGCCGGATTCGTTCTTCAAGAATGAACGGTTTGCGTTCATCAAGCCTGAACAATCTTTGCTCATGGGCAGCCATTTTCCGTATCGCAGTTACGGACGATGCGGCATGGAGCTGTCCGAGCTGCTGCCTCATGTGGGATCTTGCGCGGACGATATCACGCTCATTCGTTCGATGTACACGGATCAGTTCGACCACGCGCCAGCGGAGATTCTGTTCAGCACCGGCACAGAAACGCCCGGTCGTCCGAGCGCCGGTGCCTGGGTAGCCTACGGGCTGGGAAGCGAGTCCGCCAACCTGCCAGGTTACGTCGTACTCATGACCGCCCGCGGCCCAGTCTCGCGGTCGAGCACATGGGGAAGTGGCTTTTTACCGACCAATTACGCCGGAGTGCTTTTCAGCAACCAAGGCGAGCCGGTGTTGAACCTTTCGAATCCGCCCGGTGTCACCCCGGCAATGCAGCGCGCTCAGATCGATGCCGTCAAACGGCTCAACCGACGCCAGTATGAATCTGTCCTCGATCCAGAAATCGCCAGCCGAATCGCGTCATACGAACTGGCTTTTCGAATGCAGATGACCACGCCGGAATTGATCGATTTGCGCAGCGAAACACTGAAAACACACTCAGCTTACGGGACTGAGCGAACCGGCGAGTCTGGAAGCTTCTCTCAAAATTGTCTTCTGGCCCGTCGGCTCGTCGAGCGAGGCGTCCGGTTCGTGAGCATCTTCCATCGGAAATGGGATCATCACAGCCGCATTCGCGAGGGCCTCGACGAAAACTGCCGAACAGTGGATCAACCAATCGGAGCGCTCGTCAAAGACTTGAAGCAACGTGGTCTCTTGGACAACACTGTCGTGGTTTGGGGAACGGAGTTCGGGCGAACGCCGATCACTCAAAATCAGAAGCCCGGGCCTGATTCTGGCCGCGATCATCATCGTTTTGGTTTCAGCCTGTGGATGGCAGGCGGAGGCGTCAAAGGCGGATGTGTCGTCGGAAAGACCGACGAGTTCGGCTGGCACGCGGTCGAAGATCGCACCCACGTCAATGACTTTCACGCGACGTTGCTCCATCTGTTTGGACTCGACCACCACAAACTGACCTACAACTTCAAAGGGCTGGACGTCCGGTTGACGAATCAAGGTGGCAAAATTGTGGAGAAGGCGCTGCTTTGATCGTCAGCTCGATCCGATATTCCACCAGCGAGACCAGTGAAACGTTTAACCGACGTCCTTGGGCAAAAGATCAAGCGAGGTTTGCCCCCTGAAGGCTCTCGTTGATCCAAGCCAGATACCGATCGTTCCCGCCGGACAATTGCACAAAGACAAACTCGGGCGTGTCATACGGGTGGTTCGACACAATGAGCTTTTCCAACCGCGCGAGGTTAGCAGCCTTTGTTTTATACAGGATGAGGATTTCGGTGCTGGACTCCACTTTGCCATGCCACCAGTAATGAGATTCGACTTTGGGAAGAAGGTTGGCACAAGCCACCAGACGCGCTTCCAGAGCCGCTTTGGCCAGCCTGCGAGCCGTCTTTAAATCCGGCGCGGTCACGAAGACAAGCACATGCTCAGTCGATTTCATAGGAGCGTTAGCTAAATCGACGCTCAAGGGAGGTTGGCCGATGGCAAAGGCCTTTGGATATACGTTATCAAATCGGCCAGCCCCTGCGCCGGGAGGTACTGCTCAAGACCCTCGGGCATCATCGAGAGATTGGACGCCTTAATCTCGACGACATCGCTGCGAAGGATCGCCTGACGTGTGCCCGTGGCACCCATAAGCACCAGACTGGTGGCGGTTTCATCGGTGATGATTCCCGACAGGGATTGGCCGTCGCGAGTTTCGATCGGATCCGTGACGAATGGCTCGGACGCCACTAATTCTACAGTTAGCCCAGGTTTCGTCCGAATCGAAGCCAGGGATTCTTCCGGAGTTTTTGCGGCAGGGAACTCGGCCTTTTTAGGATCGACCAAAAACTCTTTCGGCAGCAGCTCATGGACTGTCCTGTCTATCAGGTCCTCCGTTTCCGGAGCAAGCCGCGCGGGCCGGTCATAATACCAAAGCGAGTCCTCGGCCTCATAGCCGCCTTCCGCTAGAATCCGTCGGGAAGGAATATAGCACGGGACATCGTTGGCATAAGCGTTCAGCCAGAGCCGAGCCGAATCGAATTCGCCCTTGAGGCGCTGGGAGTAATCCACCACGACTTCACCGCAGAGAAAAACCATCGCCAAATCGTTCCCAAAGCTCCAGGTCTGAACCAGGTAAGGCAAAGCTGTCGGCAGCGTCTCCCCAGCGTCTAGTCGGGCTAAATTCTTCTTGGCGTGATAGCCGACAATGCCGCTCTTCTGGGCGCGCTCTTCCCATTCGATTCGTGTGAAATGTTTTTGAAACGGAAGACTGATACGCTTTGCCTGACAGCGGAGTTGCTGGCGGAGAGGCGTGAGCTTTTGTCCCAAAAGCCTTTGTGCTTCCGTGGCGATCTCTTCCCCGTGTTGCTTGGCGAGATTCAGGCCGCCATCGGGGCCGCCGCGAGGAAACGGATTCGAGTCTGCCCCACAACCCATCGTGACCAGCGCGATCGCACCGGGATGATCTCGTTCCAAAAACTCTTGAGCAAATCCGGCCCAGTCGCCGCAGATCTTGTTGAACTCCCCGCCCAGAGTCGTGCAATGGCTGGCATAATTGGCCACAAGCGCTCGTAAATTCCCTTCCCGATCAGTCGCGCGGAGCATGGAAAACGTGTGATCGACAGGGCCGCCTGCTGTTCTTCGATTGCGAGCGAACCGGACTTTGCCGCTTCCCCAGTCGAGCTTTCCCGGACGAAGGTCACCGATAGCAGCCAGGGCCGCCTGCTCGATCTTGTCGGTTAATTCTTGAGTGTAACGCGCGATCGTGGATTGTTGCTCCTCGGGTATCGGCATGGCGAAAATGTTTGGCGCGAACCCGACGAGACACGGTCCTGTGTGCGTGTGAGACGAGCAGACGGCGAATCGTTCGCGATCTACTCCGGCCTTTGCTTTGAGCCTCGCGGCGACTTCCTCGGTGACATTGGCGCAGACGCCGCAGTTATCGACAGTTATCAGAATGGCCACTGGCTCTTGACCGCTGCGGATGGCCAGTCCTTTCGCCCAAAGCTTTTGCGCAGCCGCGTCAGATTCGATTTTCCTCACGGCATAACCAGTGAGGCGGATTGGATATCCAGGCGTAATGTCCACCTTCGCAACGCCGACCTGCAACTCCGGTTCCTGCGCTTGGCAAACACCTAGGCCCGCCAGCAGGCAAGCCACCGAGAGAGTCAGAAGAGAGGGCCGACGATTTAAAGACTTCATAATATGAGGA
>CAMAWP010000224.1 GCA_945861765.1 Akkermansia muciniphila | reverse complement strand
CATCTTCTCCTGCAAGATCTGGGCACCTCGCAGATTCTCCCGGGCGAGTTGAACGACCGCGAAGCCGGTCGAGAAACCGGAGTAAAGGCTGATGAACATGATCCCGCCAATCGAGACTGCCACCAATACCTCGATCAGAGAGAATGCAGCCCGGGAATCGAACCTCTTCGAGTTCCCGGAGAGACCACCCCGAACTTGGTGCGCGCAGGGCGACTCTGAACCCACCCCTACCCCTCCCAGGAGGGGAGCTTTGCCCGTTCCCCTCCTGGGAGGGGTAGGCAAAACGATCACGGGCACCTCGAACTCTTTTGCGAGGGGAGCGGACAAAGTTCCCCTCCTGGGAGGGGTAGGGGTGGGTCTGTTCATCGAGAGAGTTTAAAGCTCATAAGTTGCTCAGATATGTTTAGCCACGCCGGTCATTCGTGGGTCATCGATGCAAACGCATATCAGACCCGTGGCGAATTGAGTTAGCAGCCCAATGGCCGAATCGAAGCTGAGAATTCATCGAACCAAGTGACCAAAACGCCGAAACCGTTGGCAGATGGTGACTTAAAACTATGGAATCTTGTAGAGCTTAACTGAAAGTTTTTTGACCCTACCGAAGATAGGGCCATTTAACCCTAACGAACTGAGTGCTGGACAAAGAACGCTGCCGCCTGCGATCGGCGGCTAAGCTGAAGCTTATCCAAAATGTTGCTCAGGTAATTCTTGATGGTCTTATCGCTGAGACCGAGATCAATTCCGATTTCTTTGTTGGTTTTTCCCTCCGCCACAAGAGCCAGGACTTTTCGTTCTTGGGGGGAAAGGGGATCAAGTTTGGTCTTGCCGATCGGTTCAACACCATTCTTCACCCGGCTCATGACACGCCGAGTGATGGCTGGGTCTAGGATGGACTGTCCAGCCGCGACCTTCTCGATCGCTTTGACCAAACCTTCGCCATCTATTTCTTTGAGCAAATAACCATCCGCTCCGGCGGCAATCGATTGGAAGACGACATCATCGTCCGCAAACGACGTGAGAATCAGGACGCGTGTGTCGGTCGCCATTTCCTGGATCTGTCGGCAAGCGTCGAACCCATTGCCATCTGGAAGACGGATATCGAGCAAAACGACGTCGGGCGAAAGTCGCTTCGTCTCCGCAATGGCGGCGGCGGCAGTGCTGGCTTCACCGACTACCTCGATACTTTGGAATCTTCCCAGCAGCGTTCTCAGCCCAACGCGCACCACCTCATGATCGTCCACGATCAGCAACCGAACGGGTTTCATTTGAGGGCAGACTCATGCGGGTTTTCCTGGGGAATGTCGAGCACGATTCGAGTTCCCTGGCCCGATTGAGATTCGACCGTGAAGAATGCGCCGGGTTCTTGAGCTCGCGCGGCCATATTCCGCAGTCGCTTGTGGGACACTCGATCGGGAGGAGATCGAGCGATGGGATTCCGACTTCCTGGCTAAGGGCGAGGAACTTTCCAGGCGAACCTGAGACGAACAGGATGTTGGGCTTGCGCCGAGGCTCGATCGAGCCGCAGATCCACACCGATCTATAAGGAGCGAGCTGCGAAGCCAGAGCCCCAAGCGCCCAGAGCACTCCGCCCATCTTGAACCGTTGTTCGATTAAGGCGCGGCCTCGGTTTTCAACAATTCTTCCGCGTGTTTGCGAGCGGCATCTGATTGGCCGCCTAGCATCCGGGCTAGTTCGTCAACCCGCGCCGAGCCATCAAGCTGTCTGATCTCCGAAATGGTTCGTCCAGCTTTGAGATGTTTGGTCACAACGTAATGTGTGGAGGCGCAGGCCGCGACCGGAGCCAAGTGGGTAATGCACAGGACCTGGCGTTGACGCGAAATCTGACACATTTTTTGGCCGACCGCATGAGCCGTCTCTCCGCCGACGTTGGCATCTACTTCGTCGAATACTAAGACCGGTATTTCGTCCTCGGCCGCAAGAACTGTTTTCAAAGCCAGCATCACACGAGCCATTTCCCCGGAAGAGGCGATAGCTCGCAAGGGGCGAAGCGGTTCTCCGGCGTTGGGAGCAAATTGGAACTCGATCGAATCCAAACCTGACAGGGGAATTTGAGATTTGAGATTCGAGATCTGAGGTTCCGTCGAGATCGCGATGTCGAAATGGCTCTGTTTGAAACCGAGATCCAGGAGCTGCTTGACGACAGCTTTGCATAATTTCGGAATAATTTTGCGGCGTTGGGTCGAGAGCTCTTGGCCAATGCGAGACAGCTCGGTATTGATTCTCTTCAATTGGTCGTTGATCCGGATCAGTTCAACGTCGCGCTGCTCAAGGAGAATCAACTTTTGCAACGCCTCTGCGCCGAATGCAATGATCTCTTCCAAGGAGGAGCCGTACTTACGCTTGAGCGATTGGACCATGTTAAGGCGTTCCTCCAACTCCTGCAGCCGAATCGGGTCAATCTCTAATCGGTCCGCGTAACGCGAGATTTCATTTTGAAGGTCATGAAGCGGACCGACGGCTTGGCTGTGGAGAGAGAGCAGGGGATCAGCCGTCGAGTCAATTCGTTGGATCTCCTGCAATGTCCGGCCTAGTGCGCCGGCTCGGTCGAGCAACGAATTCTCATCCTCGGTGAGAAGCCCCACGGCGGTCTGCGTGAGCTGAAGAAGTTTGGCCGCGTGGCTGGCGCGCTGGTATTCCTCGTGCAGTTGCGACTCCTCATCGGGATGCAGCTTGGCAGCCTTGATCTCATTTGCCTGGAACCGCAGGAGATCGAGTTGCTGCGCGTACGCTTTTTCATCGACAATCAAAGCGACCTTTTCGTCATCGAGAACTGATCGTTGCCGAACAAGCTTCGAAAAGTTCTCGCGCAGCGGGCGCAAATTACCGAAGGCATCCAAGATCGCGAGCTGCCTGGCGGGATGAAGCAGAGACTGGTGATCATGGGGACCGTGGATATCCACGAGCCCTTCGCCAATGGAAGACAATACCTGGAGAGTGGTGGGAGAGCCGTTCACAAACTGGCGGTTTGTCCCGGCGGTGGTAAATGTCCTTTTCACCACGAGCTGATTCTCCTCGCATGGCTCGATCCCGTTCTCT
Source organism: Akkermansia muciniphila (assembly GCA_945861765.1). Classification (GTDB taxonomy): domain Bacteria; phylum Verrucomicrobiota; class Verrucomicrobiia; order Limisphaerales; family SIBE01; genus SIBE01. Next base: position 8,488 of record CAMAWP010000224.1, on the reverse strand, counting down.
TCCAAAAAGGAGCGGAGCGGAACTTGGAAGCTGGCGATGTCGAAGAGCGCCTCGACAGAACAACTATCACTACCGCTCCGGATGAATGTTCGGTCCGCCCGTTCTCCGAGAATCAGGTTGAGAGCGCCGATAATAATGGATTTACCCGCCCCGGTTTCCCCGGTAATGACATTGTAGCCCGACTGGAGTTCGAGCGTCAGATCTTCCACAAGGGCCAGATTTTTGATCCGAAGCGTGGTTAACATGGCAAGAATTCGTTAGGTTTGACTTTGGCTAATGTAGTAGCATTTCGCAAAAGATATTTGGAATGCGATTTGAAATCCGATTTTGAAAGGCCTTGATCGATGGTGCTGACTTTTAGTCCATAACTCTGTCATGTCTTTTTCTTTCATTTTTCTCGGGTCGGGCACATCGGTGGGAGTGCCGGTCATCGGAAAGGAGTATCCTCCATCATTCCTGGCCAATCCAAAAAACCACCGGACGCGGCCTTCCATATACGTCGCAACGGATCAGGTCAAGTTGGTCGTGGATACAGGTCCGGAATTTCGCCTTCAGATACTTCGAGAGGACATCCGGTGGCTGGACGCTGTGATCTTCACGCACCGCCATGTTGATCACATCTTGGGTTTGGATGATTGTCGTCGTTTTTGCGATTTACGCGGGGGAAAGGGACTTCCGATCTATGCGAATGAAGAGACGATGGCGGCGTTACGAAGGGTTTTCGACTACGCCTTTAAGGGAGGTCCTTATCCGAAAAGTTACTTCATCCCTGAACCGCATATTGTCGATGGGCTGTTTACATTGGGCGATCTTCAAATCACCCCGTTGCCACTGCCACACGGGGCGATGACAGTGAATGGCTATCTGTTCACTCAAGGGAGCGTCAAACGGCTCGCCTATCTGAGTGATTGCAAAGAGGTGCCAGCGCCTGTGATCGATCAGGTCCTGGGCTCGGAAGTGGTGGTGCTCGATGCGTTGCGGAGGGATCCACATCCCACCCACATGTGTCTGGACGAGGCGTTGACTGTGGCACGGCGGATCGGTGCGCCGCAAACCTATCTGACCCATTTAACCCATGACTTCGATCATGACGTTGACCAGGCCGAGATGCCTCCTGGCGTGGAATTCGCCTACGACGGCTTGAAAGTTATCCAGAGTTCATAAATGGTGAAAGGAAATGATGTTTGAGAGGCGTTGCGTCCGGAGAGGGTTCGTGATGAGAGGAATCGGGTTGTTCCTGGGCTTTCTTGCGAGCCTGACCATGGTGCCGCGCGCAACCACCGCCGGGGAAGGTGGCACCGTGGTGGTCGTGTATAACGCCAATCTTAAGGAATCCAAAGAATTGGCGGATTACTACGCAAAGCGCCGCGAGATACCGGCGAATCAGGTTTTTGGATTCGATCTGCCGAGCAATGAAACAATGACCCGCAAGGAGTTTCAGGACCGCTTACAACAGCCTCTCCTGAAAAAGCTGGAGAAGGCAGGGTTGCTCGCTTTCCGACCCGATGTGAAGCCGACGGGCAAGAAGAATTCCACGGAAATTGTGAGACCAGTTGAAGCAGCGGTGCGCTATGCCGCGCTCTGCTACGGTGTTCCACTCCGAATTCTTGCCGATCCGAAATTGGAGGAGGACGGCGCGGCTTCGATGCGCCCGGAGCTGCGTCGAAACGAAGCGGCCGTGGACAGTGAACTCGCTCTGCTGCCCCTCCGCCATTCGCCCATACCTCTGTTTGGGCCTTTGCTCAACAAGACGTTCGGAGCCACCAACGCCAGCACGTTAAACCCTACCAACGGAATTCTCATGGTCGCTCGTCTCGACGGGCCGTCGGTCGAAATCGCCCGCGGGTTGATCGACAAAGCTATCCAAGCCGAAACAGAAGGACTGTGGGGTCGCGCTTACTTCGATGCGCGTGGTTTGACCAACGGAAGCTCCAAGGTGGGCGATGACTGGATTAAGGGCGCGGCAGAAATCACACGTCGGCTTGGGTTCGAATGCGTTGTGGACGACAGAGATGAACGATTTCCGGTCAGCTTTCCAATGAGCCAGATCGCCTTTTATGCGGGGTGGTATGAATATGATGGACAGGTGTCAGGACCTTTCACGCGTCCGCAGGTGGAATTTATGCCGGGCGCCTTCGCCTATCACTTGCATTCGTTCAGCGCGCAAACGATCCGGTCTGCGACGCAAAACTGGGTTGGGCCCCTCTTGGACAAAGGCGCGACCGCGACAATGGGATGTGTCTATGAGCCCTATTTGGAATTCACGCCGAATCTTGCGATTTTTTTCCATCGTTTAATCCATCTTGGCTTTAGTTTTGGCGAAGCCTCCTATGCGTGCCAACCCTATTTATCCTGGCAAACCACTGTGGTCGGCGACCCGCTCTATCGGCCTTTTGCAAAAAAGCCTCTCACGCAACACGAGAACCTCCTTCAGCGAAAGAGCAAGCTGATCGAGTGGTCTCATCTGAAGGTGGTAAACATCAATTTGGCCAATGATGTGCCATCGACGGAATTGATTCAGTACTTGATGGACGTTCCAGAGCTGCAACAAAGCTCTGTGCTGCTGGAAAAGTTGGCCGATCTGTATTTCTCGGGGTCGAAATTTGACGAGGCGCTCGAAGCCTATAAGAAAGCGGCTCGTCAGCCGTCGTCACGGCAACAAAAGATTCGAGTCACCCTGGCTTCGGCGCGCACGCTGGAATTCGTGGGGAAGCAGGAAGAGGCCTCCCAGACCTATCAACAGTTTGTGAAGGATTTTCCGGATTACCCGGATCTTGCGGGCATTTATAGAAAATTAGTGTCCCTCGCTGAACAGTTGAAAAAGCCAGGAGAGAAGGAGCAGTACCAAAGGGAACTCGATCGGCTCGGCTCGCCTTTGCCAGCCAAATCGTAAGATCTATCGCAACGAGACAGCGTTGAAGCTGGCTCTCGCGCAGTAAGGAGCTTGATGGCGTTTTTTTCTAAGCGCCCATTCCTTCTTCGAATGAGCCAGCCGCGACCGGGAAGCACAAATTGTCTCGCACGTACTGAATGCCATTCGCGCTGGTTTCATCCAAGTCACGGTAAGCACTTTCTGCTTCGACGATGAGCGGAGCCGTTGCAGTGCCCATGATTTCTCGATATCGCTGAGGATACCCCACATGGATCAACAATTCGACATAGCGCGTCATGTTCAAGTCTCCTGTCGGGATATCGACAAACTGCATCGCCCGTTTTTGCCAGCTCGGATCCATCATTCGTAGCGGAAGGTTCTGCCGGATCGTGAAGTTTTTCACATGGCAGGCGTAAATCCTGGGAGCAACCTTCAAGAACCGCGTCTCCCAGTCCTCGCCCTCCCAGCAATGCGAAGGATCTGCGTTTACCCCAAGGCATTTGTCTCCGTCACAAACCTCAACCAACATGTTGAAATCATCCGCGCACATCGCCGCCGTTCCCGGGTGAATTTCATGAGCCAGCTTGAGGCCAAGAGCGTTCGCTTTCTGTCGGAGCTTGGACGTCTTTTTCACAAAGCGCTCTTGACCTTCCTTGATCAAATCGTAGTCGCTCCCTTTCCAGAAACCCCAAGGATATCCGGTAGCCAATTCCCATCCAAATGCCACCCCCCAGAACATCGGCACGATCTTCACTCCGAGCTCCGCGCACAGGTCCATGAGCTTAAGAAGATAGTTCTCCGCCCACTTTTCAATCTCGGCTGAAGATTTCTTGGCGACGTCGGCCGGAATGAACGGGCGGATGGACGGGCTGCCAGTCCAGGCGGTTGTATGGACCCAAAATGGGCAATGACATGAAACACCATCCAGCTTCATCCCGCGCTCTTCAAAAATTTGCCTGATCTCTTTGGCGCTTCGGAAAAGCTTCCCCCCCTGGAGCATATAATTCGAGGGTTGCGCCCCGGCAGCACCAGAGCGTTTGGCGTAATCGAGGAAATCAGTCAGGCTCTTCGCGCCGTGCTGAGCCCCTTCAATACTTGGATGAAAACATGGTTGCGGCATAGGTCTTAGGATTTGGTTGTGTTCTGGATACCCGTCAGGATTTACCGAGGTTAAGGAACGAATGCAATCCGAATTGTGTCGGAATCCGCGGAAAGCACGATTGTGATGGCAATTCGCCGGTTCACTTTCTTTTTAGGACGAACCACGAGGGAAACGCAACCTCCGATTCACCTGATAGGAACAGGTGCGCCTTGTTCGACGCCACAAATTCGTTCACAGCGCGTTGGACCCCAAAAATGCCAAATGTATAAGAGCCATCTTGAATGAAGTCGTGTCCTCCCATAAGTCCTCCCGGTCTGACCTTGGGATACCATAAACGGATGTCCTCGCTCACTCCGTTGTAGCTGTGATCGGCATCGATGTAGCAGAAGTCCAGAGATTGGTCGGGGATTAGTTCCGCAGCTTCCCGGGACGTCAGTCTCCAAATCACCGATCGCTGCTGGAATGGCATGAGCTTGCGGATTGCATCCCTATAAAACCGGTCGTGTTTGCTCTGTGGAACATTGGCGACATCCACGTAAGACTCGTTGGAAAACTCGCGCCAGGGGTCGATCGAGTAAAGCAATCGTCCCTTCCAGTGCCTTAAGAGATGCTCGGAAAATGAGGCCTTTTGAACTCCGATCTCAGCTCCCGACTCGGTAAGTCCCAAGCGGTTCAATAGATGGGGCAAAATGTCCCGGCTCTCCAACGTTCTGGTTCCAGCGGGATTCAAGCCCTCAGGTCGGTCGGAGCCTAGCAAGATCGACCGGCTCTCCTCTGCGAACGCCGTCAACTGTTGTTCGCGCTGAGCGATGATGTCCAGATTGCTTTTTGCGATGGGCCGATGAGGCTCCTGCGCCAGTGCGTTCTGATAATGGGCGGCTGCTTTCTCAAAATAGCAAAATTCGTGATAGGCATGTCCCAAGTATTCGTGCGCTTCAGGAAAGTGAGGCTGAAGCTTGAGCGCCATTTCCAAATAGGCGATCGCCTCCACAAGCCGTTTCAATCCAAAATTCACCGCGCCTAACTCCACATACGTCTTAGCGTAATCCGGACGGGCCAGTCGGGCTTTCTCAAGCATTTCGAACGAAAGCTCCAGTCGCTCCTGTTGCCTCAGTGCAACTCCCAATAGGTACAATGCGTCATATTCTATGGGGTGCTCTTGCAGCACGCGGCGATAGAGCGATTCCGCCTCCTGCAGCCGACCGTCTAGATGATGCGAGAGGCCCTCTGTCAACAGATCCCGATTATCGCGAGGCTGATTCATAGCGGCAGAGATTTAGGAGGGCTCCTGTTGGGTGATGCAATGAAATGAACCCAGCCCCCAGATGAGCTCGGTGGAATCAATTCCAACGACGCGCCGATCCGGAAATTCGTCCTGAAGAATCGCAAGCGCTCTGGTGTCGTTGGCGTGACGATAGGTCGGAACCAAGACGAGGCCATTCGCGATGTAAAAATTGGCGTAGCTGGCGGGCAATCGTTGACCTTCGCATTCAACAACGCCAGGCATAGGCAATTCAACGATGCGAAACGGCCTGCCATCTTGATCGCGTAATTCTTGGAGACGCCGAAGATTCTCTTGCAGGATCTCGAAGTTCAGATCCGAAGGATCATTTTCAACTGCCGTCACAACCGTCGTCGGACTGACAAACCGTGTGAGGTCATCGATGTGTCCGTCCGTATCATCGCCCACGATGCCTTCACCAAGCCAAACGATGTTTGTCACTCCCAAATAGGCTCGCAAATATCCCTCGATCTCAGATTTGTTGAGTTGAGGATTGCGGTTTGGATTCAATAAACAGGCTTCGGTCGTCAGTAGAGTGCCTCGGCCATTGACTTCGAGCGAACCTCCTTCCATGACGATGCCAGGCGAGAACAGCGGCAATCCACGGAGCTTGGCAACCTGTTGAGGAATGGCGTCGTCGAGATCGAACGGAGGATATTTGCCTCCCCAAGCGTTATAGTCCCAGTCCACGACCGCTCGGTCATCCCGTGCTTTCGAGTCGCGCACGAGGAAGATCGGGCCATGATCCCTGCACCACGGTTCGTAAGCCGGGAAGTGATGGAATTGCACGCGATCAAGTGGTGTCGCATTGGCCAGCAATAACTCTCGGACCCACGCCTCCATGTCCAAATCCCAGACGTTGATGTTGACCTGTTCGACCTCAACGAGGTGCCGGATCAACTTTGCATAAACGGGCGGAATGGTCTCGTACTTATCTGGGAAACTAATGCCGTTGGGGCGTGGCCACGTCAACCAGGTGCTGGCGTGCGGCTCCCATTCCGCAGGCATGCGGTAGCCGAGTTCGGCGGGAGTTAGTGGGTGGGAGTTCAAGATGGAATCCTGAGATTTATCACGGCAACCGATGACCCAGAGCCGCCTCGAAAAGCCTGTACCATTCATCGCGAGTTAACTCGATATCCACCGCTTTCGTGAGCTCGCTGATCTTCTGCGGATCTGTTGATCCGACGATGGGAACGATCTTGCTCGGATGCTTCAACAGCCAGGCCAAGGCGATGGCGGGACGGCTCGACTCATGCGCGCGTGCGATCAAATCCAAGGTCTCGCGGAGCTGGAGCCGGCGAGCATGTCCGGGGTCGCGGAGATCAATCGGATCGCTCGCCCCAAGCCTTCCCCCAGCCAATGGACTCCAAGCCATCGGCGTGATCTTTTCGCTCTGGCATTGATCGAGCGTTGTGTCGTGGAAGCAATCGAGCTTGGCCAAGCTGATTTCAACTTGATTGACGATCAAACGTGTAGGACAGGTTTTTTGAAGCGCCGCTAGCTGGGCCGGATGAAAATTACTGACGCCAAATTCACGGACCTTTCCAGCTTGCGTCAAACGGGAAAACGCTTGCGCCACTTCCTCGGGATCGCTCAGGTAATCTGGGCGATGCAGTTGGTAGAGATCGATTGTCTCGATTCCGAGACGCTTCAAAGATTGCTCGCATGACCAGATGATATGGCCCGCGGAAAAGTCGTAGCGATAGGGCGAGTGCGGATCGGGGTCGCCAGCTTTGCGGATCCCGCATTTCGAAGAGATCAGCACTCGCTCACGCATCCCGGAGACGCTTTTGAGCGCTTGGCCAAAAATCCTTTCTGATTCGCCGCCGGAATAAATGTCCGCGAGATCGAAGAGAGTGTAGCCCGACTCGTACGCCGTGGTGATCGCCTTCCGGCCGTGGGCCTCGCGTTCAGGAGTTACCTCGCACGATTCCGCACTTCCAACAATCCGCCAGCATCCGTAAGCCAGCCGACTGCAATTCAGCGCACTGCCACCCAAAGAAACTGTTTCCATTCGTGCATTAAAGCATCGGGCGCCTAAAAGAAAAGGAGAGAACCTCGGACGCCATTGCCGGAGTGAACCGAGTGAGAGCCATCGAGGCCTTTGCCTTTGCCGCTCCTTCTTTGCGACCCAGCAACTCTGCGATCGTCGGTATCTTCGACGAACCCATCATTTCTAGAGCGTGAGCCGCTCGCCGCTGGATTTCCACGTTGCTATCGATCAGCCCATCCAACACCGGCTCGACCACTGCGTGAGTAAGGCTCGGATCAAGTGTATGAAGCGCAAAAGCAGCCTGGACCCGCACCAGAGAGTTGGTCTCCCGCAACAGCGCCGCGAGCTTTGGCTGCACCGGTTCTGGAAATGGCATCACTCCGGCGATGCATTCCGCAGCAATCGCTCTGACGATCATGTCAGGATCTTCGAGCTTTTCACTTAGAAGATGCGCCGCAAAAGCATTCTCCTGGGCGAACTTTACAAGCGTAACGAATGTGTTCGATCGAATGCCAACCACGGTTGGCTGGTGAAGTTTGCCTCGCATCACAAGCTGTTTATCCTGCTCCTGGACGGCGTCCGCTAATGCCATGAAAATCTCCTCAGTCGTCGGCTTGATCCGCTGTAGCGTGGCTAAGGCTTGGCCAGAGGTCGATTCCATGCTCTTGATAATATCGATCAACGCCTGCGCAATTTGCTGCACGGTATCTCTTGGATACGAATCGAGTTTGATGATCGCTTCGGCCAGTGCGTAGCGAAACCACCGATCCCGCGATTCCAAAGCAGTCACGAGATCGGGTGTCACCCTTCCTGCTGCCGGCCCCACGGCCACGATCGCATTGAGCGCTGTGTAACGCACCCGCGATTCCGGATCTTGGAGAGCATCGACCAGCGCCGGCAGAGCGGCCTCTCCGTCTGATCCGATGTCAAGCAAAGCGCGAGCGGCTTTCCACCGAATGAAGCTCGCGCGCACTGGCTGGCGTAAAGGCTTTTGGACGAATTCCGGCAACGCATCATAAACGTAAAGATGAAAGCGATTGAAGCGTGATTCTCGTTTCTTCAACGCGCCAACGAGATACGGCACCGCTTGGCTGCCGAGCTTGCGAAAGGCTTCCGGAGGAGGAGCAAAGGAGTTGCTTTGCCGAGCCCACTGCTTGAACCAATAACTGAGCGATTCGTCTTGGTACGTCGGTTCAGATGGATGGCTGAAGATTGCCACCAGGAGAAGGACTGCCACGA
>CAMAWP010000223.1 GCA_945861765.1 Akkermansia muciniphila | reverse complement strand
TTTTTCGCTCAGACGAGGCGCGAATGACGAGCATATCCGTTGCGATCTGTGAGGAGTGAGCAACGAAGTCTGCGCGAAAAAGAACTGCCGCCCTGCGGGTTGCGCCGAAATTGGCCTGTGGCTTCGTTTCTCGTCGGTCACAGCCCCATTTGGGGGATGCTCCCTCCTCGTGCCTCGCCACAGGCCAATTTGGGCGCAACGAATGTATAGCTATTTGTGAGACACTACACTAGTACTCCGCTCGAAAGTATTACGGCGGTGCTGGAAGAACCTTGCTTTCCTTTAGCACGGTCCCTTTTTCTTTCTTGAATCGCCGTCCTTGGTTTGAGATAACGACGCGTGATCATGAACGCCTGCAGTCGTCAATTTCAGGACGTCTCACTTTCTCTCACTGCGACTTTTAATCTCTTTTCTTTCCATAGCGCCAACGTCGGGTGGAAAACACCAGTGGCTTTTCTTTCCATGAACCGACCCACCCCTACCCCTCCCAGGAGGGGAACGGACAAAGCTCCCCTCCTGGGAAGGGTAGGGGTGGGTTCAGAGTCGTCAGGCGCGCGCGAAGTCCGGGGTGGTCTTTCCAGAGGCGATCTAGGGGAAACCCGAACACGCTCGCTTTCATAGCGGCAGCGTTATCGTTCCATGAATATTACTGCTCTATCTGCCCAGAGGAATCCGCTCAAGCCAATTGTGGGCAAAGTGGATGAAAGCGCAAAAACCAAACGGACGCTGTTGATCGTCGATGATGAGGAAGGGCCTCGGCAGGCGCTCCTGATGCTGTTCAAGAATGTTTACCATGTGCTTCTCGCCGAGAACGGTCCCGAGGCGATTGAACTGGCCCGGCTCCATTCCGTCGATGCGGCGGTGCTGGATCTGCGCATGCCGGGCATGTCCGGCATTGAAGTGCTCAATCATCTTAAAAAACTGGACCCAGGAATCGAAGTCATCATCCTGACCGCCTACGAAGCTCTGGAAACAGCGCGACAAGCCCTGCGCTTGGGAGCTTGCGATTACTTGACCAAACCATTCGAGATATCGACCATGCGCGAGGCGGTCGCCACCGCGATGGAACGTCGTTCGCTCTCCAATGAAATCAAAGGTTACAATCGGAAGCTGGTGCAGTTGCAGGAGGACATCCATAACCAAAAGCTCCATGAAGAAATCACGCGCGGCCAAGGGGAGATTTACGCGAGCATCATTCACGATATCAACGGTCCGCTCACCATCATCTCTGGGTTTGCCGAATTGATCAGCCAGAGCATCCGCAACTCGTCGCGGATCGAGGGAGACAGCTTGCAAAGCGTTAAAGTCCGCATTTCGGAGATCCTTCTCCAAGTCAATAACTGCATACAAATTTCAAGGCGGTATCTGAGCTTTCTTCGAGGGAGCGCCGGTCAAACCACCCGTGTGAGTGTGAACCAGGTCCTCAGTGATTTGAGAGAGCTTTTGAAGGCGCACTCAGACGTTCAGAAAAACTCATTGATCATTGTGCCGATGCAGGATGAAGTGACTGCACAGATCAATGGCACCGATCTGATTCAAGTTCTGCTCAATTTAACGATTAACGCATTGCAGAGCTCAACGCAGCCTCATCAGGTTGAGATCCGGGGTCGAACCATTTTGGAGCAGTTGAGCCTTTCATCGTTCGTTGACGATAGCGAAGGTCGCGTGATCAACCGCGAAGGATTCCGGAATCAACCGCCGCTTGTAGCGATTTCCATCGAGGATAATGGCCCTGGAATTTCATCCGAAACTCTGGAGCACATTTTTGAGCCTTACTTTACCACGAAGCCGGCGGGTCAAGGCACTGGTCTCGGTTTGTCCATCGTGAGGCGCCTGGTCGAACAGGCCAAAGGGGCCATTCATCTCCAGACGCGAGTAGGGCGTGGCACCTCCTTTACAATTTACCTGCCGACGAGAGAAGCCAATCTCAATTCTTGATTCGTGGCGCGCCCTCGATGTGCCGTCCGCCTCATCGGAGAACAGGGATATTTGAGCCTCGTTGCCTCGGCTGCTACTTTTCAAACAGGCTCTTAAGGAAGCATCGTGAGATAGCAGAACGGCCGGAGTAAAAAATAAATTGAGTGATTTAAGCAGAACGAGCGTATAATGTGTGACTTCTGATCGTGTGAATTATGAAACTATCTAAATGTCTCATTGTAAGCCTCCTCGTTACCGGCGTCATTGCTGCGCCCCTTTCAGTGTTCGCGGCGGACAAGAAAACCGAGAAGACACCTAAACCCTACCCTCTGAACACCTGTGTCGTTACTGGTGAAAAATTCGGCGGCGACATGGGCGATCCCTACGTGTTCGTTCAGGATGGACGCGAGGTCAAACTCTGCTGCCAAGATTGCAAGAAAGATTTCGACAAGGAGATGGCCAAATTCGTTAAGAAAATCGACGCCGCGGCCAAGAAAGTGAAAGCTTACCCGTCGAACGTCTGTGTTGTTTCCGACGAGAAACTCGGCGGTGACATGGGCGAGCCTGTCGTCTTTATCCACAACGGCCAGGAGGTGAAATTCTGCTGCAAGGATTGCAAGAAAGATTTCGACAAAGATCCGGCAAAATTCCTCAAGAAAATCGCCAAATCAGACGCAAAGGCTAAAAAGTAATTACGAGCAACTGAATGCCAGATCGATTCAACCCATCCGCGAATTTCTGTCTGCCGTGAAGATCCTGTTCGCCATTCTATTCAGTGTTCTGCTGGGCTCGGCCCAGAGTGTCTTCACGGCAGCTCAAAGCGCTTCGCCAGAGTGCGTCAAGTGCTCGTGCGAAAGCAAAAGGAGTTGTTGCGTAACGCGATCCGTTCCTGCTTCGCAGCCTTTGCCCGCTACACAACCTCGGGCGGCCGCACACGACAGCTTCCATCTGTTGAATGACATGTCGGTTCAGTTGGTCAACCTCCCAACTGCATTCGTGCCTGTCTTTTTTTCGTCTCCATCTCCTGTTCAAGAAATAGCTGCTCTTCCTCTTTATCAGCAAAATTGCAGCTATCTGATCTGATCGATTCTCTTCCCCGCCTGTAGTGTGCCCTGTGTTGGCGCATTGTGGACTTTTCCTGCGGTCTCTGAACCACTCCAATCCGTGTCTGCGCATGAAAACCGTTTCGATCATCTTAGTCTTTGTCATCACTCATCTGCCGCTCTCAGCCCAACCGGGTGGCTCCGCCGACCCTGGCTCCGATGCGTTGCCGGTGACCGCCGTGTTGATCAACCGATTGGCCGAAGAGGCGCGGACGAACAATCCCGCGCTGCATGCCGAGGCCGCGAAAGTAAAAGCAGCTCAGGCCAACGTTAAGTCCATACGCGCTTGGGATGATCCTACATTTATGGCTGGAGGTGTCGCTGCCAGCCGATCGATGCGCCAGGAGGAGGGCGATATTATTTACGGTATTGAACAGCGACTTCCTCTCTTTGGGAAACCTCGAATGGCGAAAAGCGCCGCCCAAGCCGAAGCCGCAACGGCTGGGGCGCGGGCCAATTTCAGGTTTCAAATGCTCCGATTAGAGATCGCCAGGCAACTCCTGAAGACTGCTGTCGCCGATTACACCATTGAGATCGGCACCGAAGACCTCGCATGGCTCGGAAGCACGACCGAGGCGGTGGAAGACCATTATCACACCGGCACCGCGACCCAAACCGAAGTGTTGCGGATGCTCAATGAACGCTCCAAACGAGCGCAGCAATTGCGGACGGATATCAGCCAACGCGACCAGGAACGCATGTTTTTGAATCGACTGCTCAATCGACGTTTAGAAAATCCTTGGCCCAAACTGACGGTCCCCCCGGTCGGGCCGCAGGTCATCTACAACGAACTCTTGAAAAAAATGACGCTCGAGAACGAAGCCCGGCTCAACGTGATGCGGCACGAAGTCAATGAAGCCGAAGCGGTCGTCCACTCAACCAAGAGAGCGCGATTGCCGGATGTTAGCCTCGGGCTGGAGGGTCGTCAGTACAGTGGCGATGGCGAGTTTCGAGAAGGCTTGTTTACCGTCCGCCTCAGCTTGCCCTGGTTCAACCGGGACAAATACCGGAGCGATCTGGAACGTGATCGAGCCAGGCTCACAGCGGCGCAGTTGGAGCTAGCGGATTACGAGTTATTCGTTCCGACGGAAGCGAGCCGGCTGACGGTGCGAATCGAGGCCAGCCGTCTTGAGGCTACGCTCTACCGCGATGAAATCATCCCGCGTTCCGAGCTGGCGTTGAGTTCTGCCCGATCCGCATGGGGAGCAAATCGCGGAATGTTTTTAGATCTGATGGAAGCGCGTCGGCTGTTGCTGGAGAGCCGTCTCACTTACGTTCGCACGGTGGCCGAACAGTATCAGTTGCTCTCGGAGCTAGCCCTGTGCTGCGGCGTGGGCGATCTCGAGGCGCTCGAGATGCTGGGAACCCCTGGCGATTCCGGAACTCCTTCACCCAAACGACCCTGAAGCACAATGAAACCCAGATACCTGATTTTGACTCTCCTTTGCGTGGTCCTCGCTGGGGCTGGAGGCTGGTTTGCCGCCCGCCGCTTCCCCTCGGAGAGGCGTGGACCGGATTCGAGCGCCAGCAAGATTATTCACTATCAAAGCGCGATGCATCCGTGGATCAAGTCCGACAAGCCAGGCAATTGCACGATTTGCGGAATGAAGCTAGTTCCCATCTATGAAGGCGAGAAGGGTTTTCAAACCAGTTCCGGCATGGTCACCCTCAGTTCGAGTAGTGTCAGTGTCGTCAACGTTCAAACAGACGTAATCCGCCGCCGCGCGTTAGTTCGGACTTTGCGTGTGGCCGGCCGGATCGAGGACAACGATGCCAAGCACCGCTTTGTCTCCGCGTTTGTGGATGGCCGGATTGAAAAGCTGGCTATCAACCACGTTGGTGCCGAAGTCATGGAAGGCGCGCCCTTGTTGACGTTTTACAGCCCCGCGCTCTTGACGGCAGAGCACGAATATCTGGCGCTTATCCATCAAAGTCAGTCCACAAACACCCTCACCCTCCGAGCCGAGCAGCGCAACCTGATTGCCGCGGCAGCATATCGTCTGAACCGACTCGGCTTGACCGAAGGACAAATCAAAGAGGTGGAGCGAACGGAAAAGTCGCAAACCCAGAGAGAAATACGCGCGCCGATCTCCGGCACAGTAATCCAGCGATTTATCTATGAAGGACAATATGTCAAAGAAGGCGACAAGCTGTTTGAACTCGGTGACTTCTCCACCATGTGGTTCCAATTCGATGCTTACGAGCGGGATTTGGCTTGGCTTAAACCGGGTCAAGTCGTGGACGTCACCACGCCGGCAGTGCCTGGAAAGGCCTACTCAGCGCCAATCACGTTCATCGACCCTAACATCAACGAGGCGACCCGAACTGCGCGGGTGCGAGTCGAAATCCAAAATCCGTTGATCGAAGAAAACGGAGGACGCGGACGGGAATTATACCATCGTCTTTATGCTGAAGGCCTCGTGAAATGGGAGGCGCCCGAGGTACTGGCCATTGCCCGAAGCGCTGTCATTTCGCCCGGACCACAGGCGCTGGCCTACGTCGATCAAGGGAGCGGCAACTACGAGCAGCGCCATCTCAAACTCGGTCGCCTGGGAGATGACTTCTGGGAAGTCATTGAGGGCGTTGCCGAGGGCGAGAAAGTCGTCACCGCTGGCAACATGCTGATTGATGCTCAGGCGCAATTGAACCAAAGCGCCCGTCCCACAGGAGAGATCCCTTCAGCGAACGAGATCACAGCGCCTCCTCACGAGCATTCGGCAGAGGACGCTCCGACAACTTTGAAAACTAAAGGAGAAGCGGCGCCCATCGAAAAGTTGACTGAGCCGCAGGCGAAAGCGGCTCGGGAGTTCTTGGTCGTCGCAAATGCCATCGCTCAAGCGCTCGCTTCGGACAACGTCCAGCAATTTAATCAGCAGGGTCAGAAACTGCACGCCGTGGTGCCCGCCCTCGTCCAGGCACTCGCAGAGGCCCCGTCCTGGCAGCCGTCAGTTCAGGCGCTGAATTCGACCGGTCACTTGCAGCCAGCTTCGGACCTGCCTGCCGCGCGCAAGGCGTTTCTGCCGTTCAGCATGGCCACGGTGGAATTCGCAAAGCATCTGCGCGCTCGGCAGGATGAGTTCAGCTCGCTCAAGATCTATCAATGTCCAATGGTGAACAGCGCTATTCCGGGCGCTGCCAAGGATGGCTTTTGGGTGCAATCAGAAACACCGTTACGAAATCCATTTCTTGGCGCGCAGATGCTCTCTTGTGGAACCGAGGTGAAAAAGTGAGACGCTGTCAGATTTCAGATTCTTGTGAGGATCGAGAGTGGAGCCGGACCGAGCCCAAAGCCTTATGATCAACCGCCTCATTGAATGGTCGTTGCGCAACCGCTTCCTGGTCATCTGCGGAGTGCTCTTCATTATCGGGTGGGGTGTGAGGTCATTGTACCGAACGCCCATCGATGCGATTCCTGACTTAAGCGAGAATCAAGTCATCGTCTTTGCCGACTGGACGGGCCGCAGTCCGCAAGAGGTGGAAGACCAAGTGACGTACCCTCTCTCGGTCAACCTCCAGGGGTTGGCGGGCGTCAGAGCCGTGCGGGCGGCCTCAATGTTCGGCTTCTCACTCATCACCGTCATTTTTGATGACAAGCTGGACAACTACTTTGCTCGGACCCGTGTTTTGGAGCGTCTCAATTATTTAGGCGATATTCTGCCTGCCGGAGTCACGCCCAAGCTCGGTCCCGATGCCACCGGGCTCGGTTGGGTTTATCAATATTATTTGAAGGTCGATGGCTCCAAGGCGCCCCAGGGCGGCTACGATCTCGGGCAACTGCGCGCCATCCAGGATTGGTTCATTCGCTACCAACTGAACGCAGTCCAGGGCGTGGCTGAAGTCGCCAGCGTGGGCGGTTTCGTCCGGCAATATCAAATCGAGGTTTCGTCAACCAAGATGCGGGCGGCACAGGTCTCTCTCGAAGAGATCATGGAAGCGGTCCGCCAAAGCAATCTGAATGTCGGCGGCAAAGTCGTCGAGGAAAACGGAATGGAGTTCGTCGTCCGTGGGATCGGCTTAGTCAGCTCGACGGCCGATCTGGAGAAAATTGTACTGGTCGAACGCAACGGCATTCCTGTCTATCTCCGAGATGTCGCGACCGTCCAGATCGGGGGCGACTTTCGTCGCGGAGCGCTCGATGTGGATGGAACGGAGGTCGTCGGTGGAACTGTCGTGATGCGCACGGGAGAAAACGCCATGGGTGTGATTCGCCAGGTGAAAGCCAAGATCGCGCAAATCTCGGCGAGTTTGCCTCCGGGAATCACGATCACGCCATTCTACGATCGCAGCGAACTGATCGACAGGACCATCGACACACTCCGGCATGCCTTGATCGAGGAGATTGTCCTCGTCACCTTGGCGCACATCATTTTTCTCTGGCACTTCCGCAGCATTCTCATTGTCACTTTCCCGCTCCCGGTTGCGATCTTGATTTCGTTCATTCTGATGAATCAGTTTGGGATCACGTCGAATATCATGTCCTTGAGCGGTATTGCCATTGCCATCGGTGTGCTCGTGGATGCAGCCATCGTCATGACGGAGAACGTGATCCGGCACTGCGAGCGAGCGGAAGAACAGAAACGGGCAAGAGCACGGGCGGCTCGCTCGCTAGGTTCTGAAAGGACTGTTCTTTCTGACAATGAGTCGGCTGAACACGCGGGCGAGACGTCCGCGATCTCGACTCGCGAGATTCGGCTGACTGCTGCCGAAACGTTGCAAGTCACCCTCGAAGCCTCCAAGCAAGTCGGTCGCCCTCTCTTCTTTGCGATGGTGATCATTATCCTGGCATTTGTTCCGGTCTTCGCGCTGTCTGGACAGGAAGGAAAACTGTTTCACCCACTCGCCTTCACCAAGACCTTCGCAATGATCGGATCGACCCTCCTCGCCATGACGGTCGTGCCAGCATTTTGCGCTGCCCTGGTGCGCGGACCGTTCCACGCCGAAGAGAGGAATTGGGTGATGAAAAACCTGCTCCGACTCTACGATCCTACGCTCAATTGGGCGCTAGTACATCGCAAGACAATTCTAGCGGGTGCCGCCTTTCTTTTGACATTGGCGTTGCTCTTGGCGTTTGGCCTGCCGCGGGCAGTCGTTAAGCAATTCGAAGCCTTGAAATGGGACGGTGCGGCCCGGTTGGCCAAAGGAATCGGGCAGGAGTTCATGCCTCCGTTGAACGAAGGCAGTTTGCTCTTCATGCCAGTCTTGTTGCCCAGCACCTCTCTCACGGAAGTAAAGCGGATCATGGCCTGGCAGGACCGAGTCATTCGGCAAACACCCGAGGTGGCGTCTGTCGCCGGTAAACTGGGCCGCGCCGAAACCGCGACCGATCCGGCACCGGTGGAAATGATTGAAACGACGATCATGTTCAAGCCCGAGTCTGAGTGGGGTGCCGGGGTCACAAAAGAAACTCTGCTCGCGGAAATGACCGAGAAGCTGACCCGCATGCCCGGCTATGTTCCAGGTTTTTTGCAACCGATTGAAAATCGCATTCTGATGACCAGCACCGGAATCCGCGCGCAACTTGGGATCAAAATTCTGGGGGAGAACTTGGACGCACTGCAACAGAAAGCCTTCGAGGTCGAGCGCGTGGTCAGCCAGATCCCAGGGGCTATCGGAGTTGCACCGTCGCGTGTTCAAGGCAAACCTTATCTGGAGATCGAAGTGGATCGCACGGCCATTGCCCGTTATGGGCTGCGCGTCGCGCAGGTTTTAGACGTCGTGGAAGCAGGTCTCGGAGGGAAGAACGTGACCACGACCATCGAGGGCCGACAGCGTTTTCCCATTCAAGTGCGCTTGGAACGGGACGAACGCAATGACATCGAGCGCCTTGGCGAGATCCTTGTGGCCACGCCGTCCGGCAAACACATCCCGCTCGGACAACTCACTCACATCAAGCGAGTGCTTGGGCCCAGTGAAATCGCCAGCGAGAATGGTCTCCTGCGAGTGTTCGTCCAGGCGAACGTTCAAGATCGCGACCTTGGCGG
Organism: Akkermansia muciniphila; assembly: GCA_945861765.1. Classification (GTDB taxonomy): domain Bacteria; phylum Verrucomicrobiota; class Verrucomicrobiia; order Limisphaerales; family SIBE01; genus SIBE01. The sequence continues at coordinate 2,627 of CAMAWP010000223.1, read as the reverse complement.
CTTCGTGACAGAGGCCATGGAACGAGTCAAACGTGAAATAACCCTTCCCGAAGGCATGACCATTGAATGGAGTGGCCAATACGAAAACCAGCTCCGAGCTCAGCGTACTTTGAGGATCATTGTGCCGACCGTGCTTTTCATTATCTTCCTGTTGCTCTATGTGGTCTATGGCAATTTGAAAGAAGCCGCGCACGTCATTCTGGCGGTGCCCTTTGCTTTGACAGGCGGCGTCTTCCTGCAATATCTGCTTGGCTACAATTTCAGCGTGGCGGTTTGGGTCGGATATATCGCGCTGTTCGGTACCGCCATTCAAACGGGTGTCGTCATGGTGGTCTATCTCGAAGAGGCTCTAGCGAAGAGGCGGTTGGAGCGAGGCGCGGCTTTCAACCGCGAGGACCTCATTCAGGCGGTGAAAGACGGGGCACGCCTTCGACTCCGACCAAAAGTGATGACCGTGGCGACTATCGTTGCCAGCTTGCTCCCCATCATGTGGAGCCAGCGGGCTGGGGCCGAAGTGATGAAGCCATTGGCCGCACCGGTCATTGGCGGCATGGTGAGCAGTCTGATTCATATCTTGATTGTTACTCCCGTGATTTTTGTGTGGTTGCGGGAACGGGAGCTGAGCAAGGAATTAGCAGCGATCAAAAATACTTAATCTCGTTTACGCTCACACCAGAAGCTCGGGAACTACCCTCGCATTCGTCACCACGGAGTCGGTCAAGGTATCATCGCGTCCTTCGTGAGGGTAGGTGAGACGATTGTGATCGAGTCCCAGCGCGCGCAAAAGCGTCGCGTGCAAATCATAGACACGAACCGGATCTTGAGCGGCCTTGTAACCAAAGTCGTCGGTCGTTCCGTGGACGTAACCTTGCTTGAAACCACCGCCGGCCAACCAGAGTGAAAAGCCATGTCGATTGTGGTCGCGGCCGTCTTTGCCTTGTGAGATCGGCAGCCGCCCAAACTCGCCGCTCCAAATCACAATCGTCGAGTCCAAAAGCCCGCGCCGTTTCAAGTCCATGACCAAAGCCGCGCTCGGTTGGTCCGTCATCAAACAGAGGTCTTTTAGTTTCTCCGCATTCTTGTCGTGGGTGTCCCACGGCTGGCCTTGGAGATAAATCTGGACGAAGCGAACACCCTTCTCCACAAGACGCCGCGCCATCAAGCAGCGTTTCGCGTAATTTGCCGTCGCCTTATGAGCGTGATCCAGTCCGTAAAGCTTTCGCGTTTCCTCGGATTCCAAGCCAAGATCGAGCGCGTCGGTGACCGAAGTCTGCATACGCGCGGCCAATTCGTAATTGTTGATCCGGGCTTGCAACTCAGTGTTCTCCGGGTGTTCGCGAAGGTGGGCTCGGTTCAGCTTTTCCAAAAGGCTGAGCTGATTGGCTCGCGCGCCTGCGGGGACATCGGAAGGGGTTGCCAAGTTGAACATGGGCGAACCCGAAGAACGGATCTGGGTGCCCTGGTAAATGGCGGGTAGCCAGCCAGAGGACCAGTTGCGAATCCCGTCGATCGGTAACCCGCCCGGATCAGCCAGGACCACGTAAGCGGGCAGTTCCTGCCGCTCTGTGCCAAGCCCATAAAGGACCCATGAACCCCAGGTCGGTCGCCCGGCCTGAAATTTTCCGGAGTGAATGATTCGCAAAGCCGATTCGTGATCCACCGAGTCGGTTGTCATCGAGCGGACCAGCGTCATTTGATCGGTGATTGCGGCGGTATGGGGCAGGAGTTCGGAGAGCTCAGTTCCGGACTGTCCGGATTTCGAGAACTTGAAAGGCGACTGCAATAACTTCCCCGCCTGTTTATCAAAATGGATTTCCAAATCGTTCCGCGGATAATCCTGGCCGGCACGCTTGTTCAGTTCCGGCTTGGGATCGAATAAGTCCATTTGACTCGGACCCCCATTTTGAAACAGGCAAATGACGGCTTTAGCTCTCGGAGCGAAGTGGGGAGTTTTTGGAGCCAGTGGATTGACGGCATTGCCCAAATTCGCGGGCAGAGCAAAACCTTCGAGCTCTCTCAAATGAGCCAGAGCCAAACTACCCAAACCACCGCCAGCCAAGCCTAAGAATGACCTGCGGTTCATCTCAAATTCATTGGGGTTGCGGCTCATCGTGAATCGCGGGCACTGTCTCATGTCGTACTCACGTTGACAAGACTGGCCGCAGATCACACGAAGAACCGGCTGAAGCAGGGACTCCAGAGGCATGTAGTCCCGCCTTCAGGCGGCAACGCGTCATCCTTAATCCGGCAGTTGGATGGTCGAAAGAAACGCAAAATGCCGAAAGAAAAGAAGTTCTGAGGCAACTGCCATTCACCCGGTAGGTGGGTGGCCGCGTTCGCGTAACGCCCTCGAATTCTTTCGCTTCGTTCGTTTCTTTCGGCTGAACTGCTGTTTTTTTGGATCAAACAATCCAACGCGTCTGGAAGTGTCGGCGCCCCACCGGCTGAAGCCGGGACTACCTACCTGGCGAACGCACGGGGTCCCGCCTTCAGGCGGTCGGAAGCCAAAATGAGAACACCCCGAACTTTGTGCGCGCATTGCGCCCTTGAACGGTGGGGCGAGACTCTCTCCGAGCTGTAGTCTCCGAGCCGGAAGCCGTCGAGCCCTGACATGCTCGATCGCCAGA
>CAMAWP010000222.1 GCA_945861765.1 Akkermansia muciniphila | reverse complement strand
TTGAGCAGCCCACGCTGCTTCAGATCTGTGAGAAGCCCGGCGATAGGTTGGTCCACGGAGCGTGCGTTGCGCTCATGGTCGGCCTTGAGGTTGCGATGTTGATCCCAGCCACCCGAGCCGACTTCCACGAAGCGAACACCAGCTTCGATGAAACGGCGCGCCAGCAGACACTGCCGACCAAAGTTGCCGGTGCTACCGCCATTGAGGCCGTACAAATTTCGGGTCGCCTCGGATTCCTTCGAAAGGTCCATCACGTCCGGCACGGCACTCTGCATACGGAAGGCAAGCTCGTAGGATTCGATGACGCCCTCGACCTGCGGATTGAACTGGTCGCGCTGCACTCGCTCACGGTTCAGCTCTTGGATGAAATCAATCTGCGCGCGCTGCCCATCCGCAGAAAGCTTGGTGTTCGAAATGTTGGGCATTTTCGCCTCGCCACCACCAGCCATCGCGGGACCAAACGCGCGGGTTTCAGAGCCGATGCGCGTTCCCTGATAAATTGCCGGGAGAAACGAGCTGCCATAGTTTTGCGCTCCGCCATTGTTCAGCGGAGGGTTGAGCGTGATAAAGCCGGGGAGGTTTTCGTTTTCACTTCCAAGCCCGTAGAGCGTCCATGCGCCGAGCGATGGCCGGACGAACTGGAAGCTGCCGGTGTGCATTTGCAGAAACGCCTGAGGATGGGCCGGTAGATCGGTTTGCATCGAGCGAATGAGGCAGAGGTCGTCCGCTTGCTTGGCAACCTCGGGGAACAGCTCCGAAACCCAGAGGCCGCTCTGGCCATGCTGAGCAAATTTCCACTGCGATCCAAGAAGCTTGGCTGTCCCGCCACGAAAACGATTGTTTACCGTCTTGCCGTCATCCTCGTTCAGCCTCGGCTTGTAGTCGAACGTGTCCACATGCGACGGCCCGCCGCTCATGCAGAGAAAGATGACATGCTTGGCCCGGGGGGTGAAGTGAACCTTCTTGGCCGACAGCGGGCTTGCCTTAAGCGCGTCTTTTTCGGCGGCCCGCGCCGCCAGGCCGGCGAAGGCGACGTAGCCAAAGCCGCTCCAGAGAGCCTTCAGCGCTTCACGGCGCGAGAACCGAAAAGAGTGGGTGGTCGTGTTCATATCTGTGGGTTGGTGAAGGAGAGGGATGATTCAGTGCGCCATTTCGATTCTCTGCGTTTAAGCGTTGCTGATTAATTGAGATAACGAAATTCGGCGCTGCCGAACAACGCCTGGCAAAAGGCGACGACCCCGGCGCGGCCGAGTTGTTCTTTCGTCGGGTATTTCGCGGATTCGGCTGCGTTGAAACGCGTGAAGAACTGAAGGGCTGCCTTAATTTCACGGTCCGTCGCCGACCTTGAGAAAGCGAGTCGAAACGCGGCTTTGCCCAGTTCAACGTCGTTCAGATCTTTTGCGAAAAGCCGGTCTGCCATCGCCTCAGCCAATTTCTCAACCGAGGCGCTGTTCATCAGGTAGAGCGCCTGCGAAGGCACCGTGGTGTCTTCGCGATTTCCGACGACGAGACTTGGCTCGGCGAAGTCGAACACCGACAGCGCATCGGGAACGTGATCGCGGACGATCGGGAGATAGACTGAGCGAACGGCCCGATCTGAGTTGAGCGGGCTCCCGCCGTCGCCCATTGACGGACCACCCAACCTGCCACCACCCAAGGCAGGCATCCGTCGGATGAGTTGCAGGACGGGACCTTCGGCGCTGGCGACAGGGGAGCCTTGGGGAGGTGTAAGGTCGAGCTTGCCAGCCACGGACAGGAGGGCGTCGCGAATGGCCTCGGCGTCCAGGCGGCGCTTGCTCATGCGCCAGTGATAGATATTGTCCGGGTCTGCGGCGTAATTGCGGGCGTCGTAATCCGAGGCGAGCTGGTACGTGTGGCTCAGCACGATCTGACGGATCAGCTTCTTCACAGACCAGCCGTTCTCGACAAACGAAACGGCGAGATAATCGAGCAGGGCTGGGTTCGACGGCTTCTGGCCGCTCGCTCCGAAGTTGTCGGGAGTTGGAACGATGCCCTGGTTGAAAAGATTGAGCCAAACGCGGTTTGCCATCACGCGCGCTGTGAGCGGGTTCTCCGGCGAGGCGATCCAGTTCGCAAGCTCGAACCGCCCGCTGCCTTCCGTGATTTCCCGAATATCCTTTGGCGCGAGGACCTGAAGCACGCCACGAGGAATGGTCTGCCCTGGCTTGTCAATTTCGCCGCGGCCAAGAACCTGAGTATCGCGCGGATACAATCGGTCTCCCACACCCATCGCGATGCGCAATGGCTGGCCGTTTTCATCATAGCGGCTCAACTGCTTTCCCAAGATCGCGATCTGGGTCGTGGCGCCGAGCAGGCGTGGATTTGCCCCCATGGGACGTTCGTTGCCGACCCGCGCCTCGGCCAACAATTCGTCGCGAGTCCTCTGCGCCTGTTCGAGCCGACGCCTCATCGCCGCGAGCTGCTGCCGTGGCATCGGCGACGCATCGGAAACATCCGCGCCTTTGGGCAGCGTGATCAACGGCGCGACGTTGTTGTTCTGGACAAAGCGGGGCGTGCCGAAGTCCGTTTCCGTGCTCAGAAAAATGCCAGCCAACGCGTAGTAATCGGCCTGCGGCACTGGATCGAATTTGTGATCGTGGCAGCGTGCGCAGGCGATTGTGAGGCCGAGCATCCCTTGCGACACGGCGTCGATCTGCTCGTCCGCGAGATCGAGTGCGAACTGGCGAGGGTTCCGCGTGTTGTGCGACTTCGGGCCGATGGCTAGAAACCCAGTAGCCACGAGTTGCTCGGCGCGTTGCGTGTCGTCCGAAGCAGGCAGCCGATCGCCAGCGAGTTGCTCCTTGAGAAAGCGGTCGTAAGGCTTGTCATCGTTGAAGGACTTGATGACATAATCCCGATACCGCCAAGCGTGGGGATAAGCGATGTTGACTTCCTTACCGCTCGATTCGGCGTAACGAGCCACGTCGAGCCAATGACGGCCCCAGCGCTCGCCGAATTGCGTCGTGGCAAGCAGGTGGTCCACGACTTTTTCGAAAGCCTTCGGGGAAGTGTCTTGCGCGAAAGCTTCGACTTCCTCCGCCGTTGGCGGGAGGCCGATGAGATCGAAGTGAACACGGCGAAGCAGAGTCGCCTTCTCGGCATCGCCAACAGGCTTGAGCCCCTTGGTTTCCAGCTCGGCTAAAACGAACCGATCAAGATCGGAGCGCGACCACCTCGCATCCTTGACACGAGGAGGTCCGATCTTCTTCGGCATCTGAAACGCCCAGTGCTGTCGGCCCTTCTCGATGTCGATGCCTTGTTTCGCCAGAGGAGCCATGCCTTCGCGAGGATCGGGCGCTCCCATCCGCACCCATTTGTCGAAATCCGCGATGACTTCATCTGAAAGTTTGCCTCCTTGTTTCTTCGGAGGCATGGCGAGATCTTCGTCTCCATAATGAATCGCTTTGATGAGCAGGCTTGCTTGTAAGTCACCGGGGACGATCGCCTGACCCGAGTCGCCGCCCTTGCGAATTCCTTCGCGGGAATCGAGCAGAAGTCCGCCTTTAAGCTTCTCGGAATCGGCGGAGTGGCATTTGTAACATTTGTCGGCCAGGACGGGACGGATTTTTTTCTCGAAGAAAGCGAGCCCCTCAGCCGTGGGAGATTTCTCGGCGGCGGTTCCGGGCGGATTGGCTCGGATTTGTAGTAGCTGGTCCAGAGGAGGCGCATCAGCGGCTTGCGTGATGACCGCTGCGAGCGACAAAGCGACGGTGAGAACGAAGGTGAGAACACACCGAACCCTTGAACGGTGGGGCGAGACTCTCTCCGAGCTGTAGTCTCCGAGCCGGAAGCCGTCGAGTCCTGACCTTATCGAGCGCCAGAAAAAGTCGGGGTTCGAGGGGACTCTCACCCCACCCAGGTTCATGGGCAGGTTGCGGTAAGATTCTACAACCGAAGAGCAGGCATGAGCGAACGTGTGTTGCATAAGTTGCGCCATGAGTAATCTCATGTAACCCATCTTGCCATCCCCGACAAGCGAAAGCCAATTGTTCTGGCTTGCGTCATCGCGCATCTGCGGCTTACTGTCGGCTGAAGCCCAAAACAAATCCTCTAATTCAAGCGAGGAAAATCTAAATGAAAGACCTCTCGATGAACAAAAACATGTTGATCTGTGCAACGGTCCTGCTAGCGAGCTCACTGCTCGCGGCCGACTCGAGTCCCCAAAGTGACATCACGAATGCGGCGAAGAAACTTGCCGAGAAGGGCAATTACAGTTGGAAAACGACTGTCGTCGTTCCTGAAGGCAGCCAGTTTCGGCCAGGTCCAACGGAAGGCAAGACCGAAAAGGACGGTTTCACCCACATCACGATGAGCTTCGGTGACAACACGACGCAAGCTGTGATAAAAGGCGAGAAAGCGGCGGTCACCAATCAGGATGGCGGTTGGCAGTCGCTCTCAGAGCTTGATAACGCCGAAGGCGCGGCGCGATTTCTGCCGATGATGGTCCGGAATGTCAAGACGCCGGCGGTTCAGACCACCGAACTTGCTTCATCTGCAAAGAACCTCAAAAAAGAGGGCGACGCCTACTCCGGCGACCTCAGCGAAGAGGGCGCGAAAACGCTGCTGACATTCCGACGACCTGGCGGTGACGGTCCGACGATTAGCAATGCCAAAGGCTCGGTGAAGTTCTGGCTGAAGGACGGCGATCTCTCGAAGTACGAGTTCAAAGTAAAAGGCACGGTGAACTTCAATGGAACTGACCGGGATGTTGACCGCGCCACGACCGTTGAAATCAAAGATGTCGGCACCACAAAAGTGACTGTGCCAGAGGAGGCGAAGAAGAAGCTCTCTTGAGTGACACGTGCTTCTCTCAAACGACGATCGGCGCGCGCGCCCGCACAGAATCGAGTGCGCGCGCGCTTTGATCGGGCTCGTGCCGGGCCATCATCTCATTAACGGAATCGAGACGAAGTTAATGTGACGGAACAATACTCAGCGACAGCGGCGGCGAGATGTTACGGCTTTTTTGCCTCGGCTTTGGTAACGCCTTTCTTTTTGGCTGGCTGCACCTTGGCTTTGGGTCCGAACCGTATCGAGAGCGCATCCCCGGTCCCAGAGGCGTTTTTCGCGACCCGGGCACTCAGATCTTCGCCGACTATTGCATCGTTCAACGTTGCGGGCTTACCTGCTTTCGTCATTCGCGTTTGTGAAGTGACATGAACGACATACTCCTTCTTCTGCTTTCCTTCGACCGTGATGGTCATGGACGTTTTATCGACCGCTTTAATTTTGCCATCGACAGAATGTTGAACTACTTTCTTCTTTTTTGCAGGCGCTTCCGTGGAAGGCTTTTTCGCGTCGGCTGCCAGCGTCATTGGCGCCGTTAGGGCGATGGTTATGAGTATGCTGGACGTAAGGATACAAGAGATTGCTTTATGCATAGTTTTTCCGTTTGATCGAGTTGACCTGTTGACTTCGTTTTATAGCAGGCCGACCCCGCTGCGCAAGACGGTTTCCATCACCAAATGTAGTGACAAAACGAAGCTGGCTCAAACAAAAGCCCAACACACCCGAACTGAAGCAGATCCCAGTGCCGTGACAATAACTTGGAATTAAACTATTCTTTCATCAGTGGACGGAGACGAGGCACGGGTTACGTCGCCTCTGCAGCTCTAACCCGATGCACCGAGCGGCGGGCAGGCCCGTCCAAGACAGATAAATATTATGGCAACTTCAAATCAAATCAATCGAACCACCCGTCACTGTTATCTGCCCGTGACGATCCTTTTGCTTGCCCTGGCTTTTGGAAGCCTCTGGAGCGGGCCCAGCCTCTGTCTGGGGCAGCAGACCAGTGACGCCATCGAGTTCTCCTCGCCGCTTTATTTCGGAGATGAAGACACCGGCTCCGTGACTATAACCGTGACGCGCAGCGGGAGCGGCAACAGGGCAGTGACGGTTGATTACGCCACTGGCAAAGGGTTGGCCACGGCAGGCATCGACTACACGCCTCAGTCCGGCACGCTATCTTTCGCGACGGGCGAGACGCGCAAAACGTTTTCCATCCCGCTCTTGGATGATCCCTTTGCCGAAGGGAGCGAAACGGTTCAGCTCGCGTTGACCAAGCCGACTGGCGGCGCGGTTCTAGGAAATCAAGCCACCGCGCGGATGTACATCATGGACAACGAACATCGAGGCAGCTTGCTGGACAACGCTTTCAACGGAGCAACACTGCCAACCGATTTCGTAAGTTCCATCGTGTTGCAACCCGACGGGAAAGTGCTGGCGGGAGGAGCTTTCGCGCAACCAAACTCCACGAACCGAATCCGGATCATTCGGCTGAATGCCGATGGGAGCCGGGATGCCAGTTTCACAACAGTCGATCGAGGGCCGGACGGCCGCGTTCACGCCGTGGCCCTGCAGCCGGACGGGAAGATCGTCATCGGCGGCGAGTTCACTCATGTCGGGTCCGCGGATCGAGCCCGTATCGCCCGGCTTAATTCAGATGGGTCGTTGGATACTAGCTTTGACCCTGGGTCCGGTGTGACCGGGAGCGTTTCGCCCGGTGTTTACACCCTGGTTCTGCAAAAGGACGGCAAGATACTCATCGGCGGGAATTTTGATTCCGTGAACGGAGTGATCCGCAAGACGTTAGCCCGGATGAATGCAAATGGGTCGATCGACGTTGGCTTCAACAGCGGCGGCGGCATAAGTAGTTTTGACATGAACTTTTTAGCGCCGTGGATCTCCGGAATCGCGCTTCAAACGGACGGCAAAGTCCTGATCAGCGGACAGTTCACAGATGTCGATGGGCTCACGCGCATCAACGTCGCACGCATCAATGCGGACGGCTCGGGCGATGTCAGCTTCAACCCTGGTGCCGGTGTGACCGGTGACGTGGCCAGCGTGGAGACGATCGCCCTGCAACCGGATGGGAAAGTCATCATCGGGGGGGATTTCACAACTGTGGATGACCTTGGCCGCAGCGGCATTGCTCGTCTGAATGCGAACGGATCGATTGACTTGAGCTTCGACCCCAGCACCGGAGTTAAGGATCGTAGTGATGCTGGCGTCACCACAGCCGGACTGGTGACGTCTCTTGCCGTGCAGAGCGACGGAAGGATTTTGCTGAGCGGAACATTCCTGACAGTGGATGAGATCAACCGTCACGGCATCGCTCGCCTTAATCGCGACGGATCTTTGGACGGCACTTTCGGTCCGTACTTTGGCACCACCTATAGAAATGAACTCGGTTATGAAGAAACGGAATCCGTCGCCGCCATGGCTCTGCAGCTCGATGGAAAAATTTTGATCGGCGCAACTTTTGTCTCGCCGGACGGCACCCAGACCAATCGACTCACTCGACTCGTGAGCACGAACATCCGGACCAGCAGCTTCGAATTCTCGAGTCCGACCACGTCCGCCACCGAGACTAACGGCGTTGTGTCAGTCAAAGTGAGTCGGCTCGGAGACAGCGTCGAGGCATTTACCGTGGACTACGGCGTGGGCGGTGGCACGGCGACGCCAGGAGCCGATTACGCCCCCAAGAGCGGCACCTTTCGATTCGGTCCGCAGGAGGTCGAGAAGACAATCACCATCTCCATCTTTGATGATCCGATTGCAGAAGATGATGAAACGATCAACCTCTCTCTGTTCAATGTGAGCGCAGGCGCGCTGCTCGGCTCACCCACGAATCACACAGTCCGCATCATCGACAACCAGAAACCAGGAAACCTCGACTTCGGCTTTGCCGAGATAAGCATCCCGTTGCCACCAGGGAACCTTCCTCCCGTGACCGCGATTGCGATCCAGAAAGATGGCAAGGTGTTGGTTGCGGGAAACTTCGCCTCGGTGAACGCCACGGGTCATCCGGGAATCGTTCGACTCAATCCCAATGGCTCGATTGATCCAAGCTTCGTTCCCCAGGCACCCGCGGGTGCCCAGATCTTGCAGTTTCTTCAAATGGGGCTGCAACCAGACGGCAAGATCGTCGGCGGATTCAATGGGGTGACGCGGCTCAATACCGACGGATCAGTCGATACTCGATTTGCCCCTGATCTGGGCTTTGTGAATTCCTTGACCGTACAGCCGGATGGGTCGTTCTTTGTGTCTGACGAAATCTTCGATTCAGTGAACCGGGTCAGCCTCAACGAGGTCGTGCGATTTCAGGCTGATGGATCCCTCGACCCAGGTTTCGGTCCAACACAAATCGATGATTGGGCCACTGCGATGGCTGGTCAACCGGACCGGAAAGTGGTCATTGGCGGTTTCTTCACGCTAGTCAATGGAGTGCCTCAGAATCGGATCGCCCGATTGAATGCCGATGGCAACGTGGACACGCTCTTCAACACTGGATCGGGTATTCAAGGAACGAATTCCGCCGTTTACGCTCTTGCGATTCAACCGGATAAAAAAGTGATCGTCGGTGGTGAATTCACGTCGGTCAATAATGTCAGCCGAACCAATTTGGTGCGCCTGAATGGGGATGGTTCTGTGGATACCAGCTTTGGCCGCGGCGCAGGTCCGAACGGCTTTGTTGAGTCCATCGCTGTGCAAGCCGACGGGAAAGTGCTTATCGGAGGGGGCTTCACTTCGGTGGATGGTGTCCCGAGAATCGGCTTGGCGCGGCTGAACAGCGATGGGAGTCTGGACACCGGTTACAACCCAAAACTCACGTTTTCAGACATCATCTCGCTCTCTTCGATTGCCATACAGCCCGATGGAAAAATTCTCATCGGTGGATTTTTCACTGCGGTGAACGGCGCGACGCGGGGAGGTGTTGCGCGGCTGAACGGCGACGCGAGCTCTCTAAAGCTCTTCCCTGCGGCTCGATCTCCGGGGAGTCCTTTCCGAATGACTTTGACCTCGCAGCCGGGAAAACAATACCGGATTGATGTTTCGATAGATTTGGTGAACTGGAGCCCCGTCAAAACAATCAGCGCCACCGGTCTGTCACTGGAGTTTGAGGATACGAGCACGACCAGTGCGGGTGCCCGCTTTTACAGAGCCGTGCTGGCTGGTCCGTAACGGTCGAACCAGTCCCTGATTTTGGCAAATGCAGCGAAGTGACGAGCAAATGATGAAAGCCAAGTTCCGGGATTATTTCTGGCAGCATGCTGGGCGTCGCTGGAGAGACCACCCCGGACGCAGGGCGACTCTGAACCCACCCCTACCCCTCCCAGGAGGGGAACGGACAGAGCTCCCTTCCTGGGAGGGGTAGGGGTGGGTCGGTGCATGGGCAGGGAGTGGTTTGGGCCGGTCCTCGTTCGCAGATGCCTCCAACCGGCCACAGGTGTTGATTCCGACGTTGACACGGTTCTATCATCTCTTTAATTTTTTCCTGTAAATACCGAGCAAGTGCCCCGAAGTTTACAGTTCGGGGCTTTTTATTGTCGGCATTGGATCACTTAATTATGGCGAATACAATCTTAGTGGGCGCCCAGTGGGGCGATGAAGGCAAAGGCAAGATCATCGATGTATTAACCGAGGAAGCGGACATCGTGGTGCGGACCCAAGGCGGCAATAACGCAGGGCACACAGTTTTCATTGGAAAACAGAAGTACGTACTCCATCTCGTGCCCTCGGGGATTCTGCGCCAAGGGAAACTTTGCGTCATTGGCAATGGCGTCGTCATCGATCCTGTGGGCCTTGTGGGAGAGATTGAAGGCTTGGTCGCGCTCGGGATCAAGATCGATAGCAACTTGATGATTAGCGAAACCGCGCATCTCGTGTTTCCCTATCACCGCGAGATCGACGCACAACGCGAAATCCTGAAAGGCAAGAACAAGATCGGCACCACGAAGCGCGGCATTGGTCCAGCTTACGGAGATAAAGCGGCGCGGACCGGCTTGCGAATGATCGACCTAATTAATCCCTCTCGCTTCGAACCGATGCTTCGCCAGAAGATCAAAGAGAATAACGAGATTCTCAAAGCGTTCCACGCAGCGCCTCTCTCCTTCAAAAAAGTCCACGATGCCTACCGAGCCGCCGGCGACAAACTTCGACCCTTTGTCACCAATACCGTTGTCAAACTGCACGAGGCCTCTCGCCGCAAAGCGAGTATTCTCTTCGAAGGCGCGCAAGGCACTTTCCTTGACATCGATCACGGGACCTATCCGTTTGTGACCTCCTCCAACACAACGGCAGGTGGCGCTTGCACGGGCTCTGGAGTTCCTCCGAACCGTATGGATCGAGTCGTCGGCGTGATGAAAGCCTACACGACACGCGTCGGGGAAGGACCGTTGCCGACGGAGAACGCGGAGATAGCGGACATGCTCCATAACATGGGCCGCGAGTTCGGAGCCACCACGGGCCGGGCGCGCCGTTGTGGGTGGTTCGACGCCGTCGCCACCCGTCACGCGACCATGGTGAATGGCATCGATGAGTTAGCCGTCACGAACTTGGATGGGTTGGATTCATTGGAGACCATCAAAGTCTGCATCGGCTATCGATACGGTTCGCTTCGAGTTGACTACGTGCCGAACGACATCGAAACGTTTTCCAAATGTGAGCCGATTTACGCGGAATTCCAAGGATGGAAGACACCGACAGATCAAGTGAAGCAGTGGAAACAGCTTCCTGCGAAGGCGCGAAGCTACCTCAAAGCCATCGCGGAACTTACCGACGCCAAACTGACGATTGCATCGGTCGGGCCTTCGCGAGATCAGACGATTTTCCTCTAGGCCAATCTCCAATTCGCGCGTTGCCGTTTTCCGGGGGGAAATGACCGCACCTGTTTTACATCTTAGCCCAGAGGCCAAAGCGCTGCTGCCAGCGCATGTCGCGATTATCATGGATGGAAACGGGCGCTGGGCGAAGGAACGGCATTTGCCAAGGGTCGAAGGGCATCGCAACGGCGTCGAGTCGGTTCGCGTCACTCTGAGGGCCGCCGGCGAGGTGGGGGTCAAGTACCTCACGCTTTATGCGTTTTCTGTCGAGAATTGGAACCGCCCCAAAGACGAAGTCGATACCTTGATGCGGTATCTGGCGCGTTATCTGAAGAACGAAATCGGCGAGTTGAATCGAAGCAATGTCAGGCTTGAAGCCATTGGACAAATTTACCGCCTGCCGGAGTTTGTGCAGGAACAGCTCGAGAAAACCAAGGCCGCCTTGGCTCGGAATAACGGCCTGACGCTGATTTTGGCGCTGAGCTACGGGAGCCGCACGGAGATCGTCGAAGCCGTGCGACGTATTGCTGCCAAAGCGAAAGAAGGAACCATCGAACCGGCTGAGATTGGGGAGCAGCTCGTCTCCCAGCACCTTTACACGGGCCACTGGCCAGACCCGGATTTGTTAATCCGCACCAGCGGCGAAATGCGCCTCAGCAATTTTCTGCTGTGGCAAATCTCTTATGCTGAATTTGTCGTCACCCCAACTCTGTGGCCGGATTTTCGGCGAGCACAGCTCTTCGAAGCCTTGGAGGAATACGCGCGTCGTCACCGTCGTTTTGGAGGGTTGTGATTAAGATAATGATGTTTGTCCGCGCCGCGGGAGCGGTCGGCCCCTGCTGAGCACCCTATCCTTTCGACCTCTTGCAGCTAAACTTCCGATCGAGTCCGCCAACCAGGGGAGAATGTTGTCGATCTCCACTGCGCACCAACAAGCATTGGCGGATTGACCCTAAAAACAGCGGTTCAGCCCAAAGAAACGAAAGAAACGAAAGGACTCGAGG
>CAMAWP010000221.1 GCA_945861765.1 Akkermansia muciniphila | reverse complement strand
TCTGCGGAGTTGCCGCTTTGGGTTGGGATGGTTTCGGCGTCGGCGAGTTTCGGAGCTGTGAGCGTTGCCAAAGCGGTGACTTCGCAGACTCCGTCACCGCAGTCCAAAACCTGGCGGCACATTCGAGGGTTCATGGAGAGAATTGCTGCATAATGGGCGACCCAGCTTGAATGATTCACTCCTTCTGACATTATGGTTCCGCATGTTTTGCATAGGTTCGCTAAAACTTAAATCCAATCTCTTTCTGTCACCGTTGGCAGGTTATACCAATTTGCCGTTTCGGCTCACGCTCCGGGAGATCGGAGGGCTGGATTTGGCAACCACCGACCTGGTAAATGCCCGCTCGCTGGTGGAGAGGAACCCGAAAGCTCTCAAGCTGATCGAAACTTGCCCAGCAGACCGCCCGCTAGCCGTCCAATTGTTCGGTTCGGTTCCCGAAGAAATGCGGGATGCGGCGGTCTATCTCGAATCGATTGGAATCTCGTCCGTGGATATTAATATGGGTTGCCCAGTTCGCAAGGTCTGCCGCGTCGGCGGCGGGTCGGCCATGATGACGGATCTGGAGAAGACCACGAAGCTCGTGAAAGGAATGGTGGACGCCGTGAAAATACCTGTCACAGCCAAGATGCGTTTGGGATGGGATGATCAGAACTGGACGGCGCCGGATCTGGCCCGAGCGTTGGAAGACGTCGGTATCGCCGCCATCGCCGTGCATGGGAGGACACGCGAGCAAGGCTTCGAAGGAATAGTCAAATTGGCTGGCATTCGCGCCGTGGTCGAAGCCGTCAGAACAATCCCCGTGGTTGGCAATGGGGATGTCACAACGCCGCAGGCGGCCAAACGAATGCTGGAGGAAACCGGCTGTGCCGCGGTGAGCATCGGACGTGGCGCTTTTTATAATCCGTGGATTTTTGCCCACACGTTGCATTTTTTACGCACAGGAGAACTCTTGCCCGACCCGAGTTTCCCCGAACGTATTCGCGTGATGTGCCGTCACTTCGATTTAATGATCGAAGTGTTTGGCGAGGCGTTGGGATGCCGGATGTTTCGAAAGGTGGCACCGTGGTATTCGAAACGCTTTGGGCCGGCCAATGAATTCAACAAAAGCGTCGTCACAATCGCGACCCGCGATCAGTTCCGGGAAACACTCGATCGCTATCTTTGCTGGCGGAAACAATTTCTGGACGAAACCGGCGCGCTGAAACCGAGCTACGAGCCGGCGCCCATGGTAGCTTCCTTTATGCAGGAGCCCGACATCGCCAAGCGACAGTTCATTCCCGTGCCCAAAGGACCGGTTGAGGTCTGGTGATTCGGGAGTGAAACGAGATGCGCAATGGCTGAGTCCGATTCGGACAGGTTGTCGGCGGTTTAGGTGAAGAACCCACTGATGCCGCAGACCACACCGGTGGAGAATTCCTCCACGGCATATCAGGCTTTCAGTGAAATCTTGGACCAATCCAATCCGTTTTTCTCAGCGTAATCTGATAACACTCGTTCGTGCTCGATCAGGACAGTGCGAACGACTCCGGAATCATCCGCGTACCCAAAGATCGGAACCGAGCCAGGGATTAAATCCATTTGGCGATGGGCATAGACGAGGGCGAAGGCGGCGCTGGCCACGGTGACGTATGGTAAATCCTCGGCGGCCCCTTCGGCAAAATCCTCGACCACGTCGGACAGAAACTCGAGTTGATCCACCAGATGCGGAAACTGCGGTGCGTGGATAGTCGCAAACTCGACTTTCAGGAACGGAAGCTTCTTGTGGATTCCTTTCAGAATACGCGGTGTAATTCGGTTGGCGCCATGATGGGCAAATTGACCAATTTCAGACATGGCCGAAGCTTGTTCCAAAGCGGCCGATAAGACAAGCGCGTTATCCCGAGGGTTCCCAACGGTGTGAAAAAACGTGCATTCTTCTGAAAAAATGCTAAGAAAACCCAAAATGCGCCTTTTGGTTGATACGAAAGACCCCGCAGCGGTGGAGTCCGAAGTTCAAGCCTCTTACCTGGCGATGTACCCCAATGCAGACCGGTTTTTCGTTCCGAAAGCGTTTTCGTGGGCGTTCAATTGTTTTGCTGGCAAGTATCGCGATTACCAGCCGATCGACGCGCGTTACCATGATCTCGATCATACGTTGCAAGGAACCCTTTGCATGGTGCGGTTATTGCATGGACGCCATGCGGCGAGGGTTGAACCGCTCTTGACTGAACGGATGTTCAAGCTGGGGCTGCTGGCGATTTTGTTGCACGACACCGGTTATTTGAAAACCAAAATGGATCACGAAGGCACCGGAGCAAAATACACATTGATCCACGTCAGTCGAAGCGTGGAGTTCGCGGCGGTGCTGCTCGGCGAGCAGGAGTTCGAGGCGAACGACATTGCGGCGGTGCAGAACATGATTCGCTGCACTGGCGTGAATGTGGAATTGAAGTCTCTACCGTTCCAAGATGAACTCGAGAGATCTGTGGGATTCGCCTTGGGCACGGCGGATTTGCTGGGCCAGATGGCCGCCGAAGATTATGTGGAGAAATTGCCAATCCTCTACCAGGAATTCGCCGAATCAGAGCGTTTCAACGCTGGGAAGACCAATGCGCGAGCCATGTTTTCGAGCGCCTCGGATCTGATACAAAAGACCCCCGGATTCTGGGGATTCTACGTTCAAGCTCGGATAAAAAAGGATTTTCAAGGAGTTTACCTTTTCCTCAACGATCCGTATCCGGACGGACCGAATATTTACGTGGAGCGGATCGAGGCTAATCTGGAGCGTTTGCAGCGGCAGCTTAGCGCAACGGCTGCTGCTTGATCGATCCTTCGGGAGCGGACTGGCCACCGCTACGTGCGACAATAACCAGTTTTCCCTTTTTCCCATTGCTGTTTCGTCGTTAACTTTCCCTCATGTCACGCGATTATGTGCTTCAATCCTTTCGCGCGCCGATTCACTTGCAGATTGATTATGCCGGCGAATTAAACGAGCAACAGCGCGCGGCAGTGACGGCTCTTCCGAGTCCGGCATTAGTAATTGCTGGGGCTGGCTCGGGCAAAACCAGGACGCTGACGTACAGGGTCGCTTATCTCATCGAGCAAGGCATACCGCCGGACCGCATCCTATTGCTCACGTTCACTAACAAGGCCGCCAAGGAAATGATGCGGCGCGTGACGGAGGTGCTGAGCAACGACATTTCCTCGCTCTGGGGTGGCACATTCCATTCTATCGGCAATCGCATCTTGCGACGCCATGCGGATCGGCTTGGCTTTCGGCCTGATTTTACGATTTTGGACCGCGAGGACACCAAGGAACTGCTCAAGTCCTGCATCGATGACGCCAAAATTGATATCAAGGCCACCCGTTTTCCAAAAGCGGAGGTGTTGGGAGAGGTTTTTTCGCTAGCCGTTAACACTCAGAAATCAATCCCAGCTATTTTGGAGGAATACTACGACTATTTTCGAATGCTGGCGGATGACATCCGGCGTGTGCAAAAAAGCTTTGAAGCACGCAAACGCTCGACCAACGTCATGGATTTCGATGATCTTCTCGTCCTCTGGTTAAGGCTGCTGCAAGAGCACGAGGATCTTTGCGAGCAGTACCAGAGCCGGTTTCAGTTCATTTTGGTCGATGAATACCAGGATACGAATAAGCTGCAGAGCGACCTGATTGATTTACTTGCGGCCCGCCATCATAACGTGATGGTCGTGGGTGATGATTCTCAAAGCATCTACTCATGGCGCGGAGCGAACTTCCAAAACATTCTTCAGTTTCCAGAACGTTACCCAAACGCCAAAATTTATAAAATCGAGACCAATTACCGCAGCACTCCGGAAATTCTGGCCCTGGCCAATGCGGCGATCGCGCCGAACCTCCATCAGTTCGCTAAACAACTCACGCCAGCTCGCAAAGCTGGAATGAAGCCGGTGGTCGTGACCTGTGGAGACGCCGGTGAGCAGGCAGCTTTTGTCGCGCAACGCGCCTTGGAATTGCGTGACGAAGGAATCAATCTCGACGAGGTGGCCGTTCTCTACAGGTCTCATTTTCACGCGCTCGAAATGCAGCTAGAGCTGACCCGCCGCAATATCCCGTTCAGCATCACCAGCGGCATTCGTTTCTTCGAACAGGCTCATATTAAAGATGTCGCCGCATACCTCAAGCTGACAAGCAACCCACAGGACGAACTCTCCTTCAAGAGGCTCGTTCGATTGTTGCCGGGCATCGGAGGGAAGGGGGCGGAGAAAATATGGCATCAATTCAAGGCGGACTGGGAAATCGGCGAGAAGAGAACCGAGATCAGAGATCAGAGATCAGAGGCCGGAGGTCAGAAGCCGTTACATGAACTTCCATCGAGTGATCCTCGACGTCTGGCAACCTCTCTACAAGGGTGCGTGAAGGGGGTACCAAAAAAGGCCGACGCAGCTTGGGCTCAATTTACGGCTACAATCGCTCAACTGGAATGTGAACCGGTGAAAAGCAGTCCGGCAAAGATGCTGCGGCTCATCACCGAAGCTGGGTATGAGGATTACTTAAAGGAGAATTACCCAAACTATCGCACCCGATTGGAAGATCTCGAACAGCTTGCCAATTTTGCGCTCCAATTTAAGACCACTGAGGAATTCCTCACTCAACTTGCTTTGCTTTCAACCATGGAAACCGTGGAGGATAAACCAGCGGCCCGAGACTCCGAGCAAATCAAACTCTCCACGATCCATCAAGCCAAGGGCCTCGAGTTCAGGGTCGTCTTTGTGATTATGCTCTGTGACGGGCTCTTCCCATCGGCGCGTTCCCTCGAACGTCCGGAAAATGAGGAGGAGGAGCGGCGATTATTTTATGTGGCGATCACCAGGGCTAAGGACGAACTTTATTTGAGCTATCCCTTGATTCGCATGACGGCTGGTTACAACGGCGATATCATGCAACAGCCCTCCCGCTTTCTTCACGACCTCCCGAAAGATGTCGTGGAGGAATGGAATTTACGACCGACCTCGTTTTAGCGCGAAGGCGCGCTTGATCGCCGCAGTCCAGAGGCGGGGCAAATCCCTGCATCGGATCTTGCGTCTTGGGCCGTTCCGGTGGCCTTGATCAAAGGGCGATCAGGGCCAAGCCGAAAAGACCAGCCACTAAAATGCAGCCAAGAATACTCTTCCACATGGGCTCCGTTACAATGTTGTTGTCGTACAAGTTCATTTTATCCTTCCGGTAATTCGTCGTTTTCCGGCGGATCAAAACACCTGATGTTGGACAACGGCCGTCCATCCCTTCCTCATTCGTTCTCTTGAACCTTCCCCAATCAGAACGCTTGGAGAATTCCTTTAGATTCCAAGTGCCTATCCTCAGTGCCCTCCTTTCGCGTCAATAGCAACGTGCGCATGCCAGGTCGGAGACTCGCGATTCGCTGATGTCCGGAAGCCCCCAAGGTGAGCAGCGCTGTGGAAAGAGCATCGGTTTCGGTGGCGGAGGGCAGTATCACGGCGGCTAAGAGAGATCCTTGAACAGGCTCACCTGTTCGAGGATCGATCACGTGGCCGTACATCTTACCGTTTAAGTTAAACGATTTGCCATGTACACCTGAAACTGACAGAGCCTCGTTTTTCAGAGGCACCACCGCTAACGGCTTAACAGGCTTTGCATCCTTCTTATCAGAGCCAATGCTCATCTCGCGCTCCGAACCTCGCAGTTCAGGCACGTCGATAGCCACTTTCCACGCCTCGGCATCGGGCGGTGCGCCGATCGCATAGACAGTGCTGGTTCCACCGTGCAGAAGAGCGCAAGTGACACCTGCGTCTCGCAGAATCTCGGCGGCACGTTCCAAGGCGTAGCCTTTACCAATCGAGCCCAGATCAATCATGACCCCTTCTCGGAGAAATCGAATGGTAAAATCATCTTCGTTCAAAGTCACCAATTGCATGCCAACCCGTGATCGCGCTTCAGCAATGCTTTGGGGCTCTGGCATTTTGCCTGTTCCACCCATAAAGCCCCAACAGCGCACCAAGGGCGCGATAGTAATGTCGAACGCGCCGTCGCTTTCCTGATTCAGATGCCGAGCCTGCTGCAACAGCCCGAAGAGCGCTGGTTCAACTCGCACCGGCGCACGGGCAGCCCGGGAATTGATGCCGCTTATTTCGCTGGAGAGGCGGTAAAGACTGAGCTGGGCTTCCAAGCGCTCAATTTCATCGAGCGCTTCCTCGGCGGCGGCACGCAACGCCACTGCGTCTTCACCGTGCAACAGGATCTCGAAGCGCGTCGCCATGGCGTTACGTGCAAGAGTGACTGTCTGCATACGGATTTAGTTTTCGGGGCTGCGAAGCGCCCTTGGCTTGGTCTGCGCAACGATTCCATTGCGAAGCTCCGCGCTACCTCGACACTCGGCAGCACTGGAAAGAATGCGGGGTTTCGCAGGCATGTCCCGCGAAACCCCGTTGCTTGCAAAGTAAGTGAGCCTGGTTAAGACATCGGTCCAGTGCCGTAGTTAATTGCTGGTATTTCCTTGCCGTCAGTGCCACTGATCTTGCGCGTCTTTTCGTCGAACAGACACACGGTCTTCAGGCGCTCGGACATTTCAGCGAGCGAGATGACGGTCTGAACGCGAATGGCAAGCTCGATGCCAGCATTCGGCTGCTTGCCGCTGCGGATGCAATCAAACCAATTCTTTTCATGCACGCGGATGTCTTCATGCTGGAGGCCTTTGATCGGATCAAGAGCCAATGCCTTGCGTTCGCTTTCCGAAAGGCCCTCGAACTCACTGGCGAATGCCCTCTCAGGAACCATCTGGACGACGTTGCCTGAGTCGCCGATCTCGAGCGTGGCTTGATGACCGTAGATCACGAAGTTCGGGCTTCTCGAATTCACCGTGCTGCAAGTGATGGTGACCATGTAACCGCTCGGGAATTCCGCTACGAGTTGCACATGCTCTGGAACATCCCGCTCCGGTGTGCCGGGAGTGTGGCGATCCGTGTGAACATTCCTGGTGCCGATGCTCATTACGCGAGAAGGGAACTCTGGATTGCCGCTGGCGAGCATCAACGGATGCAGGCGATGCGGCACGAGATCGCCTAATAACCCCGAGCAGTAAGGATAGTATTTCCGCCAGCGATGGAAGGCGTCAGCACTGAATGGGCGTTTCGATACCGGACCGAGCCAGCGATTCCAATCGAGATTCTCGGGCTTGGTTTCCTCCTCAATTGCGTAGTTCCATTCGCCCTTCGGGTTGTTGCGGCAATAATAGCCTTGTCCCCAGATCAGCGTCCCGATCTTCCCGCCTTGGATCAATTCAGCGGCTTTATGCCAACCCGCGGCAGAACAGCCTTGAGAACCAACCTGGAAAATGCGGCCCGTCTTTTTGACCGTGTCATAGATCTGAAAAGCCTCTCCTAAGTAACGCGTCATCGGCTTTTCGCAATAAACGCTCTTGCCGGCGTTCATGGCGTCGATGGCGATCGCGGCATGCCACGGATCGTGGGTGGCGATAACCACGGCGTCGATATCTTTTCTCTCGAGCAGCTTCCGGTGATCGGAATAGAGGTCCGAATCCTTGAGCTTGGCGGTTTCCTTGGCCCAATCGCGGCGCTTGTTGAAGAGGTCGCATGCACCGGCGACGACGACGTTATTGGCGCTGGCATTCTTATGAATACCTTCCAGGTGATTCTTGCCGATGCCAAAGCCGACGCCGATGACCGCTACTCCGATACGGTCGTTCGCACCCAGGACTCGCCCGGGAGAAGGAGCCTGGTTTTGGCCATAGACGGGCGTTTTCAGGACGTTGACGGTAGCGACTGCTGCGGCCACAGTCGCGGCTTTCTTGATAAAATCCCGGCGCGTATCACCGCCGGCCATTGGTAGGCTTTTATTCTGTTCCATAAAAAAGATTAAACATTAAACATTTATGTTTGATCACACGTTGTGAGGCGATTGTGTGAGATTACTCGTGTTTGGTTTCGGGTCAACCTCGAACATTAGACCAGTGCGGAGTTGCATTTCTTCGTGAAACAGAGCAATGTCTGCCCGATTTTTGGGAAGTGATTTGCTCCCTTTGGACGCCTCGATGCATCGGCGAATCGTGTCCCAACGGTCAAAGCAAGCGTCAAGAAACCTGTAACAATCCATTTTATCTATGCCAAATCCCTGGACCGGTAAGGGCAACCCCTACACTCGCAAAGAAGTCATCGAACGGCTGCGTGCCACCCTGGCCAAAGGGCAAGCCATCATCGCAGCTGGAGCTGGGACGGGCATCAGCGCCAAGTTTATCGAACGCGGCGGTGGCGACTTGATCATCATTTATAACTCGGGACGGTTTCGAATGGCCGGCCATGGGTCCACGGCCGGGCTGATGGCTTACGGCGATGCCAATGCGGTCGCGATGGAGATTGGTGAATATGAGGTATTGCCGATCGTTGAAGAGATACCTGTCATTTGCGGCGTACATGCAACCGACCCTCGGCGCCGTATGTGGCACTGGCTGCTGAAGGTTAAGGACATGGGCTTTTCCGGCGTGAACAACTTTCCGACGCACTGCATCGTGGACGGCATGTTCCGGGAAATTCTTGAAGAAACCGGCATGAGCGTGAAGAAGGAGTTCGAAATGGTCAGGCTGGCGCGGAAGATGGATCTGTTCACGATTGTGTATGTCGCCACGCCCTCGGAGGCGATGGCGATGGCGGAGGCTGGCGCGGACGCGATCATTGCCCACGTCGGCACGACGATCGGCGGCACGGTCGGCGTCACCAAGGCCACGATCACGCTTGATGAATCAGTCAAACGCGTCCAAGGCATCATCGACGCTGGACGGCGGGTCCGCAAAGATATCCTGTTCCTCTCCCATGGCGGCCCCATTGCGACACCCGAAGACGCGGAGTATATCAACGCACGGACCGATGCGGTTGGGTTCGTCGGCGCGTCGAGCTTAGAGCGGTTGGCGGTCGAAGACTCATTGACCCAACTCACGCGAAAGTTCAAAAAAATTCCGCTGCGGAAGGAAGCGGTGAAGGCGGTCAAGTTCGGAAAATAGAGTGTTCGATTGACCCTAAACGGGCAAAGATTTAACTTATTTCGATGAAAGTGCTACTCGAACCTGCGGAGCCACCCCTTCTCAGAGTCGTGGGTCGCCGCCCCGCCAGCAGCAATCGGCTTAGTCGGCTGGAGCAGTTGAACAGGTTCATCTATAAATTTGCCAAGGATGCACTCCACACCGGAGAACTTTTTCCAGTTCGAAAAGCTGTTGGCCGAACTCGTACGAAGCGAGGTTGACTTCGCCGTCGTGGGCGGCATCGCAATCTCCTTGAACGGCTATGTACGTGCGACTGACGACGCCGACATCATCGTCGCGGAAGCGCCGGATAACATCCGCCGAGTTCTAAAATGCTTGGAAGGTTGGGGCGAAGGCTGGGCGCGGGAATTAAAAGAGGAAGATTTCGTCCCGCAAGAAGGCTCGATCCGCGTCATGGAAGATTTCGACCTCGATATCTTTACCCGTATGCGTGGCAAGTCACTCGACGACTTCCGGCCTCGACTGCGCTATTTGGAAACGAGCGGCGTGCGCATCCCCTACATTTCTCCGCAGGACCTCATTTATCTCAAGCAAGGTTCGTGGCGGGACAAGGACAAACTCGACGTGTTGGCGATGCAAGAAATCATCGCCCGCGAGGCAAAAACAACTTAGCGCCTGTTTAGAAATCCAATTCATTCGTAGCAGCCGAGGTAACGAGGCTCAAATTTCTCGAACCTTTCGCGCCCTTCCGTCAGATCAGAGCCTCGTTACCTCGGCTGCTACGATTTTTAAAACAGGCTCTTAGCCGAGCATCAGCCGGATTGTCGCTTTCGGAGCTCGATGTTCTTCAGCAGCGTCTCCGCACAGGCTTCCGCAAATGACCGATCATTGATCGCGCAATCCAATTCAATTACTTCGATGTCGTGGCGGAGGTTCTTTTTCAGCGCATCGAACAATGCTTCATCCGCCGTCGGGTCATGGAATTTCTCGCCGGAGGCGCTGATAACGCTGATTGCTCTCAAGGGAATCAAGACGCTGACTGGCCCTGTCGATCGGTTCAGCTTCTCGGCGATAAGTTTTCCAAGCAGCGCGCATTCTTCGGGAGTCGTGCGCATCAACGTTGTTTGTGGGTTGTGCTGGTAGAATGTTCGCCCTTGAAACTTTGCCGGCACCGTTTCTGGCGCGTAAAAATTGACCATGTCCAAACAACCCGGAGTGACAATCGCCGGCACACCATGCTTGGCAGCTGCGTCCAACCGACCAGGGCCAGCCCCGAGAAAGCCGCCCACCAATTCGTCAGCCCATTCCGTGGTCGTCACGTCCAGGACACCGGCGACCATTCCGGACTCGATCAACGATTCCATTGTCCTTCCCCCGGAACCGGTCGCGTGGAAGACGAGCACTTCATATCCGGCCCTCTCCAGAACTTGCCTGGCGTGTTGAACGCAATCTGTTGTGTTACCGAACATGCTGGCCACGATGATCGGCTTGTCAGCTACTGCCTCTCCTCCAGCGCATCGAGTGTCCGGATGACCGGAAGCGAAAGCTAAAGCCTCGACCATTCCACAAATCGCTCCGACGGCGCACGTCAAAATCTGTCGGGAGATTCGATTCAGACCTGCGATATCGACAATGCTCGGAAACATCATGATGTCTTTTACCCCGACGTATTGCGCTGTGTTGCCGCTGGCGAGCGTGGAGACCATGAGCTTCGGAAAACCAATGGGCAAGTTCCGCATCGCCGCAGTCCCTATTGCAGTTCCGCCACCGCCGCCGAGCGAAATAACACCATCGATTTTCTTCTCACGCGCCAACCGCGCTAGAATGACGGGGGCGCCCAAGGACATTGCCTTGACGGATTCTCCTCTGTCCCGTTGGGCTTTTAACACGGAAAAATCATACCCAGCCGCGCCCGCGACCTCTTCCCTCGTAATCTGAGGTTCGAGCTTTGGCTCGTGGAGACTTCCTACATCGATGACAAGAGTCTGGTGGCCGCGTCGCTGGATTTGTTCAGCGACAAAGGCGTATTCTTCGCCTTTGCTATCCATCGTGCCGAGGAGTGCGATAGTTGCCATGGTGACAAGTGTGTTGGTTGATTGGATTAAACCAATGCCCTGCAATTAGCAACGCAGACTTTGCGGGTTCCCCGTTGTTTTGAGTGGAATCATTTCCGTGCCCGGACAGAAGAACTCACTCCCGAGAGGTGCGTAGAGTTTGTAGAGATTGGACATTTTCCGGCCGTGTGCTGTTGTATCCGATGAGCTATTTCCGACCGACATCTCCCGGAGGGGAGATTCGAGAATAGCCCACACCTATCTCCCGGAGGGAGATTTGAGAATAGTCCACCCTTTCAAGGGTGGGATTGCGAAGCCAATACCCAAAGTCCCGAAGGGACGGTTGAGCCATTCTCGGGCGATCCTTTGTCCTGAACAGACAGTAGGAGCTGACGTAGGACATTGGGGGATTCGGCCGTCCCCGCGGGACTTATGCGATGGCTCATTCGAACCCAGCAGTGAACTGCCGGGCTATTCTCGAATCTCCCTCCGGGAGACGAAGGTAGCCAATAGGTCCAAACTCCCGTCATCTCGGCGAGATGGAAAAATGGTCTTCATCCGCTGAGGAACTATTCCACTGAAAACAGCGGGGAACCAAGTTCATTGGAAGAATTGCC
>CAMAWP010000220.1 GCA_945861765.1 Akkermansia muciniphila | reverse complement strand
GCTGGTGTGCCTGTATCAATTCCAAGACTTCACGCTGACGACTGGTTAATTCGGCCATAGTGAACATTTGTTCACTACAGCGACTTCTGTCAATCTGAATGAGAAACTCAATGACGAAAACCGGTGATTTCGTTCATCCTCAATGTAAGGCGCGGTGCGCCTCGAACCAAATGTCGGCGTTTGAGGGCTAGTATTCCTTGATGCTCGGCAGTTCATTCCTTGAACCGCAATCATCCACAAACACTCCTGGGAAATGGCTAAACTGTTGGGCCACCTCGCAGGTTACGAACGAATCCGGGCTGATTTCCGGCGAGCTTGCGCCTTGTAAGCAGGCGCAGTTTCCTGGAACGGCGCAACTGCTTCGATCGCCGCGTGCGGTTTCAGGTCAATTTGAAACTGCGCACGGCCGAAGAGTGAGGAGTTTTCGTTCATCAGACGGGAGGCCGCATTCTTGCAGTAGTCGGTGTCGAGTTCCACTCCAATGCTGTTTCGCCCGTGCTTGAGCGCGGCGACCATGGTTGTGGCGGTGCCGCAGAAGGGATCGAGCACAGTGTCGCCGGTGAACGAGAACATCTGCACAAGGCGCGCGGCGAGTTCGAGCGGATAGGGCGCGGGATGTTCCTTGGTCGAGGCGCCGGTGATGGTCCAGAACTGCTGGAACCATTTGTCGAACTTCTCCTTGGGAATCATGCTCAGTCGGCGCTGTTCCTCGGTGGGCTTGCGGTAGCCGCCCGGCTTGCGCTGCATGAGGATGAATTCAATATCGTTCTTGATGATGGCGTTTGGTTCGTAGGGTTTGCCGAGGAATTTCGAGCCGTTGCTCACTTCGTAGCTGGCGTTGGAAATCTTGTGCCAGATGATCGGATTCAGGTTGTCGAAGCCGAGCTTGCGGCATTGCACGCAGATGTCCGCGTGGAGCGGCACCACGGTATGGCGTCCGTTGTTGTCGCGCCGGGACAGGCAGACATCGCCCACGACACACACGAGGCGTCCGCCGGGCACCAAAATGCGGAGCACTTCGCTCCAGACACGTTCCAGTTCGGCCAGGAACCGGTCGTATTCCTTGATGTGGCCCATCTGCCCTTCGGAATCGTTGTAGCGCTTGAGCGTCCAGTACGGCGGCGAGGTGACGACGAGGTGGATGGATTCGTCGGGGATGAAGGAAAGGTCGCGCGCGTCGCCCTGCACGAGACGGTGCAGGGTCGGGATGGCGTCGATTAAATGCTGTTCGGCACCGGCAAATTTCATGGTTTCGTTTGACCGCGCAAAAATGTTTCCACGAACCCGAAGAGCGAGTTCGCGAAGGAGTGAAAGGTAAGGTCTGGGGCGGGTTCTGAATAGTCCCCTCTCAATCCTTTCTCGGGATTCGACATAAGGAAGGCCGAGCAGTCGTAGTGTCGCTCGCGGACGAGGCGGCGGCAGAAGAGCTCGTAGCGTTTGGCGTACGACGAGTCGCGGAACTCAGGGAAAACTTTGAAGTGCGGTTCCTTGACGCCGACTGGGGTCGTTGATCTCGGGCAGTCCTCCAGCAGGAACATGTAGCCAATCCAAGGGCGCACGGTGGATCCGAAGGCGTTTTCGCGGAAGGCGGTCCACAAATCGAGCGCGCTGCCCATCGCTTCCTCGGTACGATTGTTGAAATTGTTGCCGAATGAAGGACCGACCTGGGATTTGGCCTCGAGCGCGGCGACAAGCTGGCCTTTCACCACAATGATGAAGTCCCACTTCTTGTTGGGCCGGAAGAAGCCGGGCAATTCCAGCGAGTTCTTGTGGTAGATGTTCGCGGGATCAATGCCAGCTTCGACCACCAGCTTGGTCAGCAGGGCAATGAACCCGTCCATCTGCGCGCCGCCCGTGACTGCACTGCGCGAGCCCTGGTCAGAGCCACCAGCCGCGCGCTGCTTCCTGGACTGGCTCAACCGTGTCTTCCAGTAGAAGCGGACGGCTTCACGCGTGTGTTTCGGTAGTTCGGCTAGGATGCTTGGAATCGGCATTACGGGGCTAATTCTTCCGGAATGCTTGGAAGAATTCAATTGCACAATCGCAAGCGCCAGCAATTCCCATTTTGGCCCAGGACACTGTCTGCTCGTCGTATGTAGTCCCGGCTTTAGCCGGTTTTCACGGGGGCGACCGGCTAAAGCCGGGACTACATGCGGGCCAAAATGAGAACACCTCGAACTTTGTGCGCGCACAAAGTTCGGCGTGTTCTCATTTCGGCACGCATGTAGTCCCGCCTTCAGGCGGCGGCGCGTGGGAGAATCCAACGCCTGTGGACTTGCCGACGCCCCTCCGGCTGAAGCCGGGACTCCGTACCGCAACACTGGAAGTTCGGACTTCAGATGGTCTGAAGCCAAGATGAGAACTGCCGGACGGAACAGCGGCGGAAATCCGTATCGGAGCGCGCGCGATCAGACCGCTCATTCGTCGTTTTCTGATTTGCGTTCCCATCGACGCGCCTGCCGCTCGGGGAGCGAGTTGTCCACTTTGGTGTAGTAGGCATCGTCGCCCAACAAGTCGTCGGCTGCCTGCTCGAGAAGCCGCGAAGGCGTGACGGAAAAACTTTCGTGAGTTTCGATAAACACTGCTTCGCCAGTTGGATGCATCAAACAGAGAAAGAGAGGACACTTGCCGCGGTGAGCGACCACAAGCTCCTGGACTGCCTTTAAGCGCTTTGATGTCAGATGGGCGGTGTGCAATCGAAAATGAACCTGCTTGGTAAAGCGGGCTGGCGCTTCATCCAACAGCATGATTTCCTGTGGAAAGATTTTCGGTTTATCCTCGCCGTTATTAATTTCACCGATCACAAGAACGGCATTGTTCAGCACGAGCAATTCGCGGTACTTATCATAATTCTCGTTCATGCAGAGCATCTGCACCGTTCCGGATAAATCCTCCAACGTGACCATGGCGTAAGGCTTGTTGCTCTTTTTGGAGATGCCTTGCTGCACTTCAGTGATCAGCCCACCAAGCCGAGTCAGCGTCCGTCCGGGCAATTGGGCAGCCGAAGCTGCGTTCACCAGCGCATATTGCTCCAAAATTGAGGCGTAAGGTGTCAGCGGATGGCCGGTGACATAAAATCCAAGAAGTTCCTTCTCGTGCGCGAGCAAATCACTCTGAGGCCATTCTGGCAACTGATGGCTGTTCACGGGTTCGGACCCGGCCTTCTCCTGCAACATTCCGAACAATGAACCCTGACCGCGCTGGCGATCCTGGACAACGGTAGCCGCGCGGGCCAAGACGGGGTCGATCCGCGCAAACATAGTGGCCCGCGTATCGCCCAACGGGTCGCAGGCGCCACTTTTAATCAGCCCTTCCAGAATTTTCCGGCTCACGGTGCGACCATCCACCCGCTCACAAAGCTCAGCCAATGATTTGAATTTCCCACCTTCGTTTCGGGCCTTTAATATACTTTCGACCGCGACCTCGCCGACGCCTTTGATCGCAGCCAGACCAAACCGAATCACCGTTCCGTCCCGGGCGGGAGCAAAGGCAACTTGGCTTTCATTGACATCTGGCGGCAAGACTTCGACTCCGAACGTCCTGGCTTCACTGATCAGAATGCTCAATTTGGCTTTGTCACCCATATCGTTCGTCATCATTGCGCTGAGGAATTCGACCGGGTAATTGGACTTCAGGTAAGCGGTTTGGTAAGCCACAATCGCATACGCCGCTGCGTGGGATTTGTTGAAGCCGTACCCAGCAAATTTCTCCAGTAGATCAAAGACCTGGTTTGCTTTAGCCGCTGGGATGTGGTTGGTCTTCGCGCAACCTTTCACAAAAGTGTCGCGCTGCTTCTGCATTTCCTCGACCTTCTTTTTGCCCATGGCCCGACGGAGCAAATCAGCCGACCCCAGCGTATAGCCGGCGAGTGCTTGAGCCGCCTGCATCACCTGCTCCTGATAGACCATGATGCCATAGGTCTCGCGGCAAATCGGTTCGAGCAACGGATGCTCGTATTCGATTCTCACCTCGCCATGGCGGCGTTTGATAAACTCGGGAATAAGTTCCATCGGGCCGGGACGATAGAGCGCGATCAGCGCGGTGATATGCTCAATGGAACTGATTTGAAATTTCCGGCAGAGATCACGCATCCCGCTGGATTCCAATTGGAAAATACCCGTGGTCAACGCCTTGTTTAGCAACACGTACGTCTTCGGATCGTCGAGCGGCAAGTTGTCAATGGGCACATCGACCCCCTTGGTCAGCTTGATCAACTCACAGGTATTGCGAATGACGGTAAGCGTCTTCAGCCCCAGAAAATCCATCTTCAGCAGGCCCAAATCGCCGACCGGATTCATGGCGTACTGTGTGACAATCGTGCCGTCCTCGTCTTGTTTGAGAGGGAGCAGATTCACCAAAGGCTGATCTCCAATGACAACGCCCGCGGCATGCACCGAAGCGTTCCGTGTCAAATCTTCCAGAACGAATGCGGTGTCCACCAGTTCGCGCGTTGCTTCCTCAGTCTCGTACGCCGTCTTGAATTCGGGCGATTGCTTGAGCGCTTTAGCCAGATCCATCTTCAGCTCATTGGGAATCATTTTGGCCAGGCGATCGCATTCACCGTAGCTGAGGCCCATTACCCGCCCGACATCGCGGACGACCGACTTCGCGCCCATCGTGCCAAACGTGATAATTTGGGCGACCGAATCACGGCCATATTTTGCGCGAACATATTCGATCACATCGGCCCGGCGGTCGTCGGCAAAGTCAATGTCGATATCCGGCGGATTGACTCGTTCGGGATTGAGGAATCGTTCGAAGAGAAGTCCATAGCGAATGGGGTCCACGTTTGATATCTCGAGAAGGTACGTGACGATGGAACCGGCGGCTGAACCGCGCGCGACGCAGGAAATTCCTTTGCTTCGGCCGTACCGCACAAAATCACCGACAATCAGGAAGTAGCTGATGAAACCCGTTTTCTCGATGGTTTTGAGCTCCAATTGCAAGCGATCAATGACCACTTTCACCGCAGCGGCGACGGCGGGATCATCTAGACTGGAGCTTACGCCGTGAGTCGGCGCGTCGGCTGGAGTCTCGGATGGGAGACTGGAGGGCGAACTCACCTCCGCAGCGATGGATGACGAATAGGTCGGCAACCGCCGTGGATCGTCGATCGCCTCGAGGATAAACTCCGCTCCCTCGGCTCGAGCATGGATTCCATAACGCCGGAACAAGCCTTCAACGAGGAGCTTTCGCAAGTATCCTTCGCGCGTGAAATGTTCCGGCGGGGTGAACACAGGGAAGTGCAGTTGGTCGAATTGGATTTCCAAGTTGCACTGCTCGGCGATCTCGCGGGTATTGAGCACCGCCTCGGGCGTCTCGCTGAAGAGAGCTTTCATCTCGTCGGCAGAGCGCAGATAGAATTGCTCCTGGACATAACGCATCCGCTTCGTGTCGCTCAGGGTGCTCTGAGTTCCGATGCAGATGAGGCAATCATGGGCATGTGAATGACTCTTTTCGATGTAGTGAACGTCATTTGTGGCGACGAGTTTCAAGCCGAACTCCTTCGCCCAAGGAATCAATTGACGGTTCACTTTGGCTTGTTCAAGGATGCCGTGATATTGCAGTTCGAGGTAGAAATTCTCCGCGCCCAACGTTTGCTTGAACCAGTCGATCGTCTGACGAGCTTCGGGGAATCGATCCTTTTGAATGAGCTCGGGAATCTCGCTCGCAAGGCAGCCGGAAAGGGCGATCAATCCTTCCTTGTGTTGGGCGAGAATTTCTTTGTCGATGCGCG
The DNA here is from genome assembly GCA_945861765.1 of Akkermansia muciniphila. Taxonomy (GTDB): domain Bacteria; phylum Verrucomicrobiota; class Verrucomicrobiia; order Limisphaerales; family SIBE01; genus SIBE01. Next base: position 5,905 of record CAMAWP010000220.1, on the reverse strand, counting down.
GCTTGTAGTAGTAGCCTTCGAGTTGCGCCGAGGTCGCCAGCTTGATCAGGTTTTTGTAACCCGTCTCATCCTTCGCCAGGAGCAGCAAGTGGTGATAGGCGTCTTTGCCACCGCTCGTCGTCTTTTTCTCGAAACGGCTTCCCGGTGCGACATAGACTTCGCAGCCGATAATCGGCTTAATGCCTTTGGCGCGGGCTGCTTGGTAAAAGTCAATTGCCCCATACATATTCCCATGGTCCGTGATTGCCAGGGCGGGGAATTTGAGCTCATGCGCTTTCTCCATCAGCCGGTCCAGGCGGCAAGCCCCATCGAGCAGAGAAAACTCAGTGTGTAAATGGAGATGGACGTAATCCGCATGCGACATGACAGGAATCTACCGCCGTGTGTCGAGACCGTGCAAGAGAAGAGCATCATCGAGAAAGGCAAAGTGAGCACCCTCATCTCGCCGCCTCCGCCCCACGCCAAGCCCCCGGAGTTTGAAGCGCTCCAGAAAACCCCGTTCCCGTGCCATGGAGCATTCGCGCCATCAGTGAAAGCGTGCCCGGTTTGACGGCGGCCAAAAGGCGTCGGATTTCTTCGGCGCTCAGCACGACGGGAAGGCGAACTGGACGGCAGGCTCGCTCAAATTCGCTGAAATCTCCGGCGGGCAACCGCAACACCTGGCGATAGAGGAAAACCAGGGCGTTGAGCGCCTGGTTTTGGGTCGAGGCGGCCAGGTGCGTCAGGAACGTCTGAATCTCCTCCGCCTCCATGTCGCGGGGATGTTTCTTCTGATGAAAGAAAGTGTAGGACTTGATCCACTGGACGCAGGCCTGCTCGGTGCGGATCGAATAATGCTTGAATCGGATCACTTCCTGGACCTGATCCAGGAGCTTGGCCTTGGGGTTCGCCAGATAAAGTTCAAATGGACCGACTGACGTCTTTGCTGGTTTCAATACGCACCTCCAATACGTCGCACGTTGTTCTGGAAAAACGCAAACGCAAGAATAAAGTGGTCCAAAAGACGCCTTGCAAGCCGAGTGGTTGAGCGTTTACGTTGGCTTGAGGACGGCCTCCGAGGAGACGTGAAACGGTTGAGTAACCGTTTTCCGGAATATCGGATGCGTGCCGGGGACTGGAGAGTGCTTTTCGAGATCGCAGAGGACCGAGTTATCGTCTATCGTATCCGGCATCGAAGAGAAGCGTACCGCTGAGAGATTTTATGAGTATTCATCCGCAGATTATCGAGAAAGACGGACGGAAAGAGTTCGTGATTCTTCCGTACGAAGAGTTTCTTCGTCTCGAGGAGGAACTGGAGGATTACCATGATCTCAGGATGCTCCGTGAGGAGAAAGCCTCGGCTGGTGCCGAGCCGACGCGGTCGCTTGATGAAGCGCTCAAGGACATGGATGAGTGAATCCGAACCAACGAGTCGAGCGAACCGGCGCTGGGCGTCTTGCTTTTAACACGGCGGGAGTTATGAACATTATCAGACAAGGCTTGAGGGGGCGGTCGGCGGCGGTCGCTCACTCGGGTCGTTGGCGAGAGTCGAGAGTATGACACCAGAGGAAATTGTTTCCGTCGCCCGAGCGCACGCGTCTCGTCTGGCTGCAACGCCTGGCCTGCCGGACCTGCTGGATGCGTTGAAGTACTGCAAGACTCGCGAGGCAGCCATCGTAGAGTTCAAGTCCGAGAATGGCGCATCGAGAGTCGAAATCTGGATTGATAGTAAGACGGGAGACTATATTGAGGCCCGGCATTTCCCGTCCGATGGACCACGATCGGACTTCTACATCGCAGAGTGCCGCGGGTAGGCATTCATCCAGCCCGATGATGACAGCAGAGCCACGCCATGAAGTCGAGTGAACAGCCACCCTGCACCGTGTTTGCCAATCCCTCGGGCAGTGGTCGCTCCGTCACGCTGGCTGCGGGCGCACCCAGCGCGCCGTCGCTTCTGATTCGGTTGCATTTCAACGTTGTCGGTCGGGCGTCGTGCTTCACCTCTTGGTCGTTGGCCGTGTTGAGAGCGTTCCGAGCAGTGCTTGCCCAAACAGCCTCTTAACGATACTCTTCACCCGTATGGATTACCGAGACATCATCACCATCGAACCGGGCAAACGTAGTGGCAAGCCGTGCATTCGTGGCACACGAATGACCGTGACCGATGTTCTTGAGTATCTGGCATCCGGTATGACTCACGAAGAGATTCTGGCTGACTTCCCTGACCTTACCGAGACCGACATTCGAGCGTGCCTGGCGTTTGCCGCTGACCGTGAGCGGAGGTTGTCGGCACTGCCCGCATGAGGCTCTTGTTTGACCAGAACCTGTCGCCTCGGCTTCCTCATCTCTTGTCTGACCTGTTTCCTGATAGCGTTCATGTCCGAGAGGTTGGTCTTCGAGATTCAGACGACACTATCATTTGGCAGTACGCGAAGACGCACGGTTACACGATCGTTTCCAAGGATTCCGACTTTCAGCAGCGCAATCTACTCCACGGCGCGCCACCGCAGTTTGTGTGGCTTCGCCTAGGAAACTGTTCGGTCGCCGAGAGTGCAGATCTGATTCGACGACATTGCCCCGCGATCTACACTTTCGGGCAGGACATGACACAGACGCATCTCATGATTCCGTAGTACGGCCTAACAGAACGCTCCACGCGAACCGCCACCCCCCTCTCGGCTTCGGCCTGAGCGCCGGGTTATTTGATAGGTGGCGGCATTATCACGTCACTGTCCGGGCGGCGGTCGGTGAGCCTATATTGGGTCGTTAGCCGTCAGAAGCGCCTCGACAACACGTGTGTCACTGCTAGGTTGACAGCCATGAATCGCAGTTTTGTCGAGATTGCTGACGAGGCGCTGACCTTACCTCAGAGCGAGCAGTTGAAACTGGCTCGAACGCTCTTGGAGAAGGCTGAGGCGTCAGGAGACGTTGGTGCCGAAGCTGCATGGGAGCAGGAGATCGAACGCCGCATCCAGAAGATTGATGCTGGCCTTGCCAAGGGGCGACCCTTTGCTGACGTCCTTCGAGATATCGACCAGCGTCTAGGCAGATGACGCTGATCACACTTGAGGAGGCAGACCACGAGTTCGTCGAGTCCGTGGACTACTATGAATCTCGGGAGCCCGGTCTTGGGGTGCGGTTTCGGGACGAGGTTGCGGCAGTGGTGGATTGGATCACTCGATTTCCCGAACAACCTCGCCTGCGACGAAAGGGTTATCGTCGAGTGAACCTCCGGGCGTTCCCTCACTATGTTGCCTACGTCATACGAGAGGACACGATCTGGGTAGTTGCGATAGCCCACGGACATCGGCGTCCAGAGTTTTGGATTGATAGGATCTGACGGCCTAACAAAAGAAGGAATGTAGATAACCCGGAGTGAAGCGGTCGTGGCGCCGGATTGGTCTGGGGTTATGATGACGCTTCACTCCGGGTTATTTGCGTTCCCTGGTTGAACGAAGCTGCGGCAAACTCGCCCGCCGCCTCCCCTCCCTCAACTTGAAAAGTGGTCAGAGATGACTAATGGCCCTTTTCTTCGCTTGCTTGATGAATTTTTTTCTGCTTGAAAACTATCGTGGCCAAACGGGCTGTTTTCCGCGCCACTTTGGCCTTCGTTGCCGTTTCTTTGGCTTTCACTTGAGCGCTTTGTCACGCGTTTCGCGACTTCCCTAGCGCTGATTCGATGTCCGGTGCGTTCATGCGACCGTTCTTTTTCCGACCAAGCGACAGCGGTTCTCTCGGAGGTCAAGAAGCCGTGTTGAGCCTGGTTGATTTGCATGGCCTATGGAAGGCTTGGGCATTCTTCCAAGCGACTAAATCAGCCATCCCGCGCGAGCTTCAACCGGTCGAGCCCGAGCCGGTGATTTCCGCCTCCGGTTTGTTCTGCTCCCGGCGGAGCAATCTCTTGACTCGCAAGAGTAGTTCCTGCGGGCTGAACGGCTTGGTCACATAGTCATCGGCCCCCGACTCCAACCCGATAATTCGAGAGGACTCGCTGCCCCAACCCGAGAGCATGATGATCGGCACCGCTGCGGTGGCGGAATCGCGGCGGAGAATTTCGCACACCGTAAAACCGTCGAACTCAGGCAGCATCAGATCCAGCAGAATCAAATCCGGCGACGTCGAACGAGCCTGGTTGACAGCTTGCAACCCGTCCGTGGCCGTCGCCACCGCATAGCCCGCCTCCTTCAACTTGAATGAAATCAATTCCAGAATATCCGCATCATCTTCCACCACCAAAACTTTCGTCTGCATGGCAATAGATGTAGCACACCTGTTCTGCTGCTCAACGGCTGCCTTGTTACAGTCGGGTAACATTTGAGTCTGGCAGCGTCTCTGGACCGGGCAAACGGCTGGGCTGGCACGCCTTTGCTGCGTGTTCGCGATAGTCGTCACCGCTTTTTCACGTCTGTCACCGAATCGTTGGTTGAGCCGACGGCTTCCACCGGGCATAAGCCAACCAGACGAGACAGGCGCATGACTAACTCAACTCGGAAACGAAAATGTGCCGCCTGGGAACAATGTCTCCATAGAACCTATGCTCTTGACCAACGCCCATCCGCCCACCCAGCAAACCGTGGGTGATCGAGTCCTATCACGCCGCTCCTCCTCGGATCGCTACACACTTCGATTGGCCAACTGTCTCGAAGATCTCCGCGCGGCGCAAACGCTGCGATTTTGTGTGTTCAATCTGGAACTCAACGAAGGATTGGAACAATCCTTTGCCACGGGTCTCGATGCCGATCCCTTCGATGATGTTTGCGATCATTTGCTGGTCGAAGAACGACAGACTCGGGAAATCGTGGGGACCTATCGTTTACAGACTGGTCAGAAAGCGGGAACTCATAGGGGATACTACAGCGCTCAGGAGTTTGACCTGGCGCCCTTTGAATCGAGGCGCGGCCAGATTGTCGAACTCGGGCGAGCCTGCGTTCACATCCAGCACCGCAATTTGAAAGTGTTAAGCCTGCTCTGGAAAGGCATCGCCTCGTACGCTCGAGAACGCGGTGGGCGCTATTTGATTGGGTGCAGTTCCGTGACCTCGCAGGACCCAGTGGCGGGAGCGACCTTATTCGCCGGAATGCAACGGCATCACCTGGCTGGTCTGGAATGGCAGTCTCGACCTTGGCCGGCGGTGGCCTGCCCATTGCATCAGTTACTGGAGGAAACACCCAAAATCCCCAAATTGCTGGCCGCATATCTTTCTCTAGGCGCGAAAATCTGTGGTCCGCCCGCGATTGATCGCGAGTTCAAAACCATCGACTTTCTGACGCACCTCGATTTGGAGGCGCTGCCAGCCGCGACCGTCGAGCGGTTTCTTAGCTAATTGCATTTGAAACAAGCTAGGCCGCAGCGTGGCATGTCTCACGGGACTAAACCAAACGATAATGATGCAACATCCTTTGCGGGTCATCGGGCGTCTGATCGGCTTTGGCGTTACTGCGTTGGCGGCTTTAATTGATTTTGCCTGGAGCGTGAGTCCGAGGAAAGCCGCCGCGAGCTGCCCCGTTCGGGCCGCTTGGTCGCAACGCTGGGCTCGCCAATTCTTGCGCGTTTTGAACGTCCGCGTCCGTTGCGAAGGCGCGCCGTCCGCCAAGGGCCTGCTCGTCAGCAATCATTTGAGTTACCTCGACATTGTCGTGTTGAGCGCCGCGCAACCCATCGTGTTTGTGTCAAAAGCGGAAGTGCGCCGCTGGCCGGTGATTGGCTGGCTGGCGCGTTGCGCCGGGACTGTGTTCATCCGGCGCGAACGCAAAGCGGAGGTCATGGGGCTCGGTGCTGTTTTTAAGTCGATCGTCCAACAGGGCGTGGTCGTGGGACTTTTTCCGGAAGGGACGAGTTCGGATGGAAGCCAGGTTTTGCCATTCCATTCTTCACTGTTGGAACCGGCGGTGGAAAATGCCTGGCCCATTTCGGCCGCTTGGATTGG
>CAMAWP010000219.1 GCA_945861765.1 Akkermansia muciniphila | reverse complement strand
TAGCCACGAAACTGCGCGGCGCTTTCCGCCCGGATGAACTGGGTCGTCTGGCTCGGAGATAGGCAGCCCGCAGCCGTGCTGAAGTAGCCTGCCATTTTGATGAAAAGAAGCTGGATTTGGCATTCTCCCTCAACAGCACGAGCCAATCGGAAGTAGCCATGGAAGCCACGCCGTCCGCTTGGTGTGACAAGGTGCCCATTTATCTTCCAACTCGGGAGATGCTGAGCATTTACCCTGGTTTTGTTTCGCTCTACGAAACAGCTCACATTCCGTTTAAAGAGACCTGGCGGGATCTTGCGATTTTGTTGGGAGCGCCCTTGGCGAAGGGCGCTCGCGAGAAAAAAGTCAGGCAACTTTTGGAGCCTTTGGAGAGCGTCATGGGCGGACAAATTGTGCTGGATGGCGAGAAGTTTTACCTTAAGTCAAAAGCTGGAGAGATAGAGATGCACCTTGTCGGCGAAGGGATGAGAAAACTAGCGATGCTGGCCCGGTTGATAGCGACTGGCTCATTGTTGGACAAGGGGACGCTCTATTGGGATGAGCCTGAGGCAAACCTCAATCCCAAGTTGGTGAAACTGGTGGCCCGAACCATACTGGAGCTAGCAGCACAGGGCATCCAAGTCTTTGTGGCTTCACACAGCCTGTTCCTGATGCGTGAGTTGTTCATCCTTCAACAAACGGAGTTCAAGCAGTTGGAGACTCGCTGCTTCGGCCTGCATGACAGTGGCGAGGGCGTCTCGGTCGAACAAGGCCCGACGATGGACGACGTCGGAGAGATCGCCGCACTGGATGAAGACCTACTCCAGTCTGAGCGCTACATGGACCTTCCATCCGCATGCCGCCATGCCATCACTTACCGAAGGAAAACTAAGGTTCGATTTCCCCGCTAAATGGGAAGCCACGCAATATGACAGTTGGGCCTTTTACGACAATCAGTTCAAGGACGCCTGCTGTGGAAGCAAAGCAGTTGATTTCCTAGCCCACCACCCAGATGAAGAGCCACTTTGGCTGATCGAAGTGAAGGACTATCGGCAACATCCGCGCACGAAAACCATCCACGTCTGGGATGAAATGGCCATCAAGGCTCATGATACCTTAGCGGGCTTGGGGGCGGCAAAAGCGAACGCTGCACATTTGGATAGGCAATGGGCAAAAACATCGCTTCAGAAACTGAAGCTGAGATTCGTTTTGCACCTCGAACAGCCAACCAAGCACTCCAAGCTGTTCCCGAAGGCACATCAGACAGTTCGTGGAAAGCCAGCCGCAGAGCGGCGGCACTTACGACAGCAACCTTTCGTTTGTCCAATCGCTGACGGAAGCGGCGAAACTTGTGCCGAATGCAGTCGTGCTGGCTTCCCTGCCGGAATCCGATAGTCAGGCCGATGGACCGCGCGGCGTGGCGGCATTGAAGGCGCTGGAAGCAGTCTTCAACCGGGTGCAGGCACTCTGGAAAACCGTGGCTCCCGAGGAAGCATTTGAGATTGTCCGGCGGCGGTTGTTCGAACAAATCCGCGATCCCAAGGCGCGGGACCAAGTGTGCCGTGCATTTGCCGACGCCTACGTGGCAGAGGGCGCGAAGATGCCGCAGGAAACGCAGGAGGCCCGTTACTTCGACGGCATGATGCGAAGCTACCCCATCCATCCGGAGGTCTTTGCCCAACTGTATGAGCAGTGGACGACCATTGATGGATTCCAACGCACGCGCGGTGTGCTGAAGCTCATGGCCAAGGTCATCTACCGTCTGTGGCAGGACAACAATAAGGACCTGATGATCCTCCCCGGCAGTCTGCCGCTTTACGACGGCAGTGCGCGCAACGATCTGATTTATTACCTCGGTCCAGGCTGGGACCCGGTGATGAATCGTGACATCGACGGCGAGCGAGGATCGTGTTTTGCATTTTGTTGTTATCCCATGTTCAGCGTTACAGTTCATCTTCTCGCGCGGCGTAAAACAGTTGGTAAGCCCGATCGTAATCAACCTCCGGCACCAAAACCTTCGCCAACCGGTTGAGATCGCCATCATCCGGCTGAGTTGGATCTTCAAATTCCTGAGTTGCGGCGATCTGATGCTTTTCCAGCATCATCACCAGCATTTCCACATTCACGAGAGGTCCGGTGTAGAACAGCTTCACAGCCGCCGAGTTTCACCCGATCCATGGAACATCGCAATCCGATTGTTGGATTGCTGGATTGTTGGACGCTGCGAGCAAAACCGATCGATCCTCGATGAGAACGTCGTTTTGATTGGCAAGCTCCGCCAATTCTGTCTCAATCAGCCACATGAAATTCGCCATCTGCAACGAGATTTTTCAGGGTTGGAAAATGGAAGAGACCATCGCTTATGTCGCCAAGGCAGGTTATGACGCTCTGGAAATCGCGCCTTTTACCATCGCCAAGTACGTGACCGAGATTCCCGCGGCGGAGCGACAAAAAATCCGTGAGACCGCCCAGCGCTTTGGAATCGCGATCTCGGGCATCCACTGGGTATTGGTCCAAGCCGATGGCATGTATGTCACTCATCCCGATTCGGCAGTGCGTGAGCGGACCTCGCGATACTTTTCGGACTTGGTGGATTTCTGCGCGGACTTGGGCGGGAAAATCATCGTCGTCGGCTCTCCCAAGCAGCGCAATATCATGGACGGCGTCTCTGCGGAGCAAGCTTGGGACTGGGCGACCGCCGTCTTCCGTCAAGCCGTGATGCGCGCCGAACAACGGGAGATAACGATTTGTTTCGAACCGCTGGCGCCAAGTGAAACCAATTTTATCAACACCGCCGCTGAAGCCATCCGTTTCGTCCAACAACTCCACACTCCCCACTTCAAGATTATTTTGGACGTCAAAGCGATGTCGTCGGAAGCCAAGCCGATCCCACAGATCATCCGCGAGTCATCTCCCAATTTTGCCTACTTCCACGCGAACGATAAGAATCTGAAGGGACCCGGTTTCGGAGATGTGGATTTTAAACCAATCGCAGCAGCCTTGAAACAGGTGAACTACAACGGCTATATCTCAGTCGAGGTCTTCAACTTCGACGAAGGACCCGAGGTTATCGCCAGCAAGAGCATCGATTACCTGAAGGCTTCGTTTGCCTAAAATCGTCGCCATCTCATTTGGCAGCGTATTCCTCGAGGCCGGTTGGCTCGGTCCCTTTGGTCGCGACTGGCTTCCGACCTAGTTTCTCTGCTAGATCACTGAACACCGTATAAACGACTGGAATAATAATGAGAGTCAAGAAAGTGCTCGTGAGCATGCCGCCCACTACGGCGACGCCCATTGGCCGGCGGCTTTCTGCGCCAGCTCCAAATCCAATCGCGATCGGCAGGATGCCGGCGATCGTTGAAAACGCAGTCATCAGAATAGGGCGGAGCCGAACTCTTCCGGCTTGAATCATGGCGTCGCGAGCGTTGACCCCTTGTTCGCGCTGTTGATTGGCGAACTCGACCAGCAGGATGGAATTCTTGGTGACCAGTCCGATCAACAAGACCAAACCGATTTGGCTAAATAGGTTGATGTTCATGGCTGGAATGTCGGGTATGACATGGATCTGCCCCAAGAATCGGAGCAACCAAAGCATCCCTAAAGCGCCAACGCCCGCCAAAGGAACCGCGAACATCACCGTCAACGGATGAATCAAGCTCTCGAACTGCGATGCGAGGACCATATAGACGATGATCAACGCAAGGATGATCACCCAAATCAAATCCTGGCCGGCCTCTTTGAGATCGCGGGATTCACCGTACCATTCAAAAAGAAACTCAGGTGGCAGGTCGGTTTTCAATAGTTCCTCGACACGCTCCATCGCCGTTCCCATCGGCACACCGATCGGAGAGCCGGAGATCGTGGCGCTGCGGAGCCGATTAAAATGTTCGACTGTATTCGGCGCGGCGCCGGTTTGGCGACCCACCACGCTGCTAAGCTGGATTAATTTTCCCGAGGCGTTTCGCACGTAAAGCCGGTCGAGATCACGGGGAGTCAATCGCGAACTACGCTGAAGCTGCGCGATGACCTCATATTCCTTTCCGTCTTTCTTGATCCGGCTGAGGTCGAGCCCACCAAAAAGAATCTGCATGGTGTGCGAGATGTCTTCTATGGAAAGGCCCAGGGCCGCAGCCCGGTTCCGGTCAATGGTCAGCCGCAACTCGGGCTTGTTGAACTCGAAGGAGGAACGGACGTTCAGAAGATAGCCACCTTGGCGCAATTTGTTGGCCAATTGGTTCACGTAGAGATCCAAGGCATTCAGATCCTGCGCTTGGATCACCAGTTGGAAAGGAGAGCTGAAGCTGCGCCCAATCGCTTTGGGAATATTCGGAATCGCAATCGCGCCTTCGATGTCATTGAAGAACTGAGCGCGAAGTCCCGTGGGGCCGCCAACCATCTCTTGGACGCTCCTCTTGCGGTCTTCCTTGAGTCGCACAAACACAATGGCGTTGTTCGCCAGGCCGGGGCCACCACGGCCGAAAGCAACCACTGAACCGTATGACGCCACTTCGGGCGTCTCCTTCAAGATGCCTTCCATCTCGCGCGACATTCGGTCGGTGTATTCAACGGTGGCTCCTTCCGGCGCCACGACAAAACAGAGCAGTCGGCCTTTGTCTTCTTCCGGAAGAAATTCCTTTTCCAAAGCAAAGAATAACCACCCCATCACACCAAGCGTTGCTGAGCCTGCGATGAGTAGGAGAATACTTCGACCCAGCAGAGAAGGACTCAAAACCCATTCAAGCGATTTCCGATATGCCTGGTTCACGGAGTTCAACGCCCGCTCGATGGCTAGCACAATCTTGCCTTCCTTCTTCTGCGCTGGCTTGAGGATGCGCGCTGCCATCATTGGAGAAAGCGAAAGAGCCACAAAAGCCGAGATCGTCACAGAGCCAGCAACGGCGACCGCGAACTCGACAAACAACTGACCCGTGGAGCTCTTTTGAAACGCAAGCGGAAGGAACACCGCGACCAGCGACACCGTAATCGCAATGATAGCAAAGCCAATCTCATCCATCGCTTTGAACGCGGCCTTCATCGGCGGCAATCCTTCCTCGATGTGGCGGTGAATGTTCTCGAGCACGACGATCGCGTCATCAACCACAATCCCGATCGCGAGAACGAGCGCCAGCATGGTGAGGATGTTGATCGAATACCCGAGCAAGTTCATCAGTGCGAATGTCGCCACGATCGACACCGGGATCACCACTGCCGGGATGAGGGTCGAGCGGACGTTATGCAGAAAGAAGAAAACCACCAGAACAACCAGCAGAAACGCGATCCCCAAGGTTATCCACACTTCCTTAATGGCATGTTCAACATAGACCGACTCATCAAAATTAACCGCCATGCCCACACCCTTCGGCAACGTGGGCTTGAGGTTCTCAACCTCTTGCCGGATGCCACGGGCGACCTCGACGGTATTGGCTTTGGACTGCTTGACCACCCCCAGGAAGATGCAAGGCTTGCCATCGGTTCGCGCGATCGTGCGTTCATTTTCAACACCATCTCGAGCTTCGCCAATGTCCCTAAGCCGAACGATCTTGACCCCATCGTTCTTAATCACCAGCCGGTTGAACTCCTGGCTGGTCTTGAGTTCCCCAAGAGTTTGAATCGTCATCTCGCGATCGAGGTTCTCGACTCGTCCGCTCGGCAGCTCAACATTTTGCTGGCGCAGCGCCCGCTCTACATCGAGCACCGTGACCTGGTGCGCCGCCATCTTTTCAGCATCCAACCAAAGCCTCATCGCAAAGCGCTGCTCCCCGCCGATGTAAATGGAGGAGACTCCGCGGATTGTTTGCAAACGGTTTTTGATCTGTTTCTCAGCCAGTGTCGTCAGCTCCAGACGGCTGTAACGCTCGCTGTTCAAACCGATCCACATCACGGGGCTGGCATCGGAATCCTGCTTCTCGACCGTTGGCTCTTTGATCGATTCGGGAAGGAGACCGCGAACTCGAGAAACCCGATCCCGCACATCTTGGGCTGCCAGATTAATGTCCCGAGAAAGGTCGAACTCGATCGTGATCCGGCTGACCTGCTCCTGGCTTTGGCTGGTGAGCATCTTAATCCCCTGAATATTGTTGATCGCCTCTTCCAACCGTTCCGTCACCTCGGTCTCAACAACAACAGCGTTGGCGCCTGGATAAACCGTGGTGACGCTGACAATCGGCGGATCGATGTCCGGCAGTTCGCGGACTGGCAGGCGCGTCACGCCGATCAGACCAAACAAAACCAGGGCCAGGCTCATCATCGAAGCGAGCACGGGCCGTTGAATGCTGATGCGTGGCAGGTTCATAAGTTCATCCCCCTGTCTTCTGGCCGCTTCGGGCGGCTGGCGCCGGGCCTTTCAGATAGGGCTTGGCGGCTTCCGCTGGAGCGAACTTTACCTTGCTGCCTTGCCCTACTTTTTGAACTCCCTCGACAATGACTTTCTCACCGCCTTCCAAGCCGCTCAACACTTCCACCTCTCCCGGAAGGCGATAGCCGAGCTTCACCTCCTTGAGTTGGACCGTTTGCGATGCATCAACGATTAAAACGTTCGCTCTGTCGCCGTCTAGAGCCTGGCTAAGCGCCACCTCGGGAATAACGACGGAGTTCTCTCGCACGGTTAAAGTTAAGTCGAGGCTGGCAAACATTCCGGGCTTCAACTCGTTTTGAGGGTTCGGAGTTTGCGCCTTTACCAAAGAGGTCCGGGTGCTTTCGTCAACGTAAGGAGAAACAAAGAAAACCGTGCCTTGGAATTTCTTGTTTTCATAAGTGGCGACGCCGACCTTAATCGTCTGCCCGATGTGCAACTGGCTCAAGAAGCGCTCCGGGACGTTGAATTCCACCTTCACAGGATCGTGATCGACCAGCCAGGTCAGGGTCGTATTCTTGGAAATTACCTGGCCCGGGCTGACGCTTCTAGCACCCGTCACTCCTTTGAAGTGCGCATAAATACGGGTATCTTTGAGCTGCCGCTGCTTCAGCTCCAGCGTGGCCTGATTCAACGCAAAGTAAGACGCGGCTTGATCGAATTCCTGTTGCGAGACCAGCTTGTCTTTGAAAAGTTGCTGGCTTCGCTCAAAGTTCGCCTTGCTCAATTTGAAGTTTGCATCCGCCTCGGCCAAAGCGGAGGCCAGCTTGCTCTCCTCCAATCGAAGGAGCAATTGCCCTTTCTCAACGGGCTTTCCTTCCTCGAAAAGAATCTCCTGAACGATCCCATCAGTCTCCGCCTTGATCTCCACCATCTCGTTAGCCGCAACTGTGCCGACCAGTGAAAGCGTCTCCGAAACGCGCTGGCGTTTCACATCGACCACGACGACTTGAACAGGCGGCATCTCCACCGCTCCGCCGGGGATTGTTTTGGTGCATCCGGCCTGGGCCAGTCCGAGGGCCAAGGCGACCATGATGAATGTTGGAGAGAGTTTTGTCATTGGGTCAGTTTTCGAAACGGTGATCGTGCGGTTCTTTTCGCGCCAGCTCCCTCGAGAAACAATTTTACGATTTGTTCGGCTGTCTTGCGATTCAAAGGATGAAGGGGTTGAAACAGTTGGCCCATCACGTAAATATTCAGTAGCCCGTAAATGTTCATCGTCAATTCGCGGCTGCTGAACCGACGATTCAAAACTCCATCCGCTAGCGCCTCTTTAACCAGGGAATGCATGAACTCAAAATTCCGAGTGCATTTGTCCAAGTATTGAATTCCGGACGGAATCTCTCCCGGCGAGGCAAAGGCCGTGGAAAACGCGATCCGCATCAACTCCTGGTTCTCATTAAAAAAGTCGAAGAGCGCCGTCAAAACCTCCACCAACTTCTCTGGCAACGACTCGCAGCGGCTCGCAGCCTCTCGCATCAACCGCACGCGCTCGTCGTGAGCGTAGTCAATCAACGCCTGGTAAAGAGCCGCTTTGCTCTTGAAATAATAGTAGAGCGTCGGCTTAGCCACTTTCGCGGCGCTCACGATGTCTTGCACTGACGTACCGGCGTATCCGCAATCAGCAAACTTTTTCAAGGCCGCGCGCAACACCTGATCTCGAGTTGGATGATCTGTTCTCACAAAAAAACCTACCGGACGGTAGGTGAGGTGACTTGTCGCGTCAAACCGAATTCAGATCATTCGGAGAGGAATCGGAAATCGTTCATCCTGCCGCGCCGGCTCCGGACCCGACCGTGTGCCCCTGGAATCTCCCTCCAAACCCTACTCGGCTCTTGCCCCAGCTTTTCCTTTCAAGCGTTGGCTCAGGGTCTGGTTCACGATCTGTTGCACATGAATCCTCTGTTCGGGCGTGAGTTCTGCGACGATAGCATCGTTCAACGCGACAGCATTGGTCTCGCCATGAGCAGCAGCCAGCACAAGCCACTTGGAAGCTTCCAGATCGTCCTGCGCGATGCCTTCGCCGTTCGCATAAATGGTTCCGAGAGCCAACTCCGCCTTGGCATATCCTCGATCTGCCGCCCTCCGAAACCACTTGAGAGCTTCCTGTTTATCCTCCATCACGCCTTGGCCCCGACTGCACAAGATGGCGAGATTGAATTGCGCAACAGGCTCTTCTTTCTCGGCCGCATGGCGAAACCATTTAGCGGCCCGGCCATAATCCTGAGCCACACTCAGACCGTGAACGTAGGCGTTCGCAACCTTCATCTGCGCTTGCGCCATCCCCTGCTCCGCCGCCCGCAGATACCACTTCAACGCCTCGGCACCATTGCGATCCACCCCTTCACCACGTTCGTAAAGACCGCCGAGATTGTATTGTCCCCGCGCATCCCCCATTTCCCCAGCCAGGCGAAACCACTTAACGGCTTCAACGTGATCCTTCGCGATTCCCTGCCCCGCAAAATAAGCCGAACCCAAGTTCACCTGCGCTCGCGGCACGCCCTGATCGGCGGCTTGTCGAAACCACTTCACAGCTTCCGTTGAATCCGGCGCCACGCCCAAGCCTCGAGCGTAGGCCATCCCCATTCGCAGTTGAGCGTCGGCATCACCTTGGCTCGCCGCCCGCCGAAACCAGTTAGCGGCTTCAGTGTCGTCGCGAGCGACTCCACGGCCGGTCTCAAACATCGTCCCAAGGTTGAATTGCGCCGGAGCGCTGCCGTCCTCTGCCGCCCGCCGAAACCACTCGACTGCTCTTGAGAAATCTTTGGCAACGCCTCGCCCAAGGCTGTAGGCGAGTCCCAGATTGAATTGAGCCTCCACGACTCCGCGCCGGGCGGCTTTCTCATACCAATGAGCGGCTTCCTTTTCATCCTTCGGAATCCCCTGCCCTTCGGACAAAGTAATTCCAAGTTGAAGCTGCGCCTTGATATGTCCCTGCTCCGCCGTCTTGCGGAACCATTTGGCTGCTTGAGCAGTGTCTCGCTCGACGCCCTGACCTTCGCCGTAAGCCGTGGCCAATTTGAACTGAGCCTCGGGATGCCCTCTTTCTGCGGCGCGATGAAACCACCTCACTGCTTCACTCAAATCCTGCTTTATCCCCTGCCCGTTCGCGTACGCTAATCCCATGTTAAACTGATCTTCCAAATTCCCCCGGTTGGCATGTTGGCGATGGCCTTCCACAACTTGTTCCGGTGTCATTTCTGAAATTAACTCGTTACGATACGACTCGGCCTCTTTGTTCCCTTGGACCGCCGCAACGCTGAACCAGAGATATGCCCCAGCATAATCTTGAGCCGCGCCTTGCCCGGCCGCGAGTGCGAGTCCAAGTTTCACCTGCGCCCGCGCTTCGCCTCTTTCCGCCGCTTCACGATACCATCGGACTGCTTCCGCAAGATCGGCAATGACCCCGAGGCCGTTCGCGTAGAAATCGCCGAGGATCAGTTGGGCTTTCGGATCCTTTTGCTCCGCGGCCTTTCGAAACCATTTCGCGGCTTCATTGTAATCCTGGGACATTCCCAAGCCTTGCGCGTGGAAAACTCCGAGATTGAATTGAGCGCCGGGATGCCCCTGCTCCCCCGCTTTCTGAAACCACTTTGCTGCTTGGGAAAAATTACGTTCAACCTCCTTGCCATCGAATAGTGCGAGACCAAGCTTGAATTGCGCGGCAACATCTCCTCGTTCAGCCTCGGCTCGCGTCTCGGCCAACAGGTCTAACACCGGGGGCTTGGATGTCGAAAGATCGTTCGTCTTACCGGACACTTGAACCGGCGGAGAGTTCGATGAAGCAGAGCCCGGAACCACCAGGCGCGAATCTTGCCCGACGCTGCTGGTGATCAGAACCAAAGACAAGCCGACGACCAGTGACCACCACAAAGATCGCGACGATTCTCGGATCTGCTTTCTCGTTACTGTACTCAAAAAGACCGGCATCTTTCGGATTATGACGGTTGGCGAACGTTCACAGCTCTCTAACTCGATTGCGGGTTGCATCGATTCCATCGTGGTTTGACTTGCTTGCGCTCGGTTTCATGTGCTTTCTTGGACGCCATCGACTTTGTCCCTGTTCATTGTCGCTATCACAAAATCATGACCATACTCATCAAGCAATCGCTGAATTATGCACTCTTCAATTAATCGCCGCAAATTCTTCAGGTCAGCCACGGCCGCTGGTGTCACGGCAATCGTCGCCGGCCATGCAACAAATGCGCCGCAATTGATGGCTCAATCAAACGCACCGATCAAGCCTATCGCCATCGCGAGCGCCAACGGCCTGCAAGCCACCGCCAAAGCAATGTCCCTGATCCAAGAGGGCGCGGACGCTCTGGACGCGGTCATCGCGGGTGTTAACATTGTCGAGGACGATCCAAAGGATCAAAGCGTCGGCTACGGCGGGTTGCCCAACGAGGACGGGGTCGTGGAGCTCGACGCCTCCGTAATGCACGGACCGACCGGTCGAGGCGGTTGCGTCGCTGCTTTAAGAAATATTAAAAACCCATCGAAGGTTGCGAAGGTGGTGATGGAGCGGTCAGATCACGTCCTCATCGTTGGCGAAGGCGCGCTGCGGTTCGCGAGGGCTCATGGCTTCCAGGAAGAAAATCTCCTCACAGAGGACTCCCGCAAAGCGTGGCTGCAATGGAAGGAGAATCTCAGCACGACGGATGATTGGCTTCCGCCGCACGATATCGACGCAAAAAACATTGGGATGAACCTCAAGTCGGTTATTCGGAATCACGGAACGATCAATTGCAATGCGATCGATCTGCGCGGCGGCATCTCAGGATGCACCACAACAAGCGGCTTGGCTTTCAAAATTCCTGGGCGAGTCGGAGATTCACCCATCCTCGGCGCAGGACTCTATGTCGATAACGAAGTGGGCGCGGCCGGCTCGACCGGGCGCGGCGAAGCTAATCTTCTCGCCTGCAGCAGCGTCATGATCGTCGAATATATGCGCCAATCAAAATCGCCCGAGGAAGCCTGCCTAATGGCCTGCAAACGAATCGTCGCGCAGACAAAAATGAAGCGATTGCTCGACGATAAAGGCCGACCCCAATTTGACGTGAATTTTTATGCTATCAACAGGCGCGGCGAGTTTGGCGGAGCCTCCATTTGGAGCGGAGCCAAATACGCGATCAACACCGGCGAAAAGCAGAGCCGTCTGATGGAAGCCGCTTTTCTCTTCAAGCGGGGAAGCTGACCGTTTGCTAAAGCAGCGGCCGAAACCTCCGACCACGATTAAAGCGTCCGAATCCTGTTTTGTCCTGTTCCAAACAGCGTGTGATCCATGCCACAATGAAAACGACTCGTCTGCGGTCCCTGGCAACGGTGTCCGTTGACTTTCAGAGATAGGCAGTGAGCATGGCACGGATTTGCGGCAAGGCGGCGTTGAGCGAGGCGCATTTCATGATTTGATTTCGCAGGGTCCGAATGAATTGCAGGGAGAGTTGAACGATCAGCGGCATTTTCA
>CAMAWP010000218.1 GCA_945861765.1 Akkermansia muciniphila | reverse complement strand
AGTTGAGCAACACCAGTTCCACGTTCCATTCGGCCACCGCCATAGCCACATCTCGCTAAATCCAACCATTGACAATGACTGTATGGCTGTTATCGTACAGTCGTTGGCTTGAGAGCAACCACGGCTATGATGTTGCATTTTCAGATTGATCCGCATTCCGGCATTCCGGTTTATCGGCAGATGATGGACCAGGTCAAATACTATGTTGCGTCATCCAGCTTGAAGTCGGGCGATCAATTGCCGTCAATCCGCGAGTTGGCTCAGGCGTTGGCGATCAATCCCACAACGGTGGTCAAGGCCTATACCGAGCTTCAGCACGAAGGCGTTATCGAGATCCGGCATGGCAAAGGTGCCTTCGTTGCCGCGGGAGCCACTGGCCTATCAGAGCGAGGACGAGAGAAGGCACTGCGGCGTTTGGCCAGGCAATTGGCCGTTGAAGCAGTTCAGATGGGCTGTTCCGTTGATGTGGCACTTCGTCTGCTCAATGAGGAGTTTAAAGAAATATCTGGCCATGAATTCGAGACTAACCCCAAGCAGACAGGGCTCAGATGAGCGTAAAATCTGTTGTGAAAACTTTCGTGATTGATGCGAATAACTTGACGAAGACCTTCGCGGGAGGAGTCGTCGCTGTGAGCGGATTGGATCTCCGGGTCGAACGCGGCGCTGTTTATGGGTTAATGGGACGCAATGGAGCTGGCAAAACCACGACTTTGCGCCTTTTGATGGGTCTGCTTCGACCAGATCATGGGACGGCGCGACTCCTGGGGACCGACCTGACGAGCGCGCCTCGCCCGGTCAGGGCGCGGGTTGCCTACGTGTCGCAGGCGCAACAATTGCCGGGGTGGATGACTCTGGCCGAGCTTTGCCGTTACCTAAGTCACTTTTACGATCAATGGAATGACGCGTTGGCCAGCGATATGGCTCGCCGGTGGGGTTTACCTGAGCATCGGCCCGTTGGGCAACTCTCCGGCGGCGAGCAGCGAAAAGTCGCGATTCTCTTGGCATTGGTCCCGCAGCCGGAGGTGTTGCTGCTCGACGAGCCAGCGGCCGGTCTCGATCCGATCGCTCGCCGGCAATTGGTGGACGAGTTGGTCTCGATCGTGGCGCGCGGAGAAGGCTCAACGGTGCTCTTCAGCACCCACATTATTAGTGACCTGGAGCGTATCGCCGAGTTTGTGGGGATCATGGATCGTGGCCGGCTCTTGATGAGCGCGCGTTTGGATGAGCTTCAGGCCAACATGCGACGAGTTCAAATAATTTTCCCCGGAGACGCTTCTCCGTCCCATTTCACGCTCGCCGGAAGCTTGCGCTGTTCACGATCCGGATCAGTCATCACAGCCATCACCCCACTTCCAGACAGTCAACAGATCGAGAGTTTACGGAGGATGCCTGGCGTGCGGGTGCAGGTTTTTCCTTTGGGCTTGGAGGAGATCTTTATCGAGCTTGTGGCGCAGGAACGACTAGGCGAATCGAACAACAATGATTGGAAACCTCAAGACCAGGATGCTGGCTCGAGAACGAACGCAACGATTGAATCGGAATAAGAAAAGAGAAAGCACGCAGTATGAAGTTTAGAACTCTGATCTCGGTGTTATTGATAGCATGTGGTCTAAGGGAAATGCACGGCGCAGCAGGACCATCGTCCATCCTTCCGTTGAGTCTCCTGACGATTGACTCTATTCAGTTGGAAGGAACAGAGGTCGTCGTCACGGCCCAGGTCTCAGCGGAGTTCAAGCGAGTGACGCTCGAATCCAGGCCACGGACCGATGGCGGAAATTGGGAGCCTGTCGCGACCCAGCGATTGATTGAGTCGAGCACTCAAGTCAGGTTCGTCACGTTTCGTGTGCCGCGGTCGGCTCAGATGGAATTGCTTCGCTTACGAGGAGACACTGCCGAAGTCTTGCCCGCGGCTTTTTACCAGGGAACAAATTCCTTTGGCGTGCCGACGAATAGCGGTGACCCCGCCACGGCTGGAGGGGGAGTTGCCGCGACGACCCCGACAGGCGCCCAGCAAAAAGATGGGGCCACCGCTCTGGCACCAAGCGCGGACACGCGTGGCGTTGTAGAGTCCGATATCTGGAAGATCGATGGCGACACTCTTTATTTCTTCAATCAATACCGGGGTCTCCAGGTGATTGACATCAAGCAGCCGGATTCTCCCGTTGTTCGTGGAACCTACGATTTGCCGGCAGCCGGCGAGCAAATGTATCTGTTTGACGCAAGTCATGTGATTCTATTAGCCAGGGATCAATGCGGTGGATGGAGCCCTTCGGGCGAAAGCCAGGTGATGCTCTTGGAGATCACTGCGGGCCAACCGAAGGCTGTCGGCCAATTGTCCGTGGCAGGTTATATCAAGGAAAGTCGGCTCGTTGGCACGGCTCTCTATGTCGTCTCGGAGAGATATCGCCCGATTCGGATACTCGACAGCAAAGGAAATTCTCAGGAACTCTGGGAATGGGGCAGCCAGATTACATCGTTTGATTTGAGCCGGTTTTCCGAACCTAAGGAGAAATTTAAAGAATGGGTTTCTGGCTACGGCAATGCCATCATGGCGACTGATAGATTCCTGTTTGTCGCCTCACCTCAGAACGCCGCTAACTGGTGGTCGGGCAACTCAGACATTCAAGTCTTCGACATCTCGGCACCGGACGGCAGCATGCAGGCGCTTTCGACGATCCACGCCACTGGCCGAGTCAAGGACAAGTTCAAGATGAATCTGGACGGTGCTGTTTTCACCGCCGTCACCGAGAGCTCCGACAAGGTTTTGAAAACGCAGGTTGAAACCTTTTCGCTCGCCGACCCAAGGAATCCGAAAGCCCTAGGCAACCTGCTCATCATTGAGAGGGAGCAGCTCCACGCCACTCGATTCGCGGGCAGTCTTCTCTACGCCGTTACGTTCATGCGAGTTGATCCGCTCTGGATCATCGATCTGAGTGATCCGTCCCGTCCCAAGAAAGTGGGCGAACTAGAAATCCCCGGCTGGTCCACATATATCGAACCACTGGACGGACGGCTGTTGACGATTGGCGTTGATAATACCGAAGGGTGGCGGATCGCTGTGCAGCTTTTCGATGTCGAGAATCCGGCCAAGCCATCGCTTCTGAAGAAGGTTGTTCTGGGCGAGCAATACAGTTCGAGTGAAGCGAACCAAGATGAAAAGGCTTTCGGCTTTTTGCCGGATCAAAACTTGATCCTTGTCCCTTATTCGACATGGAGCAACGGCAAGTCGTTTCAGGGAGTTCACTTGATTGATATCATGCGAGACACTCTCACCAAGCGCGGTGCCATCGAGCACAAGCTGCAAGCCCGTCGTGCGACGGTCCACCGCGACCGGATCGTTTCCATCTCGGGTTTGGAGTTGTTAAGCGTCGATGCGCGAGATCGGGATCATCCAAAAGTTGTCTCTACAACCGAGCTTTCCTTTTCGGCTGATCGCGTTTTTTTGCAAGGGCAGCATCTCGTTGAGCTTGCTGCGCCTTGGGGTGAACCAGTTGCTCTTCGCGTTTCGCTGGCGGACGATCCAACGAAACTGTTGAAGAAAGTTACATTGAGCGACCTTCCGTTTCTCGGCGCCACTCTGAGAGACCAACGCCTCTATGTCATCCAAGGCAAATCCACCGAGGTCATCTGGCCGCAGATTTGGAATCCGACCAATTATGCTCCGGTCGCGACAAACCAGGCGAATCTGACCCTCTCGGTTTATGACCTCCGGAAATTGCCGGAGATTGGTTTGCTTGGGCAAACACAGACTGCGTTCGAGAATAAATATTGGAACAACCTGGAGCCGCTTTGGCCTAAATCTGGAGTGTTAGCTTGGAGCTCCACCCAGGGCGGTTATTGGTTTGCCCGAGGCGGGCCAATCGCGGTTGACGCGGGAGTCGGCATCGCCAGCGCAGCTCCAACTCCCGGCATTGCGGACGCGAGATTGATCGGGATTCCTTGGTGGGGTGGTTACGACAGCACATTTGTGGCTTATGAGGTCAGCGAGAGCCAAGCGCCCCAATTCGTTTCAGAAGTAAATCTGCGTGGCACGAATAACTGGTGGAACTTCGGCGCGGCGTTCACGACCGATGGCTTCGTTTACATCAGCCACCAGTCATCCGAGTTCAACAAGGAGATCAGACCGCCGCCGTTTATTTACCAGAAATGGGACGGGACGAAAATGATTACGGTGACCAACAATGCCCCGCCGGGCGCGTGGGTGCAGAGATATTACCTCGATGTCATCAACTACAACAATCCGAAATCCCCTTCCCTTCGCAAGCCTGTGAACATTCCAGGCTCGTTGATCGGCGTCGCTCAGAAAGGAACCCTCCTCTTCACACAAGCTTACCGCTACAAGGATCTCAATGCTTGGTCTGGCTGGTCGGAATCGCTTGATGCCAGTGCTTACGACGGCGTGGAAGCGCATCTTGTGGATTTGTTGCCCTTGCCAACAGCTTGGCCACATCCATTGCTCGTCCAGGATAACAACATATTTCTGGGCCGCCCAGCCGAGACGACCACGGACACCTCAAATCTGGAGGTCTGGACACTGGCGAATTCTGGAAAATTCACGAGGATCGGTTCGACGCAGTTAAAGTCCGCGGCCCAGAGTTTCCAAGCCTTCGGGAAGTTGATGGCCGTCCAGCTTGACGCCCAAGTGCAGTTGTTCAATGCGACGAATCCATCGAGCTTGACGCTGTCGGGCAGCGGCGCGCCGGGCGGTTGCATAGGCTATAACTTGAAATATGCCGATGGGGATTCGGACCGTGGTCTCTGGGTTCCTCTCGGGCCGTATGGCGTCACGAAAATCAATCTCAAGCCTTGAAGATGACCAGAGATCGACGCTTCAGTCACTCCGGTTTCACACTTGTGGAACTCTTGACGGTGATTGCGATCATCGGCGTGCTGGCCACCCTCCTGAGCACGGCCCTCGGCACGGCCAAGAGAAAAGCCAGGCAAACGGCTTGCACGTCCAATCTGCGTCAAATCAGCCTGGCTTTGAACATGTATCTGGAGGATCAGGAAAAGCGCCCGACCAATTTATCCGTCCTCGTCGCCACCAAATATTTGTCCGCTGCGGGAGTCCTTCGATGCCTTGAGGACAGGACGGGTAATTGGGGCGGTCTCATAGAAACGCCGGGGCTGAATTCTCCAGTGCCACCGACCCTGATCGCGCCTGCCAAGTCTTCAACCGCTCTCACGGACTTACCGAGCGCAATTCCCTACTCGTATCTCCATCCATTGCCCTGGGAAAACTCGGCTTGGGATCGTTTGATGAAATCGGATCCGAGCGCGGGAATCGCCGTTTGCCAGCTCCATGGTTTAGGGAAACAGAACTTTTCTTCTCCAAGCATTCGCGACTTCGAAGGTTTGATCCTGCGCGCCCAACGCGATGGAGCAGTTGTTCGACGCCAAGTTTTTTGGGAACGCGCTCAAGCAGCGACTCGCCAGGCTGTGTCAGGTGGCGTTTCATCGGCCGTGTCCGCCCCGACCATGGCGGCGCCGCCGTTGAACGACTCGGCGCAAGCAGCACCGGACACGAGCTATCCTTGGCAACTCTTCACGGACGAGCCCATTCCATAACTTCGACCTGGATTTATGCGAGGCAATGTTGGTAACGAAATTCCGTCGAAGGCAGCTCAGCCGGACTTGCTGACTGATTCAATCGCGAAGCCGCTCCGCAAGAGCTCCGTCTTCCGAGGGCTTCTTTGGGCAGAGTGGTTCGCGCACAGCAAGCTGCTGCTGCTTTTTCTCTGGCTCTGGCTAATCGGCGTTTGGGTGATGCCATTGTTTCTTCATCCTGGTTGGATTCTTTTGCTGGGTGGCATCTATGGATTAATCGCCGGACCAGCCTACGGAGGGGTGGACGTTCTGGAAGGTTGCGAGGAGTTTTCGTTCTCGTTGCCAGCCACGCGAAGCCAGCGCTATGCAGCGCGCCTGACTGTCGGCGGCGGGACTCTGCTATTATTGTCTGCCATGAATTTGCTCGCCTTGGGCCTTGACCTGCAGCAGGTCCTCGCCCGTCTCTATATCCAAACAGGCATTATCAAACCGTTACCGGTGTTGAAGCCAGGGCTGCTCTACGGCTTAATCTTGGCGTTGCCATTGGCGATCTTTGCGTTTTCCTTCGCTCTCTCGTCAGCCACACATTCACGAACGTTTATTCTCACCGCTTGGTTCTGGGGTGGACTCGGAGCCTTGGCGGTGCTTCAGCTAGGTTTCACGTATGAAGAACTGGTTTGGGCGTCATTGAATGGATATTTCACTTGCCCGCTCCTTTTGGCGGCGGCTGGAATCGGTCTCAGCATCGGCCACCGGTTTTATCGGCTGAAGGAAATTGGCCAGCGTTCCATTCCGCTTACTTTGCCAGGCAAATGGTGGCTTTGGGTAATCCTGTTCGTGATCGGCGTTTTCGCAGCGTTGGTGCTAGTCTCTTCCTTGGCTGAGAACTATCCCAAATTTTTGGCTCCCGCGGACCAGCGATAATTCCAAGTTGAAAGCAACTTGGAATGAACAAACGACCGACACCGAGAGAACCAGGTGGTTCACCTCCAACAGCCGCTACGTCGATAAGTCGGAATCGATCCCTCCCGCCAATGTTAGCGATAGGTCTGGAGTTGAAGGAAGATTCTGACTTTTGTTTGATTTCGATCTGCTTACCTCATATTAGAATTGGCCGTGCTGCCAGGTCGATTGAACCGTTATGGCAATGGACACAGCCGTTTCTCTATGTCGCCACCGTTGATTTTGCTCTGCATTGCCAGCTACTTCACCTTCTTGTTGCTCATCGCCTGGTTCACCAGCCGAAACGCCAGCAACGCCGCTTACTTTCTGGGCAATAAAGCGTCGCCATGGTACGCGGTTGCCTTTGGCTTGATTGGCGATTCCCTTTCCGGAGTTACTTTCATTTCCGTTCCTGGCCAAGTCGCGGCGGCCCAATTCTCGTATTTTCAAATCGTGTTGGGCTATGTGTTGGGCTACGTCGTCATCGCGCAACTCTTGCTGCCGTTGTACTACCGGTTGAACCTGACTTCCATTTACAGCTATTTGCGCGAGCGATTTGGTCCTTTGTCCCAGAAAACCGGGTCGCTCTTCTTTCTGTTGTCGCGGACCACTGGCGCGGCAGCGCGGCTTTATCTGGCTGCGAACGTGATTCAGTTTTTCGTCTTCGACCGCTGGCATATTCCGTTCTGGGTCACTGTAGGCAGCATTATCGTGCTGATCCTCGTTTACACGGTCAAAGGCGGCATCCGAACCTTGGTGTGGACCGATACGTTTCAATCCACGTTTTTGCTCCTCGGTGTCGTTCTCTCGATTGCTGCCATCGCCAGCGAGTTGGACTTAGGGATCACGCAGATGGTCGGCGTCATTCGTCGGAGTGAATACGGGCAGATTTTTTTCTGGGATTGGCACGATCGAAGATATTTTTGGAAACAGTTTTTCAGCGGGGCGTTCATTGCCATCGTCATGACTGGCCTCGATCAAAACATGATGCAAAAGAATCTCAGTTGCCGATCTCTGAAGGACGCGCAAAAGAACATCTATTGGTTCACCGTCGTGATGGTGTTCGTCAATGCCCTCTTTCTCTCGCTGGGCGCACTGCTGTACCATTACGCGAAACTCAAGGGAATCGAGATTCCCAAGGAGACCGACCGGCTATTTCCAATGCTGGCCCTCCAACATTTAGGCTCCTTTGCGGCCATCGTATTTATTATTGGACTGACGGCTGCCACCTTTTCCAGCGCGGATTCCGTTCTCACCACGCTCACCACCTCGTTCTGCATCGATATTCTTGGGATCGACCAAAAGGTGTCCATGACCGAGCCCGAGAAAACATCGCTTCGCCATAAAGTGCATTTGACGTTTGCCTTGGTCCTGTTGTTGGTAATTCTTGGCTTCAAGATCCTGAACACGGATGCGGTGATTAATGCGATTTTCACACTGGCCAGCTACACCTACGGCCCATTGCTGGGCTTGTTCGCGTTCGGCCTTTTCTCTCGCAGCCGAGTCACGGATCGATTCGTTCCGATAATCTGTCTCTTGTCACCTGTTCTTTGTTTCGCGCTGAATGCCAAATCGGTCGAATGGCTTCATGGCTATAAATTCGGCTTTGAACTATTGATCTTGAACGGGCTATTGACGTACTCAGGGTTGTGGCTCATTCGCAAAAACCAGCGGGAACTGAAAAGTTAAATACTGTTCCCAGAAATCCCGAGTCACGGCGTCACGGCGCGATAGAATCGCTGTGGAAAGTTTATTGCTGTGCCGTCCCGCATCGCCTGGGTGACATTGGCCGCGGTCACCGAGCCTAGCACGGTCCAATCCACGAGGTTCGACGAAACTTCGATCCGGTAGCTCCGACCCGGTTCGCCCCTGAGAGTGAACTCGACGGCACCGTCTGCGAGCCGGCGGAACTCATTCAAACTGGCGCGGGCCGCAGTCGGCGATAAGACCGTCAAGACCGCGACTTCGCTCGACACTGAAGTCACCGCATTCCCGACCACGGCGCGGTACTCTCCCACGTTCGCAGCTTGGGCGTTCTCGATCGCGAGCGTCGCGCTGGTCGCGCCGAGGATGGGCAGGCTGTTCTTCTGCCATTGGTAACTGAGCGGGGGCGTGCCGATGGCGGTAACCGCGAATGTCACGGACGCGCCCGAGATGACGGTTTGACTTTGCGGGTGAACGGTGATTGCTGGCGCCGATGGAGGTTCCGGGGGCGGAAGGACGGCTGCCGCCCGGACCTGGTTGATCGCGGCCCGGAAGGCATCAATCGGATGCTGGGTGGTTCCGTAGCCGCTTTGATTGACCAGGATCTCCCATTGTTTGTGACTAGGGGAGCTTGCCACGCCATTGATCACGACAAAAATCGGCTGTCCGCTGCTCTGAAATCTGCTGGCTAACGCACGGTTAACATCGTTCGCCACGATTTTGAAGCCAGCTTGCCGAATGAAGTTATCGGTCTGAGCATCCTGACCGGCCTGTAGATTGATGCCAATATGGACAATCGGAATGCCCTCAGGATTGCCGTTCCTTTGTTCGTAATACTCCACGATGCCGGGTGCCACCTCACGGGCGGCTGCTTGGCAATAGGGTCACCACCAGGCAAACCATTCCAGGAAAATGATCTTGCCCGCATAATCACTCAGCTTCAGCGGAGTTCCCGAAGCGCGGTTGATCAGTGTGAAGTCCTCGGCAACATCACCCGGATTATATCGCTGCGCCTGCGCGACGGGCCCGGAAGCGATCAGCCCGAATAGCACAAGACGGATCATTCTTTGGATGTGTGAAAGCAGGTTTGGTTTCGTCATAGGTAGTTTCATCAAAACGTAAGCGAATAAGCGATTTGCGCAATCCCCCAGTCTCGATCCTTGTAAAGGTTTTGGAAAAACGCGGTTCCGATCCCGAACGGTTCGTAACCAGTGAAGTAGGGCGCGACGTAGAGCTTCAGGGCTGAACGCTCCCACTGGTAACGGACACCGACGCCGAATTGGTAAGTCTCGACACCGGGAGCGGCATTCGAGAAAAGAGAGTTTTCGATTTCGCCGGTGTCCTTGTAATAACGTGCCGAGAAACTGAGCAGGCACGCCGACGTTGCTTCATACTCCACGGTCGAACCGAAGTAGAAAGCTTCCAACTGCGGATCTTCCCGCGTATATCCGCCTTGTGTCCGCACGACCCAACTTTCCCCGAGGGCGACATTCACTGAGCTCTGGTAGCCATAACGCTTTTCGCGACCGGTGGTGTCCGTGATGCGGAACTCATTCAGCAAGCGGACGCGGCGCGTGAGAATGTTCTCCGTCGAGACGTGATAAGTTGTGGTGTAGAGGTTGGGCCGTCCCCGGCGCAGACCATCAAAGTCAATCTCGTAACCTGGGGCGATTTCGTCCTTCAAAAAACCGACGCCGGCCTGGAAGAATCCGGTGGTTGGGAGGTATTCCCAACGCAAGCCAGTCGAAATATTCCGACCATTCGGTTCCGCTTCAACATACTCCGGGAGGGCGGAGAATTGCTGCCGATAGTACTCGTTGAACCACGCATTGCGATAGTCGGTAAAGCCTTCATACAACCCACCTGAGACTAACAGCGTCAAAGGCGCGAAGAGCCGCTGCCGGAGATTTGCTTGAAACGCATTACGTTCCTCACTCACGTGACGGTCCAAACCCAGGAAATCAAACGCGGCGGGCCGATAGTCCAAGCCGAATGAGTTGTGGGCATAACTCACGTTCCATTCCGTGGAACCGCGACTCTGGCCGTAACCAAGGGTGCCTTGAGTGAGTAAGATGTCCGAAGAAAAAACAGATTCGAAGTCGGCTTCGACTCGGTGAGTTCGAGGCGGACCGCTGGCCTCGCGCTTCTCTGCGGGAGATTCAACGGCGGGCTTCGGCGTTTCAGTTGACGGCGAATCTTTGGCTTTGCTTCCCGGATCGCGGATCGCGAACAAACGCGCAGTCCCGGCGTCCGAGATGGCCGCCTCTCCATTCGCGCCGCTACTGAGCGCGGCCAGAAGGATTACCCTGTCATTGCGTTCGATCATTCTTTCGCTTCCTCCACGCAAAGCCGCTTTGCGAGGAGCGCTGCCGATGAAGTCGATGATTTTTCGGAGCTTGTCCGTGCCTTCAAATCCAGCGTTCTTGTAAACAATCTCGAACAACGGCGCATCCGGCTTGGCTCTCGATCCGTCGATAATGACGAGAAATGGAATGCCCTTCCCGCCATATTTCGCAAGTGTTTCGCCATTCCGGTCATTGATCACAAAGCTGGCGCCGTTCTTCTGGATGAAGGCTGCTGTCTTCTTTGGGGTGGACTCTTCGATGTTGATGGAAACGACGCGAACCGGAATGCCGTGGGCGTTGCCCTTCCGGGCAGCGTAGAATTTCTGAATGCCCTGTTCCATCTCGGCGGAAGCCTTCTGACAAGGCACGCACCAGTAGGCGAAGAAATCCAGCACGACGATTTGTCCGGCGAAATCTTCGAGCCTGACCGGTTCGCCGGTTTCCCATCGTTTCAGATCAAAGGATGGCGCTGGCGCGGCGAAGGCGGGCTTTAACCAACCGACTGCCGCCAAGGCGAGCAGTATGGATCCAAATGCTCTGGCGTAAACCATCATCAAGTTCATCGGAACATTCGGGTTATCGGCAGGAAGTGCATCCAGCGGCTTGGGCTCCGCCCGTCGCGGCCGAGCCGGGTTCCATCTGGACGAGCAACTTGGGGCCGTAACTGAAAACAGCGGCGTCCGTGAAGAGCATGTTCGGTTTCGAAACCAACCTTTGCTGATGCACGCCGACCGAAGCGCAGCCAGGAAGAACCGTCGTTGCGGTCAAAGCCAATGCCAGCAACCCGAGCGAACGAGGAATGCATGAGTGACGCATGAGGATTCCTTACATGACTTCGACGCGTTTGGATAATGTTTTCGCGAGAGATCGCTGTTGATGCGTTTTGCACCGGATTGTCATCGCTCGTTGAAAAGCCCCGTAGAAACAGGAAGATTTTGAGATGGCACACGGATCGCATCACCAAAACCCGCCAGCGCTTCAGCGGTGAAGGCTTCGACGACGCCCGTCTCGACACGCTTTTGCTCACCATGCCGATTTCCTGGCGCGGGACGCTCCAACAATATGTCGGTCGCCTCCCTAGTCTTCACGACAATAAGCGTGGAGTCATCGTTTACGATTATGGGTCGACGCCGCGCCGGTTCTTTCCAAGATGTGGTACAAAAGAGTGCGCGGCTACGAGGCCGTCGGTTACGTAATCCGCGCCCCTTTGTGATCGCGCCATGGTGTGGCCGGGAGTGGTATTCAGTGGTGATGAGTTCGGTCCAA
>CAMAWP010000217.1 GCA_945861765.1 Akkermansia muciniphila | reverse complement strand
AGTTGGGAGCCGACTGGCTCGCCCAACGAAGCGGGATGTTCCACTCCGCGAACTTTCCGCCTTCGTTCCGGAAAACTCGCACTGGCCCCCACTCGCAAGCGAGCACCAGTTCCGGCAACCCGTCGCCATCGAGGTCGCTGAACACAGCGCCGCTGACGAGTCCGATTTTTTCAAAGCTCTGGCTCTTGACGAGTTTCCCATTTTCATTGCGCCAAAGTAGTGAAGTAGCAGGCTCTGGATAGCGCCCGGGAATGGTCCGTCCGCCGATAAACAAATCCAGATCGCCGTCGCCATCGATGTCAGCCAGGGCCATGGGACCACCGCTGGACACTTGAGCGTCGAGCGTTTCGATTGCGGCGCGGTTCTTGAAATCGAAAACGCGCAGGCAGATGCCATTGGTCAAACCATCTTCGTAATTCGAGAAGCCGACAAACAATTGCCCGCCTGCTCCCAGAATTGTCGTAAGATCGCGTGTTGTGACGCGTGTCACTTCAGTGTCACGGATTTGTGCGAAGCCGCCCTTCCCGTTGTTGCGGTAAATCGCCAGACTGCCCCCTTTGCCGCTACCGATAAATAGATCGTCCCAACCATCCCCATCCAGGTCAGTCCAGCAGACCCCGGGCCCTAACTGACTCAGATGATTGGGCATGAGCGGTTGACGCTCGAAATCATCGAACGGCTCTTCCGTATGAAGGTGGCCGAGGAGCTGACTGACGTCTTCAAACAATGGTCCTCCACCCGCAATCAGCGGTCGTGTTGTCGTGGGATCATGAGGTTCAGAACCGGCTTCGTCGATTTCGTAAATCCGATTGGGCATCGCCTCCTTGATGGAGCTGCGTTTGCCACTCCGCCATGTCACTGCGATGGTCATCCTATTCGTCACGCTGCCTGCGGCAAAAACGCGCATGGGATCATCCCCGGACAGGTATCTCCCGCCGCAGATCATCTCCTGGCTTTGCGGGACAGGGCCGCCAAGCACTTGAATCTTTGCCCCAACACCCTGAGTGTTAGGCGCAAGCCCTTTGAGCCGGACAGCGAGTCGGGGCGCGACGGTTTCGTTGCGATAAACTCCCGCCATCGTGTTTAAATTATTCATCACCACGTCTGGATCTCCATCGTTGTCGAGGTCCGCCAGCGCCATGCCTTGCGAAATACCCGGCGTATCGAAACCCCAGGCAGCGCCGACTTCCTCAAATGTCAGATCGCCACGGTTGCGAAAGATCAGGTTGGGCGTCTCCAATCGTGGAAACTCCTTGAGCCATTTGGAAATATCCGCCTGCGAAAATTGCCTGTCCCTTTTGGCCGCTTCCATGCGCAGCATCAGATCGACATTTTGGAAATCCCGCAGTTGACCATTCGTCACTAAAATGTCTTCGTAACCATCCAAATCCACGTCGAGAAAAACGGGTCCCCATGACCAATCGGACGCCTCGACTCCAGCGAACAAGGCAATCTCGGCGAATGTGCCATCGCCACGATTCCATTGGAGTGTATTGCGCAACAGTTGAGGGCGCACATCGATGAGTCCAACCGGCCACTGGGTGGGCTTGGAGTTCGTAGATTGGGTATGGCGTTTCTGGTGCTGGCGGCTGAGCATATCGACGACAAAAAAATCGACGTTTCCGTCGCGGTCAATATCGGCGAAATCGATCCCCATCGAGAACGTAGAGGTACTGCGCAAGGCTTGATCGCTAAGCGCACGAAACTTTCCCTTGCCATCATTCATCCAGACGCGATCCGGCGTAAACAAATCGCTGCAGACATAAATGTCTGGCGCGCCATCGCCATTGAGGTCGCGCATCTGCACCGCCAAGCTCCAGTCACGCGGAGTTTCGAGCAAAGGCTTGCCCTCATGATCCATAAAATTGCCGCCGGTCCATGAAATAGGCGTGAAACGGCCTTTGCCGTCGTTCAAGTAAAACGCATCGGGTTCGCCAAACTCCATCACGGTTCCCGACGGGCTCAGTACGAAACGATTGGTCAGATCTGGTGCCGTGGCGGACCGGCCATCCACGAGGGCCACCACCGGCCGACCATTGATCATCCGCATGGATAACCTGGATTGCGGCTGATCTTTGATCGTCGTAGGCCGAAAATTGGCGACATACAGGTCGAGGTCACCATCCCCATCCACATCCGCCAATGCGAGCGACATGCTGCCGGTTCGAGAACTCAAGCCAGCCTGCGCCGTCCCTTCGGTGAAGCGGCCTTTGCCGTCGTTGAGAAACAGCCGGGTGCCACCGCCGAGCGAGTTGACGAGCAGATCTAAATCGCCACTCCCATCCACGTCCGCAAACGTTGCGCCGGTGGAATCCTGGCCCGCGCACGCGAGGCCCGCGCTCGCTGTAACGTCAGCAAATTTCCAGTTGCCAAGATTCCGGAAAAGAACATTCGCGTTATCAAGACCACAAAAATAAAGATCGCACAGGCCATCGCCATCGACATCGCCCGCCGCGACGCCGGAACCGCTCAAAAGATTTCGGTTCGTAATGGAGCGATCATCATCCAGAAGATTGGTGAAGGGAATGCCGCCGGAGTCGCCATTGAGTTTCGCGAATCCGGTTTTGCCTGATGCTGGAAGCGAGAGTTCCCGCCAGCGATAGCTAGCGGTCTGCTGCCAATCCGCGGCCGCCGCGCTTGACCAGACCACGGACCAGGCAATCATCCACGCCGCGATCCACTTCGCCGGATTTAGGACTATTCTTTCGCGCATCTCACATTTGTGGCGAACATTCTTCGTCCCCTGATCGCAATCGCAATATTCGATACTATTCATTTTCCAATGACGCGCAGGTTACCATCCTGAGCAATCTCGATGCTTGTTGCGCCTTCCGGCACATCCGTCGTGGTGGTGCGGCCTCCGGGCCAGCGCACCCAGATCTGCCGAGGCGGCTCGGGGATCGCGAGTACCTGCACCGCTCCGTCCTGCGACCAATAGCCGGAGCCCGCATGGATTTCACGAACTGGACCGGACCTCCCGCTAAAAACCAACCGCATTGCCGCGCCCGCCGACGTCGGGTTGCCCGGTCCGCCGCGCAGCCTGACCCGCAAGCCCTGCTTTGCGCCGATATTGTGATAGAGCTTGGTCGCCGCGCCATTCTGAGTAACGGCCAGATCCAAGCGGCCATCGCCATCGTAGTCGGCCAGCGCGCACCCGCGTTGCTCTCCATACACGGTCACTCCACTTTCCCGGCCCGTGACAACGTTGAATCCGCCTTTGCCGTCGCCGCGCAGCCAAAGCCCGCGTCCGGCGTCGCAGCGCGAGGATTCCGGGCTTGTCGCAAAAAAGTTCTGGCCCAAAAACAAATCTTCCTTGCCGTCGCCATCCATATCTCCGACGCATACGCCAAAGGCCGGCGCGAACTGCGCCTCATTCGGCAGCGCGACGGCTTCGAAATGGTCTCCCCGATTCAAAAAAACCATCGTCGCCAGCGTGTTAGCCTCGACGACCGAACACGCCTTTAGCTTGTCGCCATAAATCTCCGTCACGCTGGCCGCACTGTAAGCTTCGTAGCTCGCGATGAGCGTTTGCAAAAATGGCAGAGCTCCGGCAGCGCTCTTGAACACTCGCTCTGGCACCTCTTTTCCAAGCGCTGGATCGAAGCACGATTCCACCAGGTCCACTCCACCGCCGCCATTTAAGTCACCGTAGTAGAGCCGCCGCGGATGCGCACGGCTTGCGTGATACTTGCTGTTCAACCCCCAATTCGAGGCGATGATATCCAGTTTGCCATCGCCATCCAGGTCTCCCGTGGTAACTCCATTCCACCAGCCTGTGATTTGGTTGAGCGTTAGAAGTCCGGAGGTGGGAGCGGCCTTGCCAATCCACTTCAGCCTTGGATTCCACTCCGTGAACTCTCCGCCCTGACTCCGCAGAATCCGCACAGGACCCCATTCGCACGCCAGGATCAATTCCGGTTTGCCATCGCCATCGAGATCGCTAAAGACTGCGCCGCTGACCAACCCTAGCTTCTCGAAACGCTGAAGGGGAACGAAGCGGCCCGCGACATTGCGCAGCAACAGCGAGGTGGCGGGCTCTGGATAGCGACCCGGCACGACTCGCCCGCCTACAAACAAATCCAGGTTGCCGTCGCCATCGACGTCAGCCATCGCCAAGGGTCCGCGGCTGGAGATCTCCCCCAGGATGCTTTCGCCGGTTGCGTTGCGCTCAAGATCGTAAATGCGCAGGCAGCCGCCATTGGTTAGGCCATCTTCGTAATTTGCCGAGCCGGCGAATAGAATAGCGCCCAGACCGAGGATGGTGGTTTGATCGCGCGCCACCGGCCGATTCACAGGAGCATTATTGTTCCTGGCAAACCCGCCGTGGCCGTCGTTACGGTACAAGGCCAACTGCCCGCCGCTGCCACTGCCGATGATCAAATCCTCCCAGCCATCACCATCGACATCGTGCCAGGAAACGCCCGGACCCAACTGGCTCAGCCGGTTCGGCAGCAGCGGTTGGCGGGCGAAATCATCGAACGCTTCTTCGCGGTGAGTGTGTTTAAGCAGCGTGCTGGCATCTTCGAAGAAAGGTGTCACTTCGTCTGTTGCGTCGCGTCGGCTCGTCTTGGGATTGAGAGCTTGGAACTGAGCTTCGTCAATTTCGTAAACCCGATTGGCTTTGGCGTGTTGGATAACGCTCCGCTTGCCGCTGCGCCAGGCGACTTCAATCGTCAACTCGTTGGTCTCACCGCCCGTGGCAAACACACGCATGGCGTCGTCGCTGGACAAATACCGGCCTCCGGAAATCATTTCCTGGCTTTGCGACACCGGCTCGCCGAGCACCCTTATCTTCGCGCCGACGCCTCGCGTGTTAGGCCCGGAGCCTTTCAAGCGCACGGCCAGGCGCGGCGTGTTGCACTCGTTCCGATAAAGACCCGCCAAGCCATTCAGATTGTTGACCGCAAGATCCATGTCACCATCGTTATCCAGGTCCGCCAGAGCCATTCCGTGCGAAACCCCGGACGCATCGAATCCCCAAGGCACGCTGACATCCTCGAAGGTCGAATCGCCTCGATTGCGAAAGGCCACGTTGGCCGTGTCGAGTCGGGGAAAAATTCTTTGCAGATTCAACACATCCACCACGCTCAGCTTGGACTGCGATTTCTTTGCCTCGATGCGATTGATGAAATCCATGTGCAACGCATCGCGTTGGTGGCCTGTCGTGATCAACAGATCTTCATACCCATCCAGATCGACATCCAGGAAGATGGGCGTCCAGGACCACTCCGACGCGTCCACACCGCTGAACTTGGAGATCTCGGCGTAGGTGCCGTCGCCGCGGTTAAGCTGGAGCGTGTTAAAGGAATACTGGGGACGGTCGTCCACCTGCCCGATCGGCAGGAACAGAAGATTCATATTGCCCGCTTGCGTGTGGCGGCGGCGATGGGAGCGGCTCAGCATGTCCGCCGCGAAGAAATCGTCCCAACCATCGCGGTTCACATCGGCAAAATCGATACCCATGGAAAACATGCTGGTGTGACGCAGTCCCAGGCGTGGCATCGCGCGGAACCGGCCTTTACCATCGTTCAGCCAAACACGATCCGGCGCGCTGAAATCATTGCAGACGTAAATGTCCGGCGCTCCGTCGCCATTGAGGTCGCGGAACATGACCGACAACCCCCAATCGGAAGGCGGTTCTCGAAGCGCTTTGCCGTCTTCGTCCAGGAACGTGCCACCCGTAAAAGAGAGCGCCGTGAACTTTCCATCACCGTCATTGCGATACAACACATCAGTTTCGCCGTGTTCGATGATTGTGCCGTTCGGGTCCATGGTGAAACGTCCGATCAAATCCGGCTCGGTCACGGGTCGGCCGTTGACCTTTTGAACGACCATTTGCCCGTTGATGTTCTCGCCTTGAATCCGCGTGTTCGGTTTGTCGCGGATGGTTGTGGTCCTGTAGTTGGCGACGTACAGGTCAAGATCGCCATCGCCATCGATGTCCGCGAGAGCGAGAGACATGCCGCCTTTGTTCAAATTGAGCGAGGCTATTTTCGTGAAATGGCCTTTGCCATCGTTAAAGAAAACCTCGGTGCCGCCACCGACGGAATTGACGATGAGGTCCAGATCGCCATCGCCGTCGAGATCCGCGAGCGCGGCTCCTGTCGCCGCGAGGCCGGCGCACGCCACGCCCGCCTCGCGCGTGATGTCTTGGAATTTCCAGTTGCCGAGATTGCGATAGAGGACATTGGCGTTGTCCAGGCCACAAAAGTACACATCGCACCAACCGTCACCATCCACATCGCCCGCGGCAACGCCGGAGCCGTTAAGATAAATCTGGTTCGTCGTGTAGCGATCGATCGATAACAAATTCGAAAACGTCACGCCGGTTGCCGCCGCAGATACTTCGAAGAATCCTGGTTTGCCGACAGCAGGCAGGGGCAAGACAGCGCTGCGACCACCGACACCTGTTTGCCAGTCGAGGGCGCAAACGGCATTGGCTAGCACAGCATAGCCAACGAGCAGGCACCACCCTGCGGACCCGAGTTTCTGGGGGATCATGGGATGAATCGGTTCGTGGATCAGTGGGCGAGCGACTCCATCTTATTTGAGTCCGCGAAGTTGGTTACGCAGGATCAATACCGAGGGACCCATCGATTCCCAATCATGGGCGAGAACCGATGGAACCGGGCTCGGGCCGTGGATATAAGAACCGAGAACGATGTCAATGTCGCCGTCGCCGTCCAAATCGCCGGCATCCATCGTCAGCCATCGCCCCATGGCGCACTCGCGAAAAGTGGAAGCGGTGAATTTGAGGTTCCCCTGGTTTTCCAAATAGACGAAGCTTTCCTCGGGAGATTTTCCGTAATCTGGAAAAAATGAAATAGCCGCGATATCGAGGTCACCATCCTGATCAAAATCCCGCGCGATGGCCTTGAACGCGCCATTGAGTGGATAGAAGAACGCTCCATCGAACTGGTTGTCACCTCGATTCAAGTAGATGCGAATCCCGTGATATTTTTTCATCGGAGAGGGGTACTCGCCGTTGTCCCCATTTGTCACGATGAAGTCCAGCTTGCCATCCTTATTAAAATCGGCCATCTCGAAATAGGTATGGCCCATCAACGGATGTTTTTGAAATACTGTCCTCGAAGTGAAATTCCCCTTGCCATCGTTGATCAAAATGAACAACGACTCCGACTCCTGCGCCATTAAAGCAGCAATGTCCGGAAAACCATCCCCGTTGAAATCATGCACCTCCGTCCGGAGCGCGCCAGATTTCGGAATCAACGCGTGCTCGATGTATTGGTCCTGGCCGAGATTCTCGAACCAAGCCAACCGACCCACATTGTTCCCGTAAATGCAAATCAGAAAATCCAATTTGCCGTCGCCATTGAGATCGATGCATTCACTATAAGTGGCGCGCGGGAGCTTGTTCAAGAGGGTCCGGCTGCGCTGAAAACCAAGGCCGCCCCGTTTCAGAAAAACCAGTTCCGCCTTTGGATCTTCTGAAGGCTGAAAGTGACCTATCGCCGTGACGTAAATTCCTTTGCTCGTCTGAACCAAAGAAATAGGAACGTTATCCACCTTGATCGTCTCGAGAAACTTTCCATCGCCGTCCAGAATATCGATCGACTGCGTCTCGCCGTCGCCCATGAAAATCTGGCGATCCGTCTCATTGATCTTGACCAGGGTCGTCGAGGGCACGGGACGCCGATACTGCGGCCGTTCGGCCTGGAAGTATTTCAGACCGATCTGAATCTGAGCGCGGGCGTCCTGTGACAGCGGCAGCTCCGGCGCGGCTTTGCCGTAATACTCGACAATCAAATTCCAATCCTGTGGCGAGAGCATCGGGCTGGTCGGGAAGATTCCAGTTGCCTTGAGAAGTCTTGATTCGGGATGATTTTCAATCTCAAGCGGTGACAAACCCATCCGAATTCTCATTCGGCGCAACGTCTGCTGGCGCCATGTTTTCTTGTCCAATAAATCAGGTTCGGGAAAAATGTGGCAAGTGCTGCAATAGACTTTCGCGAGAGTCTGACCGCGAGTGAAGTTTGAATCACTTTGAACTTCCAGGGCGGAAGGTATCGCGGAAGAGGCGCTGGAGTTCGGCAGCGATTGCGCAACTCCTGCAACCAACCCCAGCCAGGAAATGATCCCCAGAAGGACTAGACACATCGTTCCTCGCAAGGAAACCAGTCTTGGATGCGATTCGCGCCTGTGTTGGGCTTGGGACATTGCAACCTATTGCTTACCGAACGCGAGCCAGCAGGCAAGGGATATCAGCAGTTCTCATTTCGGCTTCCGACCGCCTGAAGGCGGGACTCGTGCGCTTCTGCGAAATGCCTTCGCGAGGTATGTAGTCCCGGCTTTAGCCGGTGAGGCGTCGGCAAATCCGCACGCGTCAGATTGTTCGACGCCCCGCCGCCTGAAGGCGGGACTACATGCAAGGTATGCCGTCCCGGTTTTAACCGGTTCCTGGCGCCACCTGCGGCCATAATGAGAATTGCTGCAAGGGATATCCTTATCCGGTGCGAATGATTCTCGGATGTTTGGAATAGTCTTGAACTCCCTTTCCCCTCACCATGGCCACACTGCCATCGTTTATTCTGCGTCAGAAGTAAAAGCGGCATCATCTCGTTTCCATGGCATCAATAATTCCGAGGTTGATAATTCTTTCGGCCTGTTACCGTTTGATGGAGCTGAGCGCGACGCGAAAGCCGACGAAATGGATGCCGCTGGACGGAGCCATGGCAAATCGGTTCGCGGACCGGGCAAACTCGACATCATTGTTCCAACCACCACCTCGGAATACTTTGCCCTTGCCCTGCGACGGCCCGAGTGGGTCTTGAACGTCCTCGACGGGATAATTCCCAAACCAATCTAGGCACCATTCCCAAACATTGCCGTGAATGTCGTACAAACCCCATGGGTTAGGACGTTTCTGACCGGTTGGATGAGTCTTGGCTTCGCTGATTTCTCCGGTCCATGCATATTGATCGGCTTCGGTCGCCACGTCGCCAAAGCTGAAGAGGTTCGTGGTTCCGGCCCGACACGCGTATTCCCACTCGGCTTCGGAGGGTAGCCGGTATTCATAGCCGGAGGGCAACCGCGCCGCCTGCACTTCCCGCTGAGTCAAAGCCGAACAATAAGCCACGGCGTCGAAGTAGCTGATCTTTTCGACCGGACGATTTGGGTCGTCTTGGAAGTGGCTTGGGTTCTTTCCCATGAGGCTGGCATAGTCCCCTTGAGTGACCTCGTATTTGCCGAGCCAAAAATCGCGGGTGAGAGTTACTGAATGTTTATTGCGAAGAAACGTGCCCGCTTTGATCAGGACCATGTTGGTTAATGGAATCAACTCCGTTTTCGGCGGAGGAGGCGGCGAAGCCGTGGGCTCCTTTGAAAGGCCGGAACCGCCGCGGTCGCAACCTAAAAGAAAAAGCCCCAGCAGGAGGAAGAAGGCGGTCGCCAATAAACCCGCAGAGAGCCGAGTAATAATTCCGTTCATCTCGAGAATTCAGATGTTTGCATCCATCGCGTTGAAAGTTCCGTTTCCTCCAGATGTGTGCAAGTCATTTTTCGAAGTTCAGCACCCGGAAAAATATGCCGAACGGGATTGCCTACTGGCAGAACGCGACAGGGGAAGGAATAGAGGGGGTTTGCTGCGGGAGAAATGCCGCGCTCAGTCAGCTTACAAGCCTTCTGAAACGAAAACTGAAAGGAGAGGCGGCCCATCCCAAGCTAGGGCCGCCATCTGTTCTTCAGGTACACGCTGTGCCCGCAGATTATTTAATGATCGGCATCCGACCATTTAGACTTTAGAAATTCTTTACTACATGCCTCTACACCGTTCAGGCCGATGTGTATTCACCCGTAACCGTCTTGCTTCAGGAACCGACGGGCTTTTGTTTAAGTCTAACGATTGACACTCAGCACAGACTATGCCGTCCAAGTTCTGAGAACCCTGAGTAGCCTCGATGGAAACCAAATAGGATGGTGGATGATGAAGCCGGCATCTCGATCTCAATCAAGAACCTGATCTGGTGCGGTTGATTCTTCGGTGTATGGAAATGACATGAAGGCCGTTTCCCCTCACTCTGACCTTCTCCCCGGGAATGGAAGAATAGAATTCCGTTGCGCGAAAGGCGAGTGGCGCTGGACGATGAGCGGAGCAGGCACCTGGTTCCCTCTCCTCGGGGAGAGGGTTAGGGTGAGGGGAATGGAGGCTACGGTGGAGTCGAGCGTATCGGGATTGGATGAGCCTCAGCTTCCCCTCACCCCAGCCCTCTCCCCAGCGGAGAGGGAGACCAGAATTCCGTCGCGAGAGAGACTGCGGGGGCGGGTGCGGAGCAATGCCTGGAATCTTTCCCGACAAGAAAGTCAGGGCTCGACAGGAGTCTCGCCCCACCTGGAAGCTCAGGGAAAGCTCCCTGCCCCACTCGGACCTGCTTACCGGCCCCTGCGCCCCTCCCAAGGAGGGGACCTGGAATCGTCGCCTACCTCCGATGCTCCCCTCCTCGGAGGGGCCGGGGGTGGGTTCATGGGCACAAAGCGCGCTTGGAAAACGGTCGGAGCTTCCCCAATGAAGCCGGCGGGGAGGCGCTCGCGCGAATCCTGGCCGACCCGCAGGTCGGCCGTACCGGGTTTACGAGCCGATCTGGTTGGGCTCACGCGCCGCGCTCCTACCCAGGCCGCGAGACAGGCCAGCACTCGTGGAGCGAAAAGGAATCACTTTGCTCAATTCGGCAATACTCACAACAATCATTGGCCCGGTCTCGCACGAAATGCCGCGCTTCCACGGGCATGGGGGACCTTAAAACAGCAGTTCAGCCGAAAAAAACGAAAAGAAGCGAAAGAGTTCGAAGGCTTCACGCAAACGCGGACCCTCATCTGCCGGGTGAATGGCGGCTGCTTCAGAACCTTTCTTTCGGCACTTTTCGTTCTTTTCGGCCATCCATCTGCCGGATCCAAGATGACCGATTCACGCAGCCTTCAGTTTCGCGGTTGCTCTCGCTTTCGCCATCCGTATGCCATCCTGCGACATGGCAGATGGCCAATCTGCGCTCCCTATGCCTGACCGCGCGCAATTAAAACGGTAGGTCGCTGGCGCGCATCGTCATGGGTGGGGCGAGACTCTCTCCGAGCTGTAGTCTCCGAGCCGGAAGCCGTCGAGTCCTGATATCCCCTGAAGGCTTCAGATGACCAAAGAGGAAAGGATGGCAAGCCAGAGATCGACTGACATCGAAGGCCATCCTTCAGTCGATTTCCGGTTGACTGCGATCTCCGGGATTCAATCAGGGCTCGTGAGGACACCCTCCCCACCCAGAGATGGATTGCCTTCGGTCGTGGGGCAATACTTTGTCGCGGCTCCGTAACGGTCTGTCACTTTTAATTGCACCCCGCCTGACCGCGGAACTTGCCCTGAAGCCGCCCGCCCAGTATTCTTGATCGCGTCATGCAAGCTCAGCCATCCACAGACAGCCCGCCGTTCATTTCGGTAAAAGAATACCTGGAAGGCGAACAGCACACCGAAGTGCGGCACGAATACTTCGCCTATCAACGCATCCCGTCGCTGGAAGAGTACGTGGTGGTCAGCCAGGATAAAGCCAAGCCCGAGGTCAGAATCTTCCGGCGCGCGGAGGGCTGGGAGCCGGGCGAAACTCATCATGCAGGTGAGTTCACGCTGCGGTCGGCCTCGCTGACACTGAAGGTCAGCGACGTTTATTCGATCTAACCTGTGGCTCTGAAGTGGCTTTCAAACCGGCCCGGAATGCTCATCTTCTCTCATCATCGTATCTCGGAGGTGGGATGACCCGAGTGGGAAATCAAGTGAGCCGGATTTCGTAGGACACGATCCAGATGTCAATTTGGCGAAATCG
>CAMAWP010000216.1 GCA_945861765.1 Akkermansia muciniphila | reverse complement strand
AGGCAAATGATGGGCAGGCAGAGCAGCACGAACAGCCATTTCCACGGTCTCCCCCAAGAACTAAAACCAAACAATCTGGAGTTCAACGTGGATTTCTCCTGCGCCGCGAGAGCGCTCGACGCTCGGGTGGCTTCGGGATGAACGGCCAGGCCCGACTCCCCAAACGCCTGTCGGATTTGCTCCACCGCTTTCATCGATCGACTCAACTCCTCCAAAGTTGCATCGGGCTTCAGCGCATTGGCGGCGGTTTTTTTTGCCGTGGATCCCAAGGCGTTGGCCGCGTAATCCCGTAAGGCTGGGCTTTCCTCCTTATCAGCCAGAATACGGGCAAAAACGTCGGTGAACGCCGTCAAATTTGGATCAAGGCTCAGATACGCCTCGAACGCTGCGGCTCGCATTAACGGTGTCTCTTTTTTATCTTTCAAGAGCACGATCAACCCTGGGACGATTGTCTGCTCGTTAGTCGCGATTCGTTTGAGAGCGGATATTGAGGCCAGCCGGACGTCAGGTTTTTCCGCCTTGTCCAGCAGAACATCAATCAATGAAGACAACGCGGAGAGAGAACGGGGACCGATCCTTCCCAAGTCGTCTGCTGCAGCGATACGGTCGGCGGGAATTCCGTTCGTGGCTTTGAAGATTTCAATCAGCGAAGCAACATTCGAGGAGTTCTGAGATCTGAGACTCGGTGGGAAAATCAAGAAGAGCGCCAGGACCCAACTGGGCAAAGTCGCAAACGGAGCTCGTTGTCTGCCTGATGCCATTCTGCCTTATTGAATAACATGCTGTGCATTTAATCAAGGACCAGCAATCAGACGGCCGATAGCGGCACCGTGAATGCGCAGCAGCGGATTGTCAATGTGCTTAACCCCCTTTGAGGGGAATATGGCCGCGCCCGCACAGGCGCAGCCATTTCAGAATGTGACCTGAGAAGAACCTTCCAGGCTCAGGCGGCTTCAGCGTTCTCCAGGAAGCCCTGCAAGTGGCGAACGCGCGTTGGATGGCGAAGCTTGCGGAGCGCTTTCGCTTCGATTTGACGGATTCGTTCGCGGGTGACTTTGTACTGTTTCCCCACTTCCTCCAAAGTGCGCGCGTAGCCGTCGGTCAACCCGAAGCGCAACTCCAGAATCCTCCGCTCGCGTTCAGTGAGAGTAGCCAAGACATCGCCCATCTTACTCTTTAAAAGGCTATAGCTTGTCACCTCTGAAGGATTCTCAGCTTTCTTATCTTCCAGGAAGTCGCCAAAGCTCGCCTCGTCGCCGTCCCCCACGGGAGATTGCATCGAGATCGGCTGTTGCGCCATTTTCAGAATCGCGCGCACTCGTTCCACTGGCAGATGCATTTCTTCGGCGATTTCCTCGGGAGTGGCTTCACGGCCGAACTCCTGCAAAAGCTGCTTCTGAGCGCGCATTAGCTTCCCGAGAATTTCGATCATGTGCACCGGAATCCGAATGGTGCGCGCTTGGTCTGCAATGGCACGAGTGATGGCTTGGCGAATCCACCAGGTCGCGTAGGTTGAGAATTTATAGCCTCTGCGATACTCGAATTTTTCCACACCCTTCATCAAACCCATATTGCCTTCCTGGATCAAATCGAGAAAGGCGAGTCCGCGGTTCGTGTATTTCTTGGCAATCGAAATGACCAACCGGAGATTGGCCTCGGCCATTTCGGTCTTGGCTTGCTGAGCTTTGGCTTCGAAATGTTTCAGCAACCCGAAAGCC
Organism: Akkermansia muciniphila; assembly: GCA_945861765.1. Lineage (GTDB taxonomy): Bacteria > Verrucomicrobiota > Verrucomicrobiia > Limisphaerales > SIBE01 > SIBE01. Next base: position 10,103 of record CAMAWP010000216.1, on the reverse strand, counting down.
TTAAGGTAATCATCGGCTGGCATCCGAGCGAATTCTTCCAGAGCTTGTAACTTCTGCCGCTCTGAATGAATGAATGCGTTGCGCTGCTCAGATTTAGATGGACGTGAAAGCTCTTGGATAGCTCGGAGGCTGGCCTGGATTTTGTCGTAAATATTCTCAGTTACCAGAGCCATCTCTTCGACGACTTTTTGTTTGTAATAAAACAGCGGAAATGTCCCCTGAAGTTTCTTGTCGAGCTTCTGGAACACGACGAACAGCTTAGCCTGAGCTGTCTTGTTGGGCGCATCTTGCCATTCGGCATACCGTTCATCCACCTGCTCATCCAGTTTGCGCACTTTCTTGACGAGCTTGCGAAGGGTGCGAAGATGAGCTTCTCGGTTTTCGACTTTCTTATCGATGATGACACGATCAAATCGTTCTTTGGGCGGTTCGGAAATCAGCTTTTCTGCAATTGCGATATGCTCCTTGGCCGCGAACCCAAAGCTGTAGATAATCCGTTTGACTTCCTCTTCCGCTTCCTCGATCCGCTTGCAAATGGCCACTTCTTGCTCGCGAGTCAGCAATGGCACTTTGCCCATTTCTCGAAGATACATCCGAACGGGATCATCCAAAATATCAGCGCGCCCCTGCTCCTCTTCGACCTCTGGCTGTTTGACGTTGTCCACTTCGGCTTGATCGACGATCTCGATCTCGTAGCTCGCCAATTTGCTATAGATCGTGTCCAAGTCCTCCGGAGTGACAATGCTCTCCGGCAAAGAATCATTGATGTCGTCGTAGGTCAGGTGACCCTGTTCCTGAGCCAAACGAAGTAGTTCTTTAATCTTCTCGGTCAGATCCACTCCCGACTTGCTTTTCATCGGATCTACCGTTGTGGGAATATTCGGCGCTCCTTGGGCAAGGGGCGGGCGGCCGACTCGGCCGGGCTCTTTTCCCTCTTTTTTGGCAGCGTCCTTCCGCTCTGAACGCGGGGGGCTCGACAATGTTGCGTCTGATTTGGGTGGGTGATGCTGCTTCGGGTTTTTGGAAGCGGGCTTTTCGGCCTTAGCGGGCTTTTCGGCCTTTCCAGTAACGTTTCTTTTGACGTGCATGTGTCTCATTTGGATAACGAAAATAGCCGGTCACAGTCTCAGATTAATCCTGCATAGTCAAATGAAGATACAAGCGCTTTGTTGTCGTTCAGCCTTTTCAATTCCCTCGCTGAAACGTTCTTCGTCAGAACGCTGTTGCCGCCTAAACTTCCGTATCACTCGTCGAACCAAGCCATCACTTAGATTCTAACAATCTACTAATAAGATGGTTGGGTCGGAAAGAAACGCGAGATTTCCTAAGCCACTGGCTCTTGCCTACTAGAAAAAGAGGGAGCCGAAGCACCCCCACGGAACATGTTGCTTCACGAATGTAAAATTTCCGACGATCTGGGATGAGCCTGCGATCTTATTCTTGGGAAATGATGAACTGCTCAAGGAGCTTATTTCTTAACTTCTTCTTTTGCTTTCTCCTTCTCTTTGTCCTTGTCCTTGTCGGTAGCGGCAACAACAAGGTCCCAGCCTCTGGAGATATCGAGTTTAGGCAAAGCTTTCAGAAGATTGGTGGCTCCCGCCTCGGTGACTTTAGTTTGCCAGAGGTAAACATTTTTCAGATGACTCAGACCTTTCAGATGTTCCAGACCGGCGTCGCCGACCGAGGTGCCGTAGAGATTAAGATAATGTAGATTCTTTAGGCCTTTCAGATGCGCGAGCCCAGCATCCGTGATGCCTGTCTTCTCTAGGTGGAGGCGATTCAAATTGGTGAGATTCGCGAGGTTGACGAGGCCATTGTCAGTGATCTTCGTACCAGCGAGGTTAAGGTCCACCAAACCGATCATTTCCTTCAGCGGAGTGAGAGTCTTGTCGGTCGCGTTGGTCCCCAGCGGGTAAAAGTTAGCCTGGCGCCAATTCACATTCATCGCGATTGGCCGGGCTGAAACCCCCAAAGCTTCCAGCTCAGCAATGGCTTTAATCTCGGCGGCTGAAGGCTTGAAGTCCGGCAGCTTTGTCTTTCCGGCTGATGCCTCGTCAGAGCCTGCGGTCACCGCTGTCTCCGGCCATGTCGCACCTTGATTGATCCAATCACGAATCAAGTCCGTCTGCGCTTTGGTCAACGGATCTCCCTTGTTCGGCATGATGTCGTCGTGCCCAGCCGGCAACGTGATCCGGCGAAATAATTCACTCTTGGCTGCATCGCCGACGATAAACACGGGGCCTTCCTTGCCTCCCTTTAAAGCAGCTTCCTTCGAATCAAGTCGGAGTTTGCCCTTTTGCTTTTCCGGTCCATGGCATTCGATGCAAGACTTCTGGAGGATCGGTTGAATATCTTTCTTGAACTCAACCTTGTCTGCTCCTCGGGTCTCTCCAAAGCCGAGCCAGACGAGGCCGACCACGATTAAAATAATTCTCTTCATATCTTTATTGCGATTGCCTCAATCAACGTTATAGACAGCTCCGGGTCGCGTCGGCCCGAGGGCGGTTTTGTCTTTATCCGTTCACAATAGCGAAAACTTCGGCTCGCGCAAGCTCTGGCAATTCACAAGAAATATCAGGCCACAAACCCCCAGCTCAAGTGATGACAAAAGCTCTTCGGGAAAGATTTCGGTGCAACAACACCCAAGCCACCATAGCAACAAGGATTTGGAACGTCAGCAGGCCGCAGACGAAAACTGGAAAATGATGAAACCAGCTCGGGCGCGCCCCGGAAGGCAGGTAGGTAAAATAGATAGTTCTTTGCCACCCCCACTTGAACACGAATCCTTGTGTGATCATCGCCATCAGCACCGGAACCAAAATCCCGAGGAGACCAGTAAGCAGCCAGGCCGTCATAAAATGAAGTCGGTGCATCGAAAAATAGAGACCGATCACGGCGATGCTCACGAAGCTTCCAAGAAAGAAAACCAAAAAAGGGACTCGGACTAAATCGAATTGTCGGTCGTTCAAGATCACCCACACGATCAGCCAGACGCAGAGCGATGGGAGAAACTGATTCCAAATCCCGAGGAGACGTCCATTGATGATCTGCTTGACTCGCAGCGGAGTGACGAGGATGAGCTCCATCGCTCCGGTTTGGCGCTCCCGTCCAAAGCTGCTGGCTGCACTGAAAGCCATGCTGCTCACGACGCCGAGAGCCGGCCAAGCTTGCAAGGTCATGTGATTGTCCCAATCCGCACCGACAACCACCAGGCACTCGTACAGAATTAAAACCAGGCACCAACCCCATTTTGCCATCCGTGCGCTCCACGAATAGCGCTGAAGCCACCCGATGGGATTCCTATCCAAGGTCCGGCTCATTTTACGATGGAAGAATTTCTGCCAGTAGCGGGGTGTGCAAAAAGTTTGGAGCCACCATTGATCGCGTTTCGAAGGCGGTTCCTCTTGCCAGTTGCGTTTGAGCCTCCAAGCCGTCGCGATCACCATCCAAAGCAAAACAAAAACGGAGACGCCAAACATCACGGTTGCCACCTGAAGCGACATCGTGGGAGTTGGAATTCTCGGACCGGCCCATCCACGCCAGCCGATATTCTGTCCAGACCAGACCATCATCATCCCGCTGCTCCCAGCGCTCCATGCGCCTCTCGCACCGGTGATCACGGCCCATCCGAACTCCAAATTCTGCAATCTCCCCCATAAAAGAATCGCGTGCAATTGTAAGTAAATAAAGGCGAAGCTAAAGCTCAGGCAAATGGCCAGCACCATCGCGCGCGACCATTCACGACAGACAGAAGAAGCTCGAAGGCCAGCCATCAACGCCAGAAGAAGCGCACCCAAATCCAACAGGGTTGCCCGCAAGATATCGATGCTGCTGACACCTCCAAGCAACAAAGGAATCGTCAAAACGGGTAGAGCCGAGAGGAGGAGAGCCAAGCCTCGCAGCGCGTTCACCAGACCTTTCGCGATGACGATGCTGCCGGGTTTTAACGGAGTGAGGAAGAGCAAGCCAAGCGTGCCGTCGCGCTTTTCACGGCTGATGCAATCCGCAGTGAGCATCGGCGCGACGATCCAGATGGCGATAAACAAAATCCCATTGCAATAACCGAACAGTCTTCCGCCCTCGCCCGGAGCCAGTCGCGCCGTGGTCAACCCAATGAGCAGAAAAAACAACAGCAACACCGCAGGCCCCAGTACCCGCAGCCAGTAGTTGGCTGGCCGCCGCGATTCAGCGTGCAACTCGCGGACGAGGACGGGGAGCACGTTCATTGAGCCCGTTCGACGCGAGGTGTCATGACACGGCGTGGTCCACGGCGAACGTGCGTTGAGTCAAGTTGCGATGAAGTCGAAAAAAAGCGTAGCCCGCGTAGATCACCTGAAGCGCGCAGATGACCCAATAGGCGCTGATTCCCATGCCCCAATAGCGGCGGGTGTATTGGGCGAGCAGGCTGGCAGCGAAGTAGGGGAGCAAGACGCCTGTGGCGGCGGTGACCAACCAAGCGACCAAGAAATGCCATCGTGTGAGCGAAAAATAGAGTCCGATGAACGGTAGAGTCAAATAGCTGGAGGAAAAGAAGTAGATCATTCCCAGGTGATACCTTGAAAGCTGAAACGGGTTGAACAGCCAAAGAAACATCAGCAGCGCAACGGCTGGGAAAAAATGAGCCCACAAACCCCAGATGCGGCCGCCGATAAGCTGGCGAGCCCGAAGAGGAGTGACCAGGAGCAATTCGAGAGCGCCGCTTTGACGTTCACGCCGGAAGCTCCATGCGGAAGTGAAAGCAATGCCCAGGGCGAGCAGCAGCGCCAGGCGGACTTGCCACGCGAAGTAGTAGCTATAATTGAACAATAGAAACAATTCGCTCAGCAGAACGGCAGCGAACCAGCCCCATTTGGTGAGACGCGCGGTCCACGAATATTCCTGAAGCCAGGCGATCGGATTTCGATCGAGCGTCCGGCTTTTATTCCAACGAAAGAACGATCTCCAAAAACCAGATGTGGAAAAAAATTTCACCCACTCGGGTTGCGGAGCAGCAATAACTTCCTCCTGCCAAGTCTGCTGTAGGTGAGCTACCGCCCGCCGAATGACGAACACAAAAAGGAAAATCGCCACCAGCAATTCGCCTGCGATGCCGAGAGCCAAAATAAAAAAATCAAACAACCCGCCGAGAGATGGTCCGAGTGGGGCTGGTCCGCTGAGGCCCGTCCCGAGTGCGGGTGGGATTGCTCGAAGCCATTCAACCTTTTGGGCCAGCCAAACGAGGCCAGTGATACATCTCGCAATCAAGTCACTAAGATTTCCACATAGCCAGATGAAGACGCCGCTGAAGATTTCCGCCAGAACGACGGCTCGGACCCATTCCACATTGCGGACAGAAGCCAGCAGGCCGGCAGCCAGCGCCAGGAGCAAAGCGCTCAGATTAGACGAGATCGCTTGAGCGACCTCCTTGCCGCTGACACCCCCGAGCAGAAACGGCAGCAAAAGAATCGGCAAGGCAGCGAGCAGCAAAGTGAACGCGCGGACCGTATGGATGAGCGACTTGCCGATCACGATGTCCCGCGCTGTGAGCGGTGTGAGAAAGAGCAATCCCAGGGTGCCGTCGCGCTTTTCGCGGCTCAGGCAATCAGCGGTCAACATCGGAACAAATATCGCAGTGGAAAAGAACAGCATGGAATTTAGCTCCCTGAACAACCGAGCGCCAAGCTGAGCGGCACTGCCGGTCTGGTTGATCATCATGAGTGCAAAACTGGCCACGACGACTCCGGCCCCCAGCAGACGGAACCAATAGTTCAGCGGATTGCGCGCCTCAGCCTTCAACTCGCGATTAAGGACCGGCGCGACATTCATGCAGGGGAAGGAGAGGATGATGCGTAATCCGTGACACGTGACTTGGGCGGCTCAGACTGTCCCTGGTTTTACTTCCCTTTCACGAATCACGAATCACATGCATCCAGTTGGTCCGTTCATTGCGTCTCACCTCGTGTGACGCGTAAAAAGACTTCCTCGAGGCCGAGTTCATCCTCCCACAAGCCGGTCACCTTCACTCCGGCGCGCACCAGCGTTTCCGCCAGAAAACCGGGATCAGTCTCATGATCCTTGAAAGTCACTTTTACCTGGCCGTCCACCGCCACCGCCTCTGACACTTCGGGGCGAGCCTTCAGCAATTCGAGAGCCTTCGCCGTTTCGTCCTTTACGGTGACCCAATAAATTTGACCGGTGGCCATTTGATCGCGGACGCCCTGGACCGGGCCACTGTAAATCAGTTTGCCTTTTTCGATAATGGCGACGCGGTTACAAAGCGTCTGAAGCTCGCTCAGAATGTGGGACGAGATGATAATGGTTTTTCCGAGACGCTGAAGTTCCTGGAGAATCGCCATCATCTCGATGCGAGCCCTTGGATCAAGGCCGCTGGCTGGTTCGTCGAGCAGAAGCAATTGTGGATCGTGAATTAGAACTCGGGCCAGACCGAGCCGCTGCTGCATTCCTCGGCTGAGCGCGCCGATCAACGCGCCGCGTTTTTCTGTGAGTCCAACCAACTCCAGAACGTCATTGACGGTTTTCTCGCGTTTGGCCGATGGGATTTTGTAACACGCCCCGAAGAAATCGAGATACTCCGTGACCTCCATGTCCTTATAGACGCCAAAGAAATCAGGCATGTAACCAATCACATGACGGACAGCGTCGGCGTCTTTCACGACGTCGTGCCCGAGCACTTCAGCGCGACCTCCGGATGGGGCGAGAAACGTGGCTAAGATTCGGAGCGTCGTGGTTTTGCCCGCACCGTTCGAACCGATGAAACCAAAAAGGTCTCCTTTATTGACGGTCAGATCGAGCGCGTTCAGGGCGATCATCGAGCCATAAACCCGAGTCAAGCCGTAGGTCTGGACTGCGGGCACGTTGTTGGCGGTTTCGTTCGGCATAGCAGTGAGACTAAAGGTATTCGTGGGTAGATGGGTCAGCTCAATTTTTAAGTCAAATCTTCGGCTCGCTCGTCGGAACGGCTAATCGCAGCAGCGTATTCCTTTGGGTCCGGAGCGGCTTAAAGAGATTAATCGGATTGGCGAACGAGTGGTTTGCGTCCCAAGCCAGCAAAACTCCATCACCACGTTCCACCAAAGGCGATAAGTCCAGCCCTGGCGGTGAGACGAAGCCCCGTTGATGTTGCTGGACCATCGACAGGTAGGATGGGAATGAAGCGACCGCAGCCATGAGCGATGGGCTCTCAAGCTGGCCTGCGCTGGCATCGCCCAGAGGATTACGCCTGCGTTCGACCTTGCCCTGAAACTGCATGCCGTGTTGCTGTACGAAGGTTTGAAGTTGAACGCCTTTGCTCTGATCGAGGGGGAAAGCCTTCTTTTGCTTTGCGGGCAGCGTTCCCAGATCATAGATCCAGCCATTGATGGCAAACCGCGCATCGGTCAATGGCCGATCCAAAAGGTTCTCAACAATCACTTGCGCATCGGCCCCTTGTTTGGAAACCGTCGCGGTAAAGGGCATTTCCCCAGGTTGGAACCAGTCATTGACGTACAAGAGGCTGGTCCAAACCGGAACGAAAATCTCGGCGCGGAAGCCGTTGCCATAGGAGTCAATGCTCGCCCGGCTCCCCTCTCGCCCACTGCCATAGAGATCCATCAACTCGCCGCGCAAGGTCGCAAACGTTTGCTCGGTCGCATCCGGCGAAGTCGGGGCGAAGGCCAGTTGATATTTCGCATTCGACGAGGAATAAATCGAAGCGAACGTGCGCCCTCGGAAGTCGGCTCGCGCTCCCCCACGAGGCAGGATATCGACCAGGTGCAGTTCGTTCCATTCGGTCTCGCCGGCGCGAAGCTTGTAACCGATGAAGTAGATCAGGAGTGAAAAAAGAACGACGTAAGTGGGAAAGGTGATCCACGTGAGCATCTGGCGCCCGATCCGCTTGAGCCAATATTGGTCGAATGGCCCGATTACTATCAGGTACACCACCAACAACAGCAGCAGCCATTGCACAGGCAACTTGCGAACTTGCCTGCTGTCAATTAATGCGCCGAACACGCCGTCGATGCTCAAGCCGCCATAGGATGAAACATCGGTGGCCGAATACCAATCAGCCGGGACCTCCATCAACTTCGACCAAAACCACGGTCGGTTTTTCCAGGACCGAAACGGTTCGCGCTCCGGATTAAAGGTGAGCACCGTGACTTGTCCACGGCCGCGATTCCCTTCAATGATCAGCGGTTTGCCGCCGACTTCCAGAATCACCTTACCTCCCCGCATTGTCCCGACTGCGACCGGCATTTGGGCTTGGACGAAAGTTGGGTCTGTCATCAGGGTGGCATACGCGTTGTTCCCGAGCGCGTTTGGGCTGCGCCGTTTGGCGGGCGACCCCGTCCTAAAGGCAGGGCCGGGAGCTTCTTCTTTCCGGATCCATTGGAGAATTTCATCGTCGATGGTGACATTGGCCATGTCGGTGAGCGCGCAGGGGAGCAACTGTTGGAGCCAAGGCGTGGTGTTGACGTCCGCCAGTTGTTCGACAGCCACAATGAGATGTCCGCCGCTTCGTATCCAAGCGAGCAAGGCTTCAGCTTGATTGACGCTTAGGCTCAGGGCTTTCTCGGAGTTCAAATAAAGGGCATCGAGGCCTTCGAAGGCGATCGGGTTATCGGGCAGTTGCTCGATCGGCAGGCGGGCTACCAGAGGCTTCAAATCCGGACGATTATTCTGGCGCATGTCTGGCAGCGCAGGCATCCCGGCGAATGTGCGAGGGAGAGCCGCCAGCAGAATGCCTTCCCAGGCCAGACTTTTGGCCTGTATGTTGAGTCGCTCCGCATGCACTTTGCCACGGTCGTCCACCAAACGGGCATTCCATTGAAAAAAGCGGCCTCCGGAAGCGAACATCGGGATGACAAAGCGTTTGCGGGTATTGGTCGGCAATTCCAACGGAATCCGCCGCACCTGATCTGACCGAAGGTTGCCGACGAAAACCTCCACGACCCCGTTGAACGTGGGGCCATCGTTTAGGATTTCACACGTAATGGGAAACCAGCCTGATTCCCGCACAATGCCGTCGTAGCCGATGAACACGTCGAACTGAAGTTCGGCCTTGGCAGGAATGATCCAGGCAAATAAAACGAACCAGAATACGACGAGGGACCGCGCCAATGCGTGACGCGGTTTAGACCTGGGATCACCCCAAAGACTCATAACGGATGAGGTCATAATGAATAAAAGCGCTCTGAAGTTAATGCGTATAGTCGGAGTGTTTTCCGGAAGCAATGCGGAACTTCGGTCACTAAGCGGCTTTGAATCAGGCGATCTAAGGCTTGGCTCCATAGTTCACAGACTCGCTTGTCCGTTGCCGAATATCGTTGTTGCCGTCGCAGAGTTTCTTGCCGCTTGGTTTCCTGATCACAGTTCTTACACTTCGTCTCGTTCGGCCTTTGACCCGTTCCGGCGCTCGGTTGCTCAATCTTAGACTCGGGTTAGACTCGATTTTGGATTCGAGACCGTGTTCGGCTCGGGCGCACTGAGGCGCTGCTTTTGTCGGCTGGCGGTGAGCCGCGATTACTGAACGGTCTGACTGTGTCCACGCGCCAGAGATGGATGGGCGAGGGCTGCCATCGGGTCCGTTGGGGCCATCTCTCAAGTTAACCAAATAGTTCAGGCTTCGCATAATGTTCGCACTACGTTGCTCACTTCATAGACAAGGCATCCCCGGCAAAGCTCACGTTGCACATTCGAATCACGCGGGAACAAAACAGTAGCGTTGCAGACCATCAGGGCGTTGGCCGACGTCAAAATCAAATCCGGAAAAAAGCAACCGCCCGCTATGCGCGCCCAGCAATTCTCAGTTTGGGAGGTATGTAGTCCCGGCTTTAGCCGGTCGCCCCGTGAAAACAGGCTAAAGCCGGGACTACATACGGCGAACGGAAGGTGCCCTGGGCCAAAATGAATTGCTGGCGGTCAATCGAGCGTGATTGCAAACCGAACTCGCGAAGAGTAAGGATTCGGGTTCTGCTGTTGTGGTTTGTATCTGAGAGAGGCTTGTGCTGAACTGACACTACATCTATGAAGAGAAGAACATTCCTCAAACTCACCGCTGGTGCAACTCTTGGGCTTTCCATGTCGCCGGCTCCGCTGGCCGGGGCCGAACTTCGCGAAGAGCCGTT
>CAMAWP010000215.1 GCA_945861765.1 Akkermansia muciniphila | reverse complement strand
TTTCTCGGCGGCAGGCGGCGGAGCGCCCGAGCCCAGGACGGTTTGCGGGAACTCAAACCAGTGGGGCGTTTCCATCTGACCTGGGTAAAGAATGAGAACGCGCCTCCGAATCCTCGCCGCAGGACTGGCTGCATTTAGCATGCCCGCGTGGTTTTTCTTGGGTGCGAATTTGGGCTGGACGAAAACCTCCGTGACCAAGTGGGAGAAGGACCCGGTGACCGAGTTGGACGGACCAATCATTGAAAAGCGCTTTATTCCCGGTGTTGATCTTCTCGCCGCCGCAGGCTTGGCTTCCGTAGTGCTCTTCGGTATAACTTTCGTCAAAACGAAAACTGGAACTGCGAATCTTAAATCTGCGCATCGCGCTTGATGCTTACCTCGAACTGATCCTTACCAAAATATGAAATCAAATACACTTCTTCACCGCAGAGAGTTTGTTAAAACCTTCGCTTTGTTCTCGGCTTGCTCATGCGTCGGCGGGAAGCAGCTCTCGTCCCTGCTCGTTGGGGATGTGAACGCGCAGACCACGAGTGCAGTGGGAATATTTGCGCTGAGCTTGGATAGCTTTCCCGCATTGCAGAAAGATCTTGGGTCTGTCCGACTGAGAGTGACCGGGATGCCGACATCGTTCAGCCAGATCGTTGTGACACGGATGCCCGACAACCAATTTTTTGCGGTCACCTCAAGGTGCTCCCACGAGGGGATTACGGTGAACGCTTACAGCGCAGTGCTCGACGCCATCAGATGTCCGCAGCACGGATCGCTTTTTAGCCCGGATGGCGAAGTCCTCCAAGGTCCGGCATCGCGCCCGTTGGACCGATATACAGCCACGTTTGACGGGGTCAAGACGGTCAATATCGAGATTCCGGGCCTGGCTTACACCGTGAGCATTGCCGCGGCCGTGAGTCCGGTCGGAGGAGAACGTCGAGTGCAACTGGGCTTTCCAACGCTTACAGGATCGAGGTATGAAGTGCGATTTCGCGCCGCTTTAAACGAGGGCGCTTGGGCGCAGGTCCCATTTGCAACGAGCCCGGATGGGGCGATCACCCAAACGCTGCTCAGTGGGAACGGACGCCAAGCCACGATTTATGTCGCAGGCGTTGTCGATCACGGCTTTTTCGCGATCTCACGGTCTTAGCGGGATATTTCACAGTCTCGCCGGCCATCAGAGCAGAATAGGTGACAGGCGTTGGACAGCCGCCCGTCGTTCACTGTGTTCACGATTAAGCATTCACCTCGAGTTGGTGCTCTCAGGATGAGGCGAACTGTCGTCTCAAGTTTTGAAGCACAAAGGGCCGCATCTCGCGGCCCTTTGTGGTCTGTGGTGGTTTGAACGGCCGGTCCGTGACACCCGCTATGGCTGAGCAGCCGGGGGTTCCGCGCCGATGATAATGCGGACGGTTCCGGCTGGCGCGGTGTTGTAGATGTAATTCACATCGAGCGCTTTTTGGATCCTCAGCTTGGCTTCGGACAGATGGGCTTCGCTGTAGGCATCGAGCTTGATCTTTGGCTCTTCGAGCACTTTACCGATTTGGCCGCTCAGTCTTCTAAGCTGCCGGAGCGAGATGTTGGAAACCGGCTTGTGTGATGTATTGCCCCACGTTTGGGGCATGCTGAGGTTGATGAGGCGTTCGAGGTGTTCGCGCTGCAGGTTCCGGCGCGTGCTCGAGATCATCGGTTTGCGCGCGGTGAAGTCTCGTTCTTCCGGCTGCAGAACTTCCGTCCAAATCGATTTGTGCAGCGTGTCGAAGATCTCGGGCAACGTGATCATATCCGTGCCTTCCGGCGTGATGAACTCGTTGTCGTAGGCCCGGCCGAGGGTCGAAGGGTTCAGCAGCATGGTCAGGACGGAGGCTTGAATCCCCATAACCCGGTCATGAACCGGCCACGTGGAGTCCTGCATCGCAAACGCGAATTCGTCCAGCCATTTGTCAACCGTCATGTACTGGAGCAATTCCGGCTTGAGCCCGAACGCTCCATCGCGGAAGGCGTGATCAACGACGAATTGCAAAGCATCCCGCTGGTCTTTGGCTGGAACCACCTTGAGCGGCGGGCGGCCTCTCGGATCGCCTTTTTTGTCGCGATGAACAAAAGTCCCGCCCACCCAGTTCGCCATCATGCTGAGCGCGCGGCTTTGCACTGCCAGAGTCATTTCATAACCGTATCGGGCTCGCGCCCAGCTCTGGCCTTCTTTCACGAACTTATCCGCCAGTCGATCTCGATGGTATTTCGCCAATTCCATCTGGCGTTTGGCGTAGGCCAGCGGATCAGCGGCAAAGTCGTAGCGCCGTGCGAAGGGATCGGGCCCGAACGTGTCTTCATCCGTCGCATATTGCAGTTCCGGTTCCGCAACGCGGCTGAGGATTTTTTTCAAGTCCTCGGGCTTGTCGTTCAGCGTGTAGCCGTATTCGATGGCCCACATGTCATACGGCCCAACTTCAATCATCGAGTAATCGCCTTGAGCATCCTCTTTCTTAATGCGGAACATATTGACCGGGACGTAATCCATCACCGAACCGGCGAACGGCTTCTTTCCCTTCATGCTCTCGCCGTTGATCTGCTCCAAGGTGTAAACGCTGGAGGCCTTGAAGTTGTGGCGCAGTCCAAGAGTATGGCCGACCTCGTGCGCGACCAGTTCCGCGATCAGCGGCCCCACGAACGATTCCGGAATGCCGTCGAGCATTTCGTCATCTTTCTTCTCGCCCTTGGCTCCTTCCTTGTTGCCCACCTCCGCAGCCTCCAAGAGTTGTTCGCTCCACAGTTCCATTGAGAACCGCATCAAAGCCATGTCGAGAGCCTTGCATTCGGCGGCACGACAAAAGCCATTGATCTGGCTGGTACGGCCCACGAGGCCGTCGAATTCGCGATCGCCGACCAAAGAACCGCCGGTGGCAGCGAGCGCATGGCCTCCGTGGGCTTGCGGGCCGCGGCGCAGGATTTCGGCCAAGATAAGATCGCGGGAAGCGGGCGGGGCAAGGCGGACCCGTGGATCCCATTCTGGATAGTTCTTCAGCCACGCCAGAGTGTCGGGCGAAAACCCTTCCATCGCCAACTCCGGCAGCGTTTCATTGAACTGCCGCCAGTAATGGCGAATCCAGCCGTCCGTCAAAATGATGTCGGCATCTAGAATCTGGCCCGTGAGCGGGTTCACGCGGCTCGGCCCGATGGCGGTGCCTATATTATTGTTGAGCCAGCGGACGAAATTATATCGCACATCTTCCGGGTCTTTCTCCATGTGAGCTCGGGTGGCTGCATCCTGGTAATACACTTCAATGGCGTTGGCGAAGCCGACTTTCTCGAAAGCTTTGTTCCACATCAAGACGCCTTCGCGGACCCAGCGGCGATAACGGATGGGGGTAGTGTTTTCGATATAGAAAATGATCGGGTTTTTCACCGGGCTGACCTTCAATTGCGGATCCGCTTTCTCGAGGTGCCAGCGGTTGATATAACGCGCCCGGCTGTCGTCAGCTTGATATTTGCCGAGGTCCGAGAAGCTCGTGGTGAAGTAACCAATCCGTTCATCGGCCTTGCGAGTTTTGAAACCTGGGTTGGGAACGATCTCGCTGATCGAGTAATGGAGCGTCTTCAACACACCGTCCGCCATGGGAAATTCGAAAGCCACCTCGATGTTGCCCGGAAAAGCCTTGGCCGTCTTAATTCGGGCCAAATGCTTCTTGGCCGGGATCATGCTCGGACCGAAGAACTTTTCCGCCTGCCCAACCAGCAACGCGTCCAGGTCGATCATCGGCCCCCATTGTGGCATCAGCGCTAGGATCGGCACGTCCGTAATGACTCGATCCGTGAACAGGCGACTCACGGCTGCTTTGGATTGGTCATCGCCAGTCGAGCGGACATCGACGTTTTCCGCGACCAACAGCAGCCGATTATCGAGTCGCCGCCAATGGACGTACATTTCTCCCGCCTGCAAGCCGGCGTAGCGTTCGCCGCTCGCCACCGTGAGGGCGATAAAAAACCTTCGCGACTCGAATCTCTCGGGGAAAGCCACCAGGACTTGATTGTCTTTGCTCCGCACCCAAAGGGAGAGCAGGCTTCGCGTCTGGTCGATAGCGGAGACGACTTCGGTGTAATCCTTGAGGACTTCTGTGTGTGGCGGGAATTCCGGTCTAGGTGCCGGAGGGAGCGGCTGAGGGAGAACGACTATTGTGGGCGGTGGAGATGGCGGGACTTGAGGTCGAGGGACTTCTTGAGCCATCCCGCGAAACATGATTCCTGAGGTTACTGCCAGAAGCCATCCAGTGTTGAGCAAAGTGTTTTTCATAGATTGTCAGATAGTTTTTCCGTCGTCTATAGGCTGCATCCTGCCGGCAGGGCAGACCGCTAAATATCTCGGCTCGGAAGCCAATACTATTTCCGGGCCTGGGAGCGGACTATACGCCGGCACGGCTCGGTTGTCCAACGGAACGAATGCGTCTCTTTAGCCCGTAAACAGAACTCCGAGCTGAGCACAGGATGGGCGCATCTCCGAATGAGGACAGGCGCGCTGTGGAGTCTTCCTCCCTCTCCATGAACCGACCCACCCCTACCCCTCCCAGGAGGGGACCGGACAAAGCTCCCCTCCTGGGAGGGGTCGGGGTGGGTTCAGAGTCGCCCTGCGCGCGCGAAGTCCGGGGGGTGGTCTCTCCCTGCGAGGAACGAAGTTTTGGCCCGTCCTCATTCGGAGATGCGCCCAACGTTCATTTGAACCCCACTTCTTAATCGCACCTTAATGCGTTCTGTGTCAGGGTTTCGATCGGCCTCTACCGCTAGCTGCCGCGTTTCCTGAACGAAGGCAGCGGGGTATGCAGGTGGCCGGGATCGGAGAAGTTACACATGAGAGTCTTGGTCGTTGAAGATGAGCCTCGGTTGCTTCGCAATCTTGACAAAGCGTTGCGCGAGGAAGGTTATGCTGTCGATACGGCTGAAGCCGGCGACGATGGCCTCTACAAGGCCGAGAATAACTGTTATGACGCCATCGTCCTCGATGTGATGCTCCCGCGCCTCGATGGGTGGGAGGTGCTCGAGCGTCTGCGCCAAAAAAAGCAAACCCCCGTGCTGATGCTGACCGCACGTGATGCCCACTCGGACCGTGTGCGTGGCCTCGACACAGGTGCGGACGATTATCTGGTGAAACCTTTTGATTTGCTTGAACTTTTGGCAAGGCTTCGAGCGCTGATTCGCCGCTCTGTCGGTCAGGCGCGGTCTCGCATTGAAATCGGCGACCTGCTCATCGAGACACGCGCACGCTCCGTCACGCGCGCCGGGGAACCGGTAGCCCTCACGGCCCGTGAGTACTCGATTCTCGAGTACCTGGCTCTCCATCGTGGCGAAGTCGTCACGCGCACCGAGCTTTACGAGCATCTCTTTGACGAAAATGACGACACACTTTCGAATCTCCTGGACGTCCACGTCTTTGGCATCCGAAAAAAACTTGGGCAGCAACTCATCGCCACCCGCCGCGGCCAGGGATATTGCATCGAACTCTGAGCGCACACCATGTTCACAAAGTCCATTCGGTGGCGCTTTCTCCTGTGGCTCGCCTTTCTGCTCGTGTGCATCTTGGGTGGTTTCGGTGCCACGGCCTATCAACTGCATCGGACCAATCGATTCAACCAAATTGACGAGGACTTGCAGCGCCGACTGGTGGCAGTCACCGGCGATGTGCGCGGTCGTCCGCCCTTCGGAGAACGCGGGGATCGACGCCCTTTTGGCGAACGTGGCGCGCCTGGAAGACGTGGAGAACGCCCGCCATTTGGCGGACCCGATGAGCCTCCGCCCTTCGGCCCGGGCTCTGGGCGGTTTCCATGGCGACCTCCCTCCTCCGGCGTTGAGATGTCGCCTGGCTTTCCGGATTTCCGCCCGAGACCTCGCGAGATACGCCTCTCGGCTCAGACATTAAGCCAATTTGACGACACGGAACCAAACGCCTGTTACTTCGCGATCTGGTCTCGTGAAGGAACTCTGCTGAAGTCTTCCACGAACGCCCCTCTGGCATTGGCCGTTCCGACGCGGATTGGTTCCGACACTCAGTCACACACGCGGATGCGTGAGCCTGTCCGCGAAACCTTCCACTTTACAGAGATGGGAGAATGCGTGCTCGTGGGTCGTTCCATCATCGCCGACCTGAGCGCGATGGGCCGCTTCGCCCTGTGGCTCTTTGGGGCGGGCGGAGCGGTGCTCGCCTTTGGTTTGGGCGGCGGCTGGTGGCTGGCGGCCCGCGCCCTTCAACCTGTCCAGGACATCACGCTCGCGGCCAGCCACATCTCCGCCGGGAACCTCTCGAAACGCATCAACCTTGCCGACACGCACAATGAGCTCGGGCACCTTGCCAAAGTGTTGAACTCAACGTTCGCCCGGCTCGAAGGCGCGTTCGCCCAACAAAAGCAGTTCACTGCTGATGCCTCCCACGAACTCCGCACGCCCCTCGCCGTCATCATCTCAGAGGCTCAGACCGCCTTGTCTCGACAGCGCAGCGCCGCCGAATACCGCGAGACAGTGGAAACCTGTCTGGATACCGCCCAGCAAATGAGGCGGCTCACTCAATCGCTGCTCGATCTGGCCCGGCTTGATGCGGGCCAGGAACATATCCAGCGCGTCGAGGTTGATCTGGCCGACAAAGCGCGCGCCTGCATCAGCCTCATTCGCCCGCTCGCCGACACAGCGGGAGTTGAAATCAAGTGCGACCTCGCGCCCGCGCCCGCGGTTGGCGACGTGGATTGTCTAGGACAAGTGATTACCAACCTCCTCACCAACGCCATTCACTACAATAAGGACGGAGGCTCAATTCGTGTCAGCACGCGGACCGAAGAGAAAGCCGCAATCGTGATGATCGCTGACACCGGTATTGGCATCAGCACCGAGGATCTGCCGCACATCTTCGAGCGGTTCTATCGCGCGGATAAATCACGTGCCCGGTCCAATGGCCGCAGCGGACTGGGGCTAGCCATCTGCAAAACCATCGTGGATGCGCACGGCGGCACCATCGAAGTCTCCAGCGAGGTCGGAGTGGGCACGGCCTTCACCGTGCGACTCCCTTCTGCCCGGTTCTAGCAACTCATCGGATGGATCGCGCCGGTTGTCGATAGGATTATTCTTTTCCGCCGCCGCCAAGGTTAGCATGCTTGCGAGCGGATTGGACTTGGCTGTCCGCAGGGCTTACCGGCGAGTTGAGAACCTTGTTGGCGCGTTCGAGCGCGCTCGCGAGTTCCTGTCGTGCAGCTTCTATTTTTTGCTTCTCCGCGTACAACGGGTCGCTCGGCGGCACGGGCGGCAGGCCGAGAATTCCGCGCGCTCGCTCCAGCGAAAGTTCAATGTTTGCACAAACGTTATCGAAGCCGAGGCGGTCAAGGAAGTCCGCCTTGCCCATCATGAACAGCGGCTGCGTGTGCGGCCCGCTGAGGAGGAGATGCTTACCGCGATCCCGCAACCGCTCGTGGAGGTCTTCGAGGGCGTTCAGCCCGGTCGCATCCATCGCCAGGACTTCTCTCATGCGCAGGATGAGGACTTCTGGTTCCTGTCCGGCGCGCTTCAACGCTGTTTCCAACTTGTCCGCGGCACCGAAGAAAAACGAGCCGGCGATGCGATAAATCATGACGCCTTTGGGGATATCCCTGCCGACCAGCGAATCTTCAGGACCTTCCCGATCCGACTTTTCGTCCACAGCGGTAATCTGAGTGGTCTCGGAGACGCGTTTGATGAAGAGCACGGCAGCCATCACCATCCCGATCTCGACCGCCACAGTCAGATCGATGACTACGGTCAGGCCAAAGGTGGCCAGGAAAACCGCGGCGTCGCTGCGCGGCCACTTGGCCAAGCGTCGGAAGTTATGCCACTCGCCCATGTTGAGGGCGACGTTGACCAGCACGGCGCTGAGTGTGGCGAGCGGAATGGATTTCGCGAACGGCGCGGCGACCAGGATGATGACCAACAGCGTGGCCGCGTGGATCAATCCGGCGATTGGCGAGCGCGCCCCGCATTTGATGTTCGTGGCTGTGCGGGCAATCGCGCCCGTGGCCGCGATGCCACCAAAGAGCGGGCAGACCATATTGGCGATGCCCTGCGCCATGAGTTCCTGGTTCGAATCATGGCGATCGTCCACCATGCCGTCGGCGACCACCGCGCAGAGCAACGACTCGATGGCCGCGAGCAGCGCGATAGTCATGGCGGGTTGGAAGAGGTGACGGATGTTGTCCCACGACAGCGACGGGAGATGTGGTGATGGCAGCGCCTGCGGAATGCCACCAAACTTGCTCCCGATGGTGTCCACGGGCAGTTGAAACAGCGCCACCATGGCAGTCCCGATCAAAAGAGCGACGATGGAGCCTGGCACCCGGCGCTGCCAGGGCTTCGGCCAAAGGAGGATAACGGCCAACGATGCCGCCGCCAAAGCGAGCGTGGGCCATTGAACGGTACCAGCATGCTCGAACAGAGCCCTCAACTTCTGGACGAACTCCGACGGCACTTGGTCCAGTTTAAGGCCGAAGAAGTCTTTGATTTGCGTGGTGAAGATGAGCACGGCGATACCGGAGGTAAAGCCCATGGTCACTGGATCTGGAATGAACTTGATCATCGTACCGAGCCGCGCCGCGCCCATGACGAACAGAATGACTCCCGCCATGACAGTGCAAGTGGCGAGATTCTCGGGGCCGTATTGAGAATTGATTCCGTAAAGGATGACGATGAACGCCCCGGTCGGCCCGCCGATGGTGACCTTTGTGCCGCCCAGAGCGGAAATAATAAATCCGGCGATGACTGCGGTGAAAATTCCCGCCTCGGGTTTGACTCCGGACGCGATGGCGAAGGCCATGGCCAACGGCAACGCCACGATCCCCACGGTGAGGCCGGCAACGAGGTCGGCGGAGAAATCGGGCGCTCGGTAGCCCTTGAGCGTGTCAGCTAATTTCGGGCGAAACCATGACGGCAAGTTCATATCAATCTATGTCCATTTCAGAACCGCGCTGTTGCACGACTCCCGGTGATGTTGCGGTTCATGACGTGTATTTCAATTCAATTTCCACGTCTGGATCAGGGGCCGCGCAACCACTCAGCGCGGCTTGGCTTCTTTTTCGCCGCGCCGCAGAACCTTCTCCATTTCATCCGGGTCGTCCATCGGGGAAGAGGGCAGCAGACGCGCCTTGCCGTAGTCCGGGTCCTTCGGGTCGATGGCTTTTTCTGCGTCGAAAATGCGCGGGTCCACGGCCACATGTTTATAGGGACGGAAATCCGGCTTCGTGGTGAAGCAATCGGCGAAGTCGTTCACCAGAGCATCAAACATGTTCAACGGTGGCAGCCCAAAAATCTGGTAGAGCGTGCGGTGCATGCTGACGATAGTGGTGTGCCGATGTGAGACGTAGCCGCGCTTTGCCCACGGGCTGACGAGCAGCAGAACGCTGCGCTGGCCGTCCACGTGATCGGGTTCGCCGCCTGAATCGTCCTGAGTTACGAAGATCGC
The DNA here is from genome assembly GCA_945861765.1 of Akkermansia muciniphila. Taxonomy (GTDB): domain Bacteria; phylum Verrucomicrobiota; class Verrucomicrobiia; order Limisphaerales; family SIBE01; genus SIBE01. Next base: position 2,455 of record CAMAWP010000215.1, on the reverse strand, counting down.
CATGTTCTTCCAGTAAGGTGTGTGCGTGAGGAACTCGACGATCCGGCCCATCGCCAGGTCGTTGTCCGCCATGTACGAGGCCAGATAGGGATAACCTTTGTCGGGTTTCGGCTCGCCGCCATGATCATTGCAGATGGCGATGTTCACGAAGGACGGGAAGGGTTGTTTGCCTTTCAAGAACAGTTTCTCGACATCCTTCATGAACCAATGGGCGCGGTACTGGTCAGGGATATTCAAGTTATAAATCGGGAACTCTCGACACGTATTGTCAAAGAGAACTTTGGGCATCGGTATGTTAACGACCTCGCGCGCGCCGGTGGGATGCTCATCCTCATACTCTCCCACGCCGGGAAACTCGAAGCCCTCGCCATAGTTGCGAAACCGGATGCGGTTCCGTGCAAGGTGCTCCCACATGGAGCCCGCTTCCGGATAATCCTCCGGAATCAGCGAGCCGTTCGACCCCATCGAGTAGCGGCGACCGGGCGCGCTGCTGTCCTTTTTGAACGACCAACCGACGGAGTAGGTCATCTGCATCAAGTTGTTCGGTTGCACTCCAACGAGCCAGCGATGCCCCACGCCCGAGGCTTCAGGCTCCATGTAGAAGTTGTCGCTCACCGTGAACTGCCGCGCCATCGCGTTGTGGTTGGCCATCACCGCCACGTTTTCGAGTTTGGGCTGGCCCTTCCCCTCGATCGTTTGGTGCAATCCCCAGCGTAACAAACTCGGGTCGTGCTTCGCGCCCGGAACGCGATCGAAGATGGTGTCGTAGGTGTGGTTTTCTTTTGTGATGAAGACCACGTATTTGATTTCCTTCGAGACCTTGCCTGGAACGGTTGGGAGAATCGGCGAGGACATTTTATCTCGGTCGGCGCGACGATCCACCATTCCGTTGTAAGCCAGCACGTCGGCGGTCATCGCTTTGAGTTCGGTGTCCGACGGCACATCGAGAACGCTGACGACGCCGCGCATACCAAGGAAATCGCTCTTTGGAATTTCCTTGCCCGCGTTCGGACCATTGCCGAAGCCTCGGAAGCAGATGCAAACGAGATGGCGGCCATCGGGTGAAAGCGCGACTCGGTAAGGGTACCACCCGGTGGGGATATGGCCGAGGACGGACAAAGTTTTCGTGTCCAACACCGCGATGGCGTTGATGCCCAACTCGGCGACGTAAAGCCTCTTGCCGTCCGGGGAGACAACCATGCCCGCAGGACTGACGCCACGCACCCGAGCCACCAACGGGGATGGGACGATGCGCCGTTTCGCCACAATTGCATTCTTCGTCAGATCAATTCGCTCAATCATGTCGTTGTTGCCGTTGGACACAAAAAGCGATTCGCCATGCGCGGCCAGGAAATTGGGAGCGCTGCCGCCCACCGTCTTGCCGTTGTCCGACGGCGCGCCGACCAGCAGGCCAGTCTTCAGGCGGCTGATGACCTTGGGCGCTTCCGGTCTTGAAACGTCCACGCCCCAGACGGAAAACGATTCGGGCACATTCGGTTCGCCCAGCCCCGGAATCTTTCGCCCCTCAAACTCAACGCCGTCGCGCGCCTCTTTGCTGGGGTAACCGTAAGGCGGAAACGTGAGGCCGCGCTTGTCGAAGCGGGCGTCATTGGGCGGCGGAATGGGACTGTACTCGAACAGTCCGATGTTTGCGGCGTACACCTTGTCGCCCACCATTGCCAACGCATAAGGATAACGTCCCACCGGCACCGAGCCGACAACTTGCTGTCGCTCCGCGTCAATCACCACGAACCGAAAGTTGGTCACGTCCGCGCAATAAAGATATTTGCCGTTGGCACTCACCTTTACATCTGTGACGTAGCTATCTTCGTAACTGCGCCCGCCAACAGCGGTGTTCAATGACACTTCGGTGATCTTCGCCGGCGATGCAACGTCGAAGACGTAGAGCGCGCCCGAGTCCCCGCTGCTCCAGTAGAGCTTCCCACCATCCGGCGAAAAGTCCGCGCCGCCGCCGTTCGAGGCTCGGTCTTTCTTGCCTCGTCGCTGAACCATGGGCGGGTTGACCACTGTCACCAGCGGCTTGGCTTCCCGCCAGTCGGTAATGATCTGGCCGACCCCGTCGCTCGCAACGAACAACGTCTTGCCATCGCGGCTCATCGCCAACCCGTAGGGCTCTCGGGCCACTGGCAGATGGCGCCCGACCGGCTTCAGGTAGCGGCCAGAGGAGAGAATGGTAAGCCCGTTTGGGTCATGCCTCGCGTAAGTGTCCGTGGAGGGTGCGTGGAGATAAGGCTTATCCAGGGCCGATGCCGTCAAGGCGAGGCCCGTCAGGCTGAGAATCGAGGTTAGAAAAATCTTCATTCTTAATCCGGCAGTTGGATGGCTGAAAGAAACGAAAAGTGCCGAAAGAAAAGAAGTTCTGAGGCATCTGCTCTTCACCCGGTGGGTGAGTGGCCGCGTTTGCGTAAAGCCATCGAATTCTTTCGCTTCTTTC
>CAMAWP010000214.1 GCA_945861765.1 Akkermansia muciniphila | reverse complement strand
GCTTCGTCGGGTATGCCGTCCTTGTCGGTATCCCCCACGACGGCACCTAACAATTCGCTGAGAGCCTTGCCTGTGCGGTTGGCATAGAGTTGGCTGATTTCGGACTCGGTGAGGACTCGGCTCCAGATGGCGACGTCATCGATTTCGCCTTCCCACTCGCGGTTGTTCGTATCGGGGTTGTCGCCAATCCTCACCCTCTTGCCATTTGAAGAGAGAACTTGCGGCTCCGCACGCTGTGTGTCGAGCACTCCATCAATGTAGAGCGCGGTGCCAAAAGCAACTGCGTCCTTATCGGTGATCGCCACGAGGTGGTGCCATTGGCCATCCGAGACGTCCTTTCCTGTGGGCGTGTCGCCCGACGGTCCCCCAGTGTAAGCCATGCCTTGCTCGCCGCCTCGGCGATGAATGCGCCAGTTGCCGCCTTCACCCTTTGCGACCAGCGCCTGCCAGGAAGTGTCGAACGTATCCACCTTGAACCACGCGGCCACAGTCATGCTGCCGCCGGCAAACGCGAGATCATCGGGTTCACCTCCGGTGATCTCCACGTAATTATCCTCACCGTCGAACTTGCCGGCTTTTCCAAACCCGGGCTTCCCGGTCACGAACGGTATCGAACCGGCCCCCACCGTAGTGCCGTCAAATTTACCAGCCTGGTCCTTGAAATTTCCTTCGAAGTTCCAGTAGGCCACGAGGCCATTTTTGAGGGGAGACGCCGAACCACCACCGAGGGTGCCGAAGTATTCGATCTCGTTGACTTGATGCAAGTTCGCGGGCGTGTCGTAGGCGATATAACGGATGTAGGTGTAGGGTTGGGCCGCAAACGGCAGGGTGAACTTGACCACCTGATTGCGATCCGTCCAAGGAACATTGACATCGAAGAAGCGATAGATGTCGGTGTAAGTCGTCCCGTTATTGGATCCTTGAATCGCCCAATCTGTCGGATCACGCCCTGGGGTGTCGTTGCCGCAAGCGAAGGTGAAATGAGTGAGGCTGACGGCTTGTTTGAACTTAACCGCAACCCAGACCGGATTGCCGGGGGTCGGATCATCGCAGCACCACTTGTCATTCCCGCCGCCGACTTTGTGGTCGAAGATATTGAAGGAGTTTTCCCCGCCTTGGAAATCCGGTTCGTGGCTGGAGGTGATTTCGGCCCAATCCCAGGTGGAATCGGTGGCGCCGCCAATGTCATCCAAGCCATCGCCATTTTTATCGGTCAGTGGACCTCCGAGAAGCGAGGAAGCTCCGATGCCGAGGATATCAACCTTTACATTTGGAGTAGTGGTCTGGGCCTGAGCGGCCAAGCCCAGCAACAACGACGCGAGGAGCGCTATGGATCGTCTGCCAATTGAACTATTCAGTTTTTTCATTGCAGTTTATGCGTTTTCAGTTTTCCAACCAGTCGCGACGGGCGCAATTCTACGATGCACGTGCATCGCGCAGAAGCCGTCCGGAGGTCGAGATTGGAACACTTAATCTCTAATCTCCCCCAGAAATGCAACAAGAATCATTTGTGCAGCAGTTCATTTTGGGGTTTGGCATTGCGGGTGCGGGGATAATTCACTGATTGAGAGATCAAGTCAGCGCTGATTCTCGCGAAGCCCGAACACGATCAATCCTTCGTTTGCTATCCTTTATAAACAAGCATGACGCCAAAATCGGTCATGAGTTGCCGTGAACCCAAGTCAACATGCGTATAAGAAATCGGGGTGATGCTCACGATGTTCTTTTCTCCTATTTTTTCCAGAAGGTCGGAAACAATTTCATCGAAGCGGTCGTGTCCCACTTCAACACAATCCGTCCTCCGAATGCACTTCACACGAAGCCTCTTCTCTCCATCCGCTCTGGCGGCAACCTCTAGAGGTGGGCTCGTCTTCTTGATGAGCGCTTCCGTGGGTTTGTCATGCACCGGGACTGAAAAGTGATGTTCCTCCTTTGCTCCCGCCGAAGCAGAGATCGGGTCCGCGCGGATATTTTGGACGTTCGGCTCAGGAATAACCATGGTGGCTCCACAGGATGGGCAAGCGATTTCATTGCCTGCCATCGAAGTTTCGGCTTCTAACTGCTGCTTGCAGCTAGGACAACTAAAAATCATATCCATAGTTACCTCGCGGGTGGAAGGTGGTACTACACGAGCTTACCGTTGTGCTCCTAAGAATTCTAGGGAAAACTCGATGAAAGATGCCGTCGGAAGCGACTTCCGACTGAGATCATTTCATTGATACGTTTTCTCCAAACGTTTGACTCGCTCATAGACTGGGGAAAAATTCGGCGTACGCTCCTGCACATCTTTAAAAACGCGCCGCGCTTCAACTGGATCATGGAGACCCATCAATACAACATAATCGAGTTCGATTGCTGCCAGCCTTGGATCCCGGATTGCGTAGCGGTATTGGCCGAGAAATTTTCGCAAACCTTCGGCACCTTGCTTGTGTGCCGCCTGCAACGACGCTTCGAGGGACGGAGGAAGGCCCTGGAGTGCGGCCGAGGAATCGCCTGCAGGACCACGGGCACTGCTCTGTTCGGATCTCGAGTCCTGCTGTTTGATCGATTCGTACTTGGAGTACAAGCGCTTAAACAGCAACAGCGCTCCCAAGATGATTAAGATCGTCAGGGCCTGTCTCATGATTCTTCGACCCGTTCTATGCGCGCGCCCAACTGCCGCAACTTTGCGTCAATGTTTTCGTAGCCGCGATCCAGATGATAAATTCTTTTTACCAAGGTTGTCCCTTTGGCAATTAAGCCAGCAATGACCAGCGCAGCCGAAGCCCGCAGATCGCTCGCCATGACCGGGGCGCCGCTGAGAGGTTTCCCGCCCTTCACAATAGCGCTTGGCCCTTCAATCGCAATATCCGCCCCCAGGCGGGCCAGTTCGCTCACGTGCATAAAGCGAGCCTCAAAGATTCGTTCCGTAATAATGCTAATACCAGGGGTGAGGGCCATCAAAACCATCATCTGAGCCTGAACGTCGGTGGGAAAGCCTGCGTAAGGCAGAGTGGTGATATCCACTGGTTTCAAGCGGCTTCCGCGGCGAACGGTCAAAGCTGGTCCGTGTCTCTCTACCTTCACACCTGCCTCGCGCAATTTATCCAGCACGGCGTGCATGTGATCGGGCCGAGATCCCAACAACGTAATTTCACCATCCGTTGCCGCCGCGGCAATGGCGAAGGTCGCTGCTTCAATGCGGTCAGGAATGACTTCGTAATCCACGCCGTGCAATTCGCGCACACCGGTGATTGTGATCGTAGGGCTTCCGGCGCCGATAATCTTCGCGCCCATCGCGTTGAGAAACCCCGCCAGATCCACCACCTCAGGTTCGCACGCGGCGCTTTCGATGATCGTCACGCCTTCCGCTAGGACCGCCGCCATCAGAACATTCGCTGTGCCCAGAACAGTCGGCCCAGCGCGACCGCCCAAAAACAGGTCGCCCCCCACAAGTCTCGGAGCGGTTGCAATGACGTACCCGTTGCTGATCGAGAGCTTGACTCCAAGCGCCTTGAGACCCTTCAAGTGCAAATCAATCGGACGGGAACCGATCACGCAACCGCCGGGCAGCGAGACCTTGGCCTTGTGCAACCGAGCCAGCAAAGGTCCCAAGATACAGATGGAACCGCGCATTTTGCGGATCAGTTCGTAATCACCCACGCCTTTGATTTTCTCCGCTCGAACCGTGAGGATACTCCCTTCAAATTTTACTTGGGCTCCCAGCGAAGCAAGGATTTGGCCCATAAATTTGACGTCGCTTAAATCGGGCACTCGGCGAATGACGCACGGCTCTGACGTAAGCAAAGTGGCCGCCATGATGGGCAGCACGGCATTCTTGGCTCCGCTAATGGTGACTTCGCCGTGCAGCGGAATTCCGCCTCTGATGGACAAGCTTTCCATGGATTAAATCTCGATTTTGAACTTGAGAACAAATGTCGAACAGTGAATCTTTCAGGATTCCTGCCGGTGCGCAATCAAGATTCGAGGCCGACCGGAATAATCCGCCTCCACTTTCTCAATCGCCCACCGGTTTGCGGTCAAAATACTTTGGATTTCCTCGGCTTGGCCATCCCCAAACTCCATCATCAATTTCCCGTTTGGTCGAAGAAATGACCCTGCGTCTTCAGCTAGCCGGTGATAAAACTTCAAGCCGTCGGAACCGCCGTCGAGTGCCACATGTGGGTCATGATCACGCACCTCAGGCGCAAGCGTTGCGATCTCGGCCGTCGGAATATAGGGCGGATTAGAAACGATCAGATCGAAACGCAAATCCCGAGCAAGAGCGTCGAAGCCATCGCCCTGGAGAAATTGAATTCGGTCTGAAACCTGATGGCGCTCCGCATTTTCCCGCGCGACAGCGAGAGCCGACTTCGAAATATCCACGGAGTGCCCGCGAGCTGCCTGACACTTGAACGCAAGCGCAATGGCGAGGCAACCGCTGCCGGTTCCAAGTTCAAAAAAGGAAACGGGCTTGTCGGCCGGAGCAGCCGAGCTTGTGAGAAATGTATAAGCCCGTTCAGCGAGCAGCTCGGTTTCCGGCCGGGGAATCAGCACGGCTGAAGTCACGTGAATCTCCAATCCGCAGAAGGATGTCGAGCCGATGATATGTTGCAGAGGTTCGCGGTTTCCACGCCGTTTGACCATAGGCCGAAGCGTGCCGAGTTCGGGTTCGGTCAGCGTGCGGTTAAAGTCCAGATACAGATTCAATCGCGGCATCTTCAAGACGTGCGCCAGGAGTAACTCGATTTGCAAGCGTGGCGATTCAACACCTTTCTTACTTAAGAATTCGGCGCTGCGTTGGATAACTTCGATCACGGTCACAACGTTACTGATACCTCAAAATGATCAAGCAGCACACGGCTTATTATTCTCGCTTGCGCCTCCGTTGCGGGACTTCTATTTTCGCGCCATGAAACGCGCCTGCCTCCTACTCATTTTTCTTTGCACGTGGCTGCCCTGTCGCTCGCTAGCCCAAGGCAACGCCACGGCGGCCTTGGACCAGATCGCGGAAGAACAGCGCTATCGAATTCTCACCTCCAAAATCATGAACATCGAGGAGACTCAAGCGTTGCTCTTGCAACGCCAGAACGAACTTCAGCAGCGGTGTGAATCCTTGGCTCGTGAGATTGACAAGTTGAAGGATGCGGGCGCTCGAGGGACGATCCATTTTGCAACTCGCGAGGATCTCAAGACGCTTGTCGAAAAGGTTCAGGAAGTTGACCGGAAGCGCCAGGAGGACAGAAAGTTGATCATGGAAAGCATCAAGGATCTGGGTAAGGTGCCGTTGGCGGCTCCCGCAGAGCCCAAGCATCGCGCGCCGCCTTCAGAAACGTCCGATCCCTACGTTTATGAGGTCAAAGAAGGCAACACGCTTCAAGGCATTATCATGGCATATAACGCCCTCTTCAAAGAGCGAGGTGAAGGTTCAATCACCCAAGCTCAAGTTCTAAAAGCAAACCCAAGTTTGAAGGGGCCAGCTTACACGGTTTATAAAGGCCAAAAACTTCGCATTCCCGAACCTGCCAAAAAATGACCGGTGTCTCGCTCTCTCGGAAAATAGCCCGCTGTCCAGAGGTCGTGTTCTGGATCGGCGGCTGTTGCAGGGGCAGAAGACCGAGGCGAGCGAGAAGGTGTATTCGCTGTTCGAGCCGCACACCGAGTGGATCAGCAAAGGTGTCTGGTGAACTTCGTTTCGTTGAATCGCTGGTGGATACAAAAACTGGAACTTGTTCTTGTTGAACAGCCGTCAGGGCGGTAGTGTCCCAGGAACCCGAAAAGCCAACCCCAACGAGTCTATGAGCATTCGATCCAAACACCACCGGACCCCAGGATTCACCTTGATTGAGCTCCTGGTCGTCATCGCGATTATTGCCATCCTCGCTGGGATGCTCTTGCCTGCGCTGAGCAAAGCCAAGGAGAAGGCGAAGAAAACCAATTGCTACAACAACCTGAAACAAATGGGACTGGCCATGATCCTTTACGCGGACGATGGCGAGGGGCTTGTTCCGCGAGGCAACGGGCCGTTTTGGTGGCAGCTTTACATCCCCTACCTGGGAGGCACCAAAGCCGCGAGAGACCAATACGGAAGGATCAAGGTTTACACGTGCTCGAGTTATCCCGACAAAAGGCAGGTGATGTGTTACGTCGTCAACGCCTGGCAATTCAGCAACACCAAGGACATGATCGGATCCGAGATCACCGGGCTCCAAAGCGTGAACAGATTCCAACAGCCCGTCGATTCGATCTGTTTTGCCGACAATGAGAGCGGCTCGTGGCGTCCCATCTTCACCTCAACAAATATCATCGGCAGCGATGATCTGAATGATGTGTGGTCTCCGACTCATCTCCCGTACGCTTCCACCGCCGCCACCGCCCGCTTGAGCGGTGAACGCCGGGTGGCCGCAGCACGGCATGGGCAGGGTCCCAACCTCATGTTTTTCGACGGCCACGCCGCTTGGAAGAACGCCCGGCGGATGATTGTGGATGATTGGCGTGAACAGCGGTGATGGCGCGCGTCGGCTTCCCAGAACATGGAGCGCATTCGCGCAACATGAGCGCAGCGTCTTCCGCTTTGATCCGGAGTTGCGCCGCGCCATCCGCGGCACCACAGCAGTTCTGCCCATGAACCTGGGTGGGGTGAGAGTCCCCTCGAACCCTGACCTTTTCTGGCGATCGAGCATGTCAGGGCTCGACGGCTTCCGGCTCGGAGACTACAGCTCGGAGAGAGTCTCGCCCCACCGTTCAAGGGCGCAACGCGCGTAAAAAAGTTCAGGGTGGTCTCATTTTGCCCCGGAGCGCCGCTGTGTGGCCGCGACCAGCGGCAGTCCGCAAAATGAGAACTGATCCACCCTTACTCCACCGCCCTTTGCGGATCGATCAGCCAGCGCCACATCGGCAGCAGCTCGATTCCCTTCGGCATGCTCGCGTCACGCGGTGGTGTGCCCTCTGCGATCAGCACTTTCCGAGCGGCAGGAAACTCCGCGGCAGCGCCCTGGAGGGCACGAATCTCGCGCTCAAACGTCGCCACATTGCCAATCTCGGCGGCCACCTGAATAAGTTGGGTGGAGCCATCGACACTGGTTGCCAGAAAGTCCACTTCATGGCCCTGTGCCGTCTTCACATGCCGCTTCTTCACGGGCAGCACCGCACCACGCGACCGTGCAAACTCACGAAAGCTGAAGGGGGTGATGATGGTCTCCAGCGCTCGTCCGCGCATCGTCGTCGCCACCTCACGGCTCAGCATCCGTGCCGACGACCCGCTGAGCATGACCTCCACATTTTCACTGTCCATCATGCGGCGGACGAATTTCTCCCAGCCAGCGATCACCTGAATCTCATCGAAACACCAAGTGACTCGTTCACGGCGGCGGAACTCCGGGTAGGACCGATAGTATTCGTCCAGGATCACGCCCAAATCCGCCGCCTCCAGGTCCCCCAGACGCTCGTCCTCGAAGTTGAAATACACCAGCCGTTCACGCGCCACCCCCTCCGCCAGCCTCGCGGCGAGGCATTGGTAAAGAAACGTCGCTTTTCCCGCACGCCGCATCCCGATCACCGCCCGAGCCTTTCCCTCCAAAACCGTCGTCTCCGCCTCCCTCGGAGTGAACTGAGGGCACGGAAGTTCAATGGCATCGCCCAGCTTCTGTCGGATCGCCTCCCGAATACGGTCGTTCACGGAGACCACTATGCTCCACAAGCGGTCGCCTGAAAGGACCGGTTCTTAAAGTCACTCTTCCTCTATCCGCCGAGCACGGAACCATCCTCTACTGCCGCTCCTCCCCCTTAGTGTTGCCGCCGCAATCGCTCGCTCATCTGCCCCAGCAATTCTTGCTTCAACTCCGCTTCTCCGAAAAACCAACCGCGCCGAATCGGCTTGTAGCCCGCGTCCTCCTCCGCCCCTTGCCTGGCGGCATCGTCCTTGAAGAGTGGCTCGCGCCGATCACCCCGGTTCATCACATGATAGATCGCGCTCGGATGTTCGACTCTGAGTTTGCGAGCCCTGAGCGGCAGAATAGGACGCCTCCCTAAACTAGCCAATCATGAGAACCGACCCGTTTGCGTTCAGCACAGAGTTTTCGAGAACACAGAGATCCGATCCGTGCCTCGCCTCTGTGTCCTCCCTCCCTCCCTCTGCGCTTCATCTTCCGGTTCATGGAGAGTAAACGTAAACGGTTCAGTTCTTATGAACAGTTATTGCTTCTGCTTGCGCTGCGGCCACTGGTAAAGCAGTGTGTTCACATTGGCCACGCTGCCCATCCGCAATCGCTGCGCAATCCAGGCAGCGGTCACCAGCGTCGCCTCCGTCCACCGCCGCCGAAACTCTTCACCCACTACCCGCCCGGCCTTGTCCGCCTGGCTCTCCTGCCGCTCCTCCCCCTAGTGTTGCCGCCGCAATCGCTCCCTCATCTGCCCCAGCAATTCTTGCTTCAACTCCGCTTCTCCGGAGAACATTTCTTAACAGATCTTTACTGAATGAACCGCAGAATCGCCGCAGCCGTCGGATCATTGTCCTTCGGGACGTTGACCATTTCTGAAATATGGCTTTCACGCGGCACGAAAAGGATAACAGACGGGATGTTGGCTTTCTCTAATGCGGCGTGGAATTCTCGAGCCTGAGCCGGGAGCGTGGGGTAATCCCATTGACAATAACTGACCAAGAATGGCGGCGCGCCTGTCTTGACGTGAAACAAAGGCGAGGCTTCCCGGCGGATTTGAGGGTCTTTGCCAAACACCGAAGGCTGACCGTCGCCCTCGGTGAAATTATAGACTCCGCTGAGGGCAATTGTGCCGCGAATGGCTTTCGAAGAGATCAGATGCTTTTCCAGATGGTGAGGATCGAGCGTGAGCAGAGCGGCCAAGTGCCCACCCGCCGAATGGCCGCCGACATACAGCCGGTTCGTGTCGCCGCCATATTCCGCAATGTGGCGGACCACCCAGGCAAAAGACGCTGCGACATCCTCGATTTGCGCTGGGTGGGGATATTTGGGCGCTAGCCGATAGCTGGGAACTACGGTCAAAATGCCCTGTTTCGCAAAGTGGTTGCCTATGGCTGGATATTGGGAACGGTCGCCGGATTTCCAAGCGCCGCCATGGATAAAAACGAAAACCGGGGCTGACTTTTTCTCCTTCGTCGCGTAAAGGTCGAGCATGTGTTTACTCGCCTCCTCGTCAGGTCCCTCGGCATAGACGATATTCTTGCGGACCTCGACGTTCGGGGAAATTTCGTTGGACGGCAGCCGAAGGGATTCCAACGACGGAGTCTTCAGATAGATCGGATTCGAATAGATCCAAGGCCGGTCTTCCTCATCCACCGTGAGCCAGGCTTCCACGCGATAAGTTCCAGGCGACTTGGCTTCGTAGGTCAGATTGGTTCCAACCGTTTCCCGAACCACAGATCCGTTGTGAATCAACTTCAGCTTTGCCGCGACTGGAGTCAAAGCAACGAGCCGGGTGGTGCCAAGAAAAGGCGCGGGATCGCCCATGGTAAAGACACCGAGATTATTGATCGCGCCAAAAGTAAAACCGGTCGGATCGCAAAGCCAATCGTGGGAGACATAGACATGGCCTTCACGGAGCGATTGGCGGATCTCGGGCTCGGTCAGCTCGCGCGCCAGGATGTGCGTGGAGAGATTCCGAAAGCTCACCTCATAAGGATCGAAAGTTGTCTCTTTGAAAATCTGATTTTGATGCGCGTCATTGGCGGCGATGCCAGTGAACGGCTTTTTCTGGGTCTCCTTATCCCATTTAGAGAAAAATTCTGGATGTTGCCGAGTGCCGATAGCAAAGAATTCGTCCGGATACGCTTTGAAATTCTCCACGGCTTTGCGCCACAGTTCGGGATCGCTCGCGACCGCTAGCAAGTAGGTTTGCAAGCCATGGTCGAGAACGGCGTCGCTGTGCCGATTGCAAATTTCCATCCCGACAAATCCGTCGGTTAACGCATCGTAACGCTCCTCGATGTGCGAGAGGAATCGCAAGCCGCCCTCAGCTATGGGCTGGCCCGCCGCGTCATAGTCAGGAAAACGCAACACGCCGTCTCCATCCTCAGATCCGGCAATGAAGAGAACTCCATCGCGCAGACCGCGCCACGTCTCCGCCTTCGGACCACGGTGATCGGTCCACATCACGACGCGGACGCCGGTCTTTTTCGCGGCGACCAGGACTTCTGGGCGCGTTCCCTTGGTGTGGTTGGAGTCCTCGGCGTGAACGTGAATCACCGCGCGAAAGTCCTCATAGACGCCGAGGTTGGGCAAGGTTTTGCGGGCTTTGGCAAATCTGAGTGTCGCTTCGTGGGTCGCTTCCAAGTGCCGAGTTTCGAGGCGCTCGGCGGTTGTCCATTTGGATCCAGTCGGCTCCTGGGCGAAAGTAAAAAAACAGAGGACCGACAATCCGCTAAGGCAACTGATCAGTTTCATGGTGATGTGAGAGATGGGAGAAGAAAGCCAATTCCCGCTCGTCTGTCAAACCTCAGATCTCAGTAGCCGCAAGGCGCAAGGCCGTTTTCATACTCCCAATCCTTCTCCTAATCGCAATCTCTTCAGTGTGAGCTTCGTTCTGAGTATGGGTAGGATTACGATCAGGAATCACGCTGACAATCCTCAATTCAATGCCAGTGCTCCGGAAGGAAGACTTTCACTTCCGCAGAGTGAGGTTCAACTGGCGCACATCCATGACGCTCTGGCCGGGAATTTTCAGCGCGCGCAATGTGAGCAGGCCGTGGCCTTTTTCGAGGCGCATCGGGCCGAGGCCGAGGCGTCGGAATTCCTTCATGCGCGATTCGCCATTGGGACGGGCGATGGTGTCCTGGTTGGTGTAGAGCGGCGGGTTCCAACCGGGAGCGACCTGGCCAGTGATCTTCGCGCCGTTGAACTCCAGTTCGATGGTCGAGTCGGCGTCGGCAATGGGGCAGGTGTAGAGAATTTCCACGTCGTAAGTGCCGCTCGTGTTCACAGCGATGTCCCAGGTCATCGTGTCGTCGAGGCTCGTCCAGTTGACGAAGTAAGAACTGTTCGGCGCGTTCGCGCTACGCTTTACACCGCCATGTGGGACGCCGTCGCGCGCGGGCAACGGCGTGCGCGGGAACTCTGCGTAGCCGACGGGATACGGGCGGTTGTCCTTGGACTTCGGCAATACCTCGATCCGCCAAGCAGCCACTGCCTTCGCCATCCGCGCGGCCACGTCCGGTTGTTCGGTCGCGATGTCTTTGGTCTGGCCGGGATCGGCAAGCATGTCAAAGAGAGCGCCGCGCGGGTCGAGACGGTATTGCTCCGAGCGCGCGCTGACGTTGCCATTCTGGTGGGAGAAGATGATCCGTTGCTCCCAACCGGCCTCCCGACCGCGCAGCAACAGCGGCGAAAGATTCCGCCCGTCGAGCGCTTTGTCGCCCACACGCTTCACGCCGGTCATCGCCGTGAGCGTCGGCAGCAGGTCAATCGCTCCGGTGATTTCCTTCACGACGGTGCCCGGCTGAATGCCTCCGCCCGGCCAGCGCATGAAAAGCACCGAGCGCAGGCCACCTTCATCCACGGAACCTTTGGTGCCCTTCATGCCGCCGTTCCACCGATGCCCATTCGGTCCGTTGTCGGAGAAGTAAATCACGATGGTATTGTCGGCGAGGTTCAGTTCCTTGAGCCGCCCGAGCACGCGGCCCACGTTGGTGTCGAGGTTCTCCATCATGGCGAGCGCGCATCGCGTCTGGTCGAGGCTCTCCTGTTTGCTGTCAGTACCACCTAACGCGAGTGGCTGATTTCGGAAGCGTTGCCAGTATTCCTGCGGCACCGCCCACGGCGAATGGGGCGTGTTGAATGGCACATAGCAGAGAAAGGGCTTGGTGCGATTCTTCTCGATGAACTCGATGGCGTGCGTGGTCAGGTCGTCCGCGATATAACCCTTTCCACGCACAGGCTGGCCGTTGTGATCGAGCGGCGGATCGAAGTATTC
>CAMAWP010000213.1 GCA_945861765.1 Akkermansia muciniphila | reverse complement strand
CGCGCATTGCGCCCTTGAACGGTGGGGCGAGACTCTCTCCGAGCTGTAGTCTCCGAGCCGGAAGCCGTCGAGCCCTGACATGCTCGATCGCCAGAAAAGGTCAGGGTTCGAGGGGACTCTCACCCCACCCAGGTTCATGGGCAGAATTGGTTCCCAGGAAAACAACTGACATTTTGTGAGTAGCCACGGAGAGGTTTCCTCGCAATACTCCGGCCTTAACATGAGTAATCGATACACCCCGCCCGGCGCCGCCCTACCTTGGTGGCGCGAATTGACGCCTTATCATTGGTTCGTCTTTGGCATGGCGACGCTCGCCTGGCTGTTTGATTGCCTGGATCAGCAATTATTTCTGCTAGGTCGTGGCGGCGCAATGAAGGCGCTGCTGCCAGCGGGGTCGGACTTGAAACTTTACGGCGGTTACGCCACCGCGATTTTTGTGGCAGGTTGGGCGACAGGCGGATTGATCTTCGGCGCCGTTGGGGACCGGATCGGCCGCGCCAAAACACTTACCGTGACGGTTCTGTTGTATTCAGTCTGCACCGGGTTGTCGGCGTTCTCCAAGGGCTGGGTAGATTTTGCGGTTTACAGGTTCGTGACGGGCCTGGGCGTCGGCGGTGTGTTCGGGCTGGCGGTGGCGTTGGTGGCGGACGGGCTGCCCGAGCGTTCGCGCACGGGCGCGCTCGGCATGTTGCAGGCGTTGTCGGCGGTGGGCAATATCACTGCGGCGAGCATTGCCATTTTTCTCGGTTCGTTAGAGGGCAAATCCATCCCGTCCGGTATGGCGTGGAAATACATGTTCATCATCGGAGCGTTGCCGGCGTTCTTGTGTGTGTTTTTGCAAATGCGCCTCAAGGAGCCGGAGAAGTGGGTACAAGCACGGGCGGCCGGCAAGCTGACTGGCGCAAAGTTTGGTTCCTACGCGTCGCTCTTCGGCGAGGCGCGATGGCGCAAGCCGGCGCTGGTCGGCATGTTGCTGTGCGTCGCCGGAGTGGTGGGGTTGTGGGGCATCGGCTTTTTCAGTCCGGAACTGGTGGGCGACGTTATCGAGCGCTCGCTCAAGGAGGCGGGGGTGGCGCCGGAAAAATTCGCGGCGGAGAAAACCAAATGGATTGGCGTGAACATGATGGTGCAAAACATCGGAGCCTTCTTCGGGATGTTGCTCTTCACGTGGGCTGCCCAACGGTGGGGCCGCAAGCCGACGTTCGCGGTCGGTTACATTTGCGCATTCGTCGCGACGATCGGTTACTTTCAGCTCTTCAACAGCCGGAGCGACATCTGGATGAGCGCGGTGATGGGCGCGTGTCAGTTGGGGTTGTTCGCGGGCTTCGCGATCTATCTGCCGGAACTGTTTCCGACTCGTTTGCGAAGCACGGGCACGAGTTTCTGTTATAACGTCGGCCGGTTCATCGCCGCCAGCGGGCCGTTCACACTGGGCCATCTGCAGGCCGCACTGGCCGCCGGCGCTACCACGCCAGACGCGAAGCTCGTTGCCTTCCGCACAGCGGCTTCCTACATGAGCGGCATTTTTCTACTCGGTTTGGTGGCTTTGTTTTTCCTACCGGAAACCAAAGGCCGGCCGCTGCCAGAGGATTGATTTTCAACGCAAAGGCGCAGAGCGGCAAAGACGCAAGGAGGACCGGCCATGCAGCACTCATTTCGGCAGCGAGTGGGATGTTAATGATGGAACACTTGTCTTTGCGACCGCTGTGTTCGTGCGCCTTTGTGTTGAACTACAGGAGTCCGGCGATGCCAGGATCGAGCGGGAGTTTGAGCCTGACGCACACAGAGCGGGAGTCTCAAGCCGTGGGACATTAGTTTCTTTTCTGCATAAGGTCAAAAACGTGCTTTGCTGCGCGGGCCACGCGTTTGACTAATGCTTCGCTCGCCGGTCTGGCATGCTATGAGGCCTGCTGATTCTGGTGATGCACTAACAGCGGGATATTGGTCTCCTGCCGACCATCAATGGCAATGTCGATGGAGTACTGCCCGGGCTTATCGAACTTGAGCTGTTGGATATTGATGATGAAGTTTCGAACCAGAAAATTGGCATTGGCTGGGATATGCACATCTACCGGCATGTCGATGCTCGGCATCACAAATTTACCATCCTCGTCCACAAAGTTCATTTTGACCTTGTGTGTGCCTTCCTCGATCCTATTGAAAGCGATTCTCAGGGCGACCGAGCATTGCGGATGACACGCAGGCAAGTGGTTCGTCATGATTGTGTCGAATGTACCGAGGATATTGAGTTTGCCTCCGTAATCCGTTGCAGCGTCGCACAGAGCGGCAATTTGAATGTTCATGCGACCTGATAATGGGGTAACCCTGTTTTTCCGCAACCGTTGTTTACAGTTCCCCCTTCGCTCGAAGTCGTCATTGTAACATCCCGGCGAGCCTTTCGCCTTAGTTCTAGCGTTGCCAAAGCGTGGATGGCACGTTAAGGATAAACCCACTCGTGGTGGCATTCCCTCACGGTGGCTGACAATGGCTGAAAACAAAGTTCAACTCGACGTCTTTGAAGGGCCGCTAGACCTCCTCCTTTACTTGGTGAAGAAGGAGGAAGTCGATATTTATGACGTGAATCTCACCAAGATCGCTACCCAGTTTATCGAATACGTCGAAGTGATGCGCATTCTCGACCTGGAGATCGCCGGAGAGTTTCTGGTCATGACCGCGACGCTTATTTACATTAAGAGCCGCGAGCTTTTGCCTGTGGATCAACAAGCACCGACCGACGAAGCGGAGGAGGACCAGGATGATCCGCGATGGGAATTGATCCGCCAATTGGTCGAATACAAAAAGTTCAAGGACGCCGCCGCGCAATTGCAGGAGCGAGAAACGCTCCAGGAGAACACCTTCCCTCGCCAGCCCGGCAAAATCGAATTCGCCTTGACGGAACTTGTTCCCAAGACTGATGTCTCCCTTTTCGATCTCATCAATGCCGTCGCCTCAATCCTCAAGCGGTTCAGTCAACGGGATGAAGTGCGCGATGTCTTCGAAGATAGCTGGAGCGTGAGCGAAAAGATTGAGTATCTGATCCAAGCCGTTAAAGAGCGGACTAGGATGAGATTCTTGGAGCTTTTTGCCAACAACACCAGCCGGTCAGAAGTCGTCGTCACATTTTTGGCTTTGCTGGAATTGATCCGGTTGAAGTATCTCACCGTTTCTCAGCCCGAGCCGTTTAGTGAAATCGAAATTACCGCCGCAACGGTTCTCCCCGCCGCCCTCCCCGAGACGAACGGCGCAGAAGTAGAGCATCCGCAACCCGCCAATACTCCGACAGCGTGATCATGGAACTAAAGTCTATCCTCGAATCCATCCTTTTCTCCGCCCAAAAACCTATCAGCCCGCGGGAATTTCGTGATTTGTTGAACGCCACGGCAGAAGCATCCGAAAATGCCATCGCCAAAACTTTCAAAAAGGTCAAAGAAGAGGAACTGATTGCAGCTTTGGAACAGTTGGAAAAAGATCACATCGATGCCAATCGCAGCTATCGGTTGGTCTGCGTCGCTGGCGCGTGGCAATTCGTGAGTCAGCCTGATTACGCGCCATGGCTGAAGACGTTGGTCGGACAAAAGAACCGGCTCCCGCGCCTGTCTCAACCCGCCCTGGAAACCCTGGCTATCATCGCATATCGCCAGCCTTTGACTCGCGCCGAGATCGAGCAAATCCGAGGTGTCTCCGTCGATGGCGTGATGCAAACCCTTGTGGAGCGCAGCCTCGTAGAACAGGTCGGACGCGCAGAGGTCGTAGGCCGCCCGATGATGTACGGCACCACCGCGTTGTTTCTCGAATACTTCGGCCTGCGAAGCCTCGATGAATTGCCCGCCGCTGACGAATTACGGCGCATCGTGGTTAAGAAACCGGAGGCGTTGCTCACGGTCGAGCCTGGCTTGGCTACTGCTCCTCCGGACCAGCTTTCGAAGGAACCAAACGGCGCGAATTACGCAACAGCGGAATCAGGGCTAGAATCACCTGACGCAAACGCCCGGGACAATTCCGACCAGACTGTTACGACTGCTTCAGAAAGCGCAAATCTAGCTGACCCATGAGCCTTCACGAGCACCGCAAAGCCATTGACACTCTGGACGAGAAAATCGTCGCACTCCTCAATGAACGCACGAAGCACGTGCTTGAAATTGGAGCGATCAAGCTCAAAGCAGG
The DNA here is from genome assembly GCA_945861765.1 of Akkermansia muciniphila. Lineage (GTDB taxonomy): Bacteria > Verrucomicrobiota > Verrucomicrobiia > Limisphaerales > SIBE01 > SIBE01. The sequence continues at coordinate 7,823 of CAMAWP010000213.1, read as the reverse complement.
GGAGGAAATTTACGTGCCCCACCGTGAACTCGCCGTCATGGATCGAGTGTGCAAACTCAATCCGGGCCCTATCACCAACGAGTCGCTGCGCGCCGTTTACCGGGAAATCATGTCGAGCGCGCTCTCGTTGGAAAAGTCCATGACGATTGCCTATCTCGGGCCGGAAGCAACGTTCACTCATCAGGCTGCTATTCGCCGGTTTGGATCGAGCCTTCGTTACGCAGCTCAGAAAACGATTTCCGATGTCTTTAATGAAGTGAGCCGGAACCGAGCGGATTATGGCGTTGTGCCTGTGGAGAATTCCACCGAAGGCATCGTAACCCACACACTCGACATGTTCGTCGATAGCGATTTGAAGATCGTCGCCCAAATTGTGCTTGCCATCCAGCACTGCCTCGTCGGGAAGGTCAAGATGGACGACGTTAAAAAACTCTACTCACATCCGCAAGCGCTCGCCCAATGCCGCGGATGGGTGCAAAACCACTTGCCGCATGTCGAGATCATCGAGAGCTCCTCCACAACCCGCGCGGCTGAATTAGCCTATCAGGAAAAGAACGCGGTCGCCATTGCCAGCTCGCTCGCTGCCGAGCGCTACCAACTCAAAATCCTGGAGCGAGACATTCAGGATAACTCGATTAACGCCACGCGATTCCTTGTCCTGGGCCGTCAATGCGGCCCGGCAACCGGACGCGATCGCACAAGTCTCATGCTCAGTATCGCCCATGAGGTGGGCGCCCTGCACCGCGCCCTAGCTCCCATGCGCCGTCATCGGCTCAACATGACCCGAATTGAGTCGCGTCCGAGCAAGCGCAAAGCCTGGGAATATTTCTTCTTCGTGGACTGCGACGGTCATGTCCAAGACGAAAAGGTCGCGAAAGCAATCGAGCAACTCTCCAAACAATGCAGTTTTGTAAAGGTACTCGGCTCGTATCCGAATGCGGAATGAGACACCTCGGAAACGCATCCGAGCCGCAAAAGAAAGTATTGATCGCAAAATCTCGGGCGGTCTGACGCCGTGGAAACGAGATGAGCCCGGCTTGACCTCGGACACGGCTTTTCCCCTCACCCCGGACCTCTCCCGGCCGAGAAGGAGAATAGAATTCCGTTGCGGGAGAGTCGAGTGGCGCTGGAGGATGAGCGAAGCGCCTGCGCTTGTTTTTCCCTCTCCTCGGGGAGAGGGTTAGGGGAAAGGAGGCGGAAGAGGGGTCGAGCGCGTTGGGATTGGATGCAGCTTCCTTTCCCCTCACCCCGGCCCTCTCCCCGAGGAGAGGGAGAGACATTTTCCGCATGGTCAGAGGCTGGGGGCCGTTGAGCCCTACTCGAACATACGGCCCAGACGTATTCTCGGATTCGTTGCCCGTCCGACTCTCGTCAGGACCTATACCAGATCAGCAACCGTGCCGACACCGAACCTGGGCAAAAACGAGAATTGCTGCCTCGATCAACGCTCAGACTTGATCTCCTGTCGCTGGCTTGCCATTCTAAGAGGATGCAAACATCTCCATTCAAGCGAAGTGCTTTCAGTCTCCCATTTGCGGAATCCACTCTGTTACTGCCGCTCATTCTGGCAGTGCTTTGCCCGAGCCAAAGCCTCCAAGCCCAAAGCTCGTCTTCTCCCGCATTGACCGCCAGCAATCTCAAAGTCGCCAAAGACTTCAAAGCCGATCTGCTCTATACGGTCCCCAAAGATCAGCAAGGTTCCTGGGTCGCGATGTGCGTCGATCCCAAAGGTCGGCTCATTGTTTCCGACCAATATGGGAAACTCTACCGCATTGTCCTGCCACCACTCGGCAGCAGCGGACCCGCGAAGCCCGAAGCGATTGACCTACCCATCGGGCAGGCGCATGGGTTGCTTTACGCTTTCGACAGCCTCTACGTCATGGTTGGCGAGAACAATCAAGGACGCGGACTTTATCGGGTGCGCGACACCGACGGCGACGACCGCTTTGATGAAGTCAAGCTGTTGCGCAAACTCGAAGGTGGCGGCGAGCATGGAGTGCATTCGCTCCTGCTTTCGCCGGATAAGAAAGCCATCTACGTCGTCTGTGGCAATATGACCAAACTCACGGAGTACGACTCGTCGCGGGTGCCGAAGCATTGGAGTGAAGATCATCTGCTGCCGCGGATGTCCGATGGCAACGGATTCATGAAAGGTGTTCTTGGTCCGGGTGGCTGGATTGCGCGCGTGGATCCGGAAGGCAAAACATGGGAACTCATCTGTGTCGGTTTCCGGAACGAATTCGATGCGGCGTTCAATCGCCAGGGCGAACTCTTCGCTTACGACGCCGACATGGAGTGGGACATCAACACTCCGTGGTACAGGCCCACCCGCATCAATCATGCAATCAGCGGCGCGGAATTCGGCTGGCGTAACGGCGCGGGGAAGTGGCCCGCCTATTATATCGACAGCTTCGGCGCCACGATAAACATTGGCCCCGGCTCTCCAACGGGTGTCACGTTCGGCTATGGCGCAAAATTTCCCGCGAAGTATCAGGAAGCTCTCTTCATTTGTGACTGGAGCTTTGGCAAACTCTACGCCGTTCATCTCACGCCGGACGGCGCGAGTTATACGGGAGTGTCCGAGGAGTTCATCACAGGCCAACCGCTTGCGCTGACAGACATCGTGGTGAACCCCGTGGACGGCGCGATGTATTTCGCTGTCGGCGGACGCCGTACTCAATCCGCATTGTACCGAGTGACCTACACTGGGAAAGAATCGACAACGCCAAGCAAAAGCGACAATCGCCTCGCGAAAGAACGTGATCTGCGCCACAAGCTTGAGAGCTTCCATGGGCACACAGATCCTAAAGCTGTGAACGAAGCTTGGCCTTATCTAAATCACAAAGACCGCGCGCTCCGTTACGCGGCCCGCACTGCGTTGGAATGGCAATCTCCCGCCGAGTGGCGCGAGAAAGCGCTCAACGAGAAAGACCCGCGAGCCGCCATCGCCGCTCTAGTGGCGCTCTCACGGGCCAGCAACAAAGATCAGTTCCATCGCAAACCGAGCGACACACAGCCCGATCCCGCGCTTCAGGGTCGAATTCTCGCCGCGCTGGATCGGATTGATTGGGCGAAGCTCAGTGGCAGTGATCGCCTCGAGTTGATGCGTGCTTATACTCTCGCCTTTACCCGCCTCGGCAAACCGGATGACGCAGCCCGCCAGCGCCTGGTCGCCAAGTTCAGTCCCCTCTTCCCGGCCCAGACCCGCGAGCTAAATGCCGAACTGTGCCAGATGCTCATCTATGTCGAGGCACCGACCGCGGCGGCAAAGAGTATGGCGGCGCTTCGCTCCGCCCCGACCCAGGAAGAGCAAATGGAATATGCCAGAGCGTTGCGTGTGTTGAAGACGGGCTGGACCCAACCGCTCCGCGAGGAGTATTTCCGCTGGTTTCTCAAAGCCGCAAATTTCAAAGGCGGTGCCAGCATGGCTGGCTTCATGCGGGACATGAAAAATGATGCAATCGCCACGCTCAACGAAGGTGAAAAGACCGCGCTAAAAACAATCTTGGAGACCAAGCCACAACTGAAGTCCCCATTGGAGGCACTGATGGCGAGCCGCCCGTTGGTCAAGGAATGGACCGTGAACGATCTGGTCCCCGTGGTCGAGCGTGGGCTGAAGGAGGGACGCAACTTCGAGCGCGGGCGCCAGTTTTTCGGCGCCGCTGGGTGCGCTTCGTGTCATCGCTTCGACAACGACGGCGCCTCGGTCGGGCCCGACGTGACGAATGTTGCCGGACGATTCAACGTCCGCGATTTGCTGGAATCGATTGTTGAACCGAGCAAAGCTATCAGCGATCAGTACGGCGCGATCGTTATCCGGAAGAAAAACGGTGAGGTCGTCACAGGCCGCGTCGGGAACCTGAACGGAGAAAACCTGATGGTCATCGAGAATATGTTTGCACCAAACGATTTCGCCGATGTCAAACGCCAGGATGTCGAATCGATTGAACCCTCCAAAGTCTCCATGATGCCCGAAGGCTTGCTGAACACTTTTAAGCCAGACGAAATTCAGGACTTGATGGCGTATCTCCTTTCGCGTGGCGACCGGAATATCAAAATGTTTCGCTCAAGTTCGGCCGCTCGTCCTCAGTGAAAAGGGACCTGAGCAGTTGGCTGGAGAGCGATGCTCGGTGAATGCGCGACTGCCGATCCTCTCCGGAGCGTCTTCCGGAGAGTTTGGTGCGTGGGCAAAACCCTTTCGAAGCCAGAATCATATATCGAGCGGAGTCGCCGAAACCAGTTGGAAATTCTCTTGAAGTCGGAATAGATGAGTGCTTCTATCACCCGACTAACTGATCTATCTATCGCAAATCTACGATTATCCAAAAAGTGGAATATGAAAAAACTGCTCTTCATTGTGATCGTCACCGCCTCCTCGCTAGTCGTCACTCAGCGCGGAACCGCGGCCGAAACTGCTCAGAAACCAGCCAAGCCTGACGTCAAAGCGGCGCTGGAGGAATTGGTTGGCAAAATTCAAGCGAAGTTGAAGGACGGCAAACGGACCGAAGCGGAACTGGCCAGCGAATTGAAAAGTTTCGACGCGCTCATCGCGAAACACAAGAGCGAGAAAACGGACGAGGTGGCGCAAATCGTTTTTATGAAAGCGATGTTGTACTTGCAGGTCTTTGAAAACACGGAGAAAGGGACCGAGATGCTGAAACAAATCAAGCGCGATTTCCCTGACACCAAGCCTGGGCAGAATGTGGACAATATGCTCGCGACTTTGCAACAACAGGAGGAAGCAAAGAAGGTTCAATCCGCTTTGGTGGAAGGATCCAAATTCCCAGAATTCGCGGAGAAGGACACCGCGGGCAAACCGCTTTCGATTGCCAGTTTCAAAGGCAAAGTTTTACTGATCGACTTTTGGGCAACATGGTGCGGGCCCTGCGTTGCCGAATTGCCGAATGTGCTGGCGGCTTACGAGAAGCACCACAAGAAGGGTTTTGAAATCATCGGCATCAGCCTCGATCAAGATGAGGCAGCCCTGAAAAACTTTACCAAGACAAAGAAGATGCCATGGCAGCAGTTCTTTGATGGCAAGGGCTGGGAGAATACCCTGGCTGTAAAATACGGCGTCAAGAGCATCCCGGCGACCTACCTGCTCGATGGCGAAGGAAAAATCATCGGCAAGAATTTGCGGGGTGATGATCTTAGCAAAGCAGTGGCTGCTGCACTCGCCAAAAAGTGATTTGAGCCGCCTGCCTTCTGATCGAGTCTCCTATCGGCGCGCCTCGCCATGGAGTGCTTGGTGTCCCTTTGAGTTGGCACGGGCGCAAGACCGACGAAAGCCGGGACTCCATGCGAATTCGCGGTGTTAACGGCTGCCAATTTGGGTCGCTGAGGGAACCGCCGTGCTCCCCAGGAAAGAATGTGACGCGCTCTAGGGCTGGACTTTCTTCGGTAACCACTTCTCCCAATTTTTGGCGAAGGTCTCAACGTTCTCCTTCGTGACCGAAGTCAGAGGCGTGTTGTCGATGGCTTGCGGGGGATTTTTCATCAGATGGATTTTATTAATGATGTGTTCGACCGCCCGGTAGCCATAGCCATAGACATCCTGCGAAAGGAGCAGAGGAACGTGCCCGCTTCGAACATAAGCCAACTGCTGCGGCAGGGCATCGACGCAGACGCACTTGATAGTGCCGGGGCTCCATCGCAGTGCATTATCCGTAAAGAGAGGCCACCCACCGAGCAAGCCCCAGCCAGCAATATCGGGATTGGCTTGCATCACTTGCTCAATTTTTGCGACGGCGTCCTGGGGAGTTTCCTTGTGATAATAGATGTCGAGAAGCTTGATCCCTGGATGCTTTTTCGCTGCGGCGCGAAACCCGGCCGCGCGCTGCTGCAGGTTCGCCGCATTTGGATTCCCGTCAATCGCAGCCACCGCACCTTGTCCGTTTAAGAGCTTGGCCAACTCCTCGAAGGTCCGCTCGCCGCATTGAAAGTCATCAATCCCGAGTGCGACAAAACGCTTGCTGGCAGGAGCGTCGCCGGAAAACGTCACCACAGGAACGCCCTGCTGGACGGCTTTGTTAATGGCGTCGGTCAGCTTCTTGGCATCCGAGCAACTGACAATGATGCCGTCGGAGCCGCTAAGAACGAGTTGTTCGACAAGCTCGGCTTGTTTTTGCGCGTCCTCTTCGTTGGGAGTGCGCCAGTCGATCTTGATCTTGATACCGTGTTTGGAGCCGAGTTCACGAGCTGCGTCGTTCGCTCCGGCTCGCGCCGCTTCGAAAAACGGATTGCCTTGGGATTTGGCGACCATGCCAAGGGTGTAACTTTTCTGGGCTTGAGCAACGCATGGCCACAGCAAAAAACCCGACAGCAGAAAGCGCAGAGTGGAGTGTGATTTCATCTGGACAGGCTAACGGTTCGGGGCTCGCACGGCCACCTGAAATTTCAGCGGAGCCACGCAAGACGTAGAAAGTCCAGCCAGGAGCACGAGCACTTACGGCCAACTTCGCTCATCGTCTCACTTCAAATCCGCGTGGCTGGTCAATCTGAGTCCGACCTGGTCCACGCGCTCGAAAAATCTTTCGCTGAAGCCAACGAAAGATCACGATCTGAGAGTTGACTGCCATTTTAGATATCGAACACAGTGACGACCTGCTGCGTTACCTGCACGAGCACGGCCATCTAGAGCCTGGTGAAGTCCCGGCGATCGTTCCCTTGAGCGGCGGCGTCTCGAACCGCACGGTGCTTGTGGAGCGACGCGATGGCACCGCGTTTGTAGTCAAACAAGCGTTGGAAAAGCTGCGCGTGGAAGCGGATTGGCACAGCGATCCAAACCGCAGCCATCGCGAAGCCCTCGGCTTGACATGGCTCGCTCGCGTCGGCCCGCCCGGAACGATTACTCCCCTGCTCTTCGAAGATACCGACCAGCATTTGCTGGCGATGCAAGCCGTCCCGCGTCCGCATGAGAACTGGAAATCTCGACTGCTGGCCGGTAGTCTTGATCTGTCGCACGTGAAGCAATTCGGCCAACTGCTCGGGACCATTCACCGCCGTTCGCGCGAGCAGCGGGCAGAACTTGGTCCGGTGTTCGACGACAGGAGCTATTTTGAATCGTTGCGGATTGAACCTTATTATCGTTACACGGCTGAGCGGAATCGCGAGACATTCGATTTTTTTGCCAACCTCATTTCCGAAACGGCAGCGACGCGTGAAGCCGTGGTTCACGGCGATTACAGTCCCAAGAACATCCTCATTCATCAGAACACGCTTGTGCTTCTGGATCATGAAGTGATTCATTTTGGCGATCCCGCTTTTGATATCGGCTTTTCGCTCACACATCTGCTGAGCAAGGCTCACTATCTTGGTTCTTCGCGGGAGAGACCACCCCGGACTTCGCGCGCGCAGGGCGACTCTGAACCCACCCCTACCGCTCCCAGGAGGGGAACGGACAGAGCTCCCCTCCCAGGAGGGGAATCTGCAACTGGCGCGGACGACGAAGCTCCCCTCCTCGGAGGGGCTGGGGGTCGGTTCATGGAAAAGTTTCTGGAAGGAGCCCGCGTTTACTGGAAGACCTACCAGCTCGCGGCGGGGGAACTGGCATTTACCGCTGACTTTGAGCCTCGGGCGGTCCGTCACACGCTCGGATGTTTGCTGGCGAGAGTGGACGGCCGTTCTCCCCTCGAATACTTCACCACGGTAGAGCGAAACCGTCAACGGGCGGTTGTTCTACCGCTTCTTAAATCTCCGCCCGACCGCGTGCTCACATTGATTGAAAGGTTTGGCCAGGGGTTACAGACCGAAAGGTAGCAACCATGTTACGATCCATGTTTACCATCGAAAAACTAAGCTCCTTGGAAATTCTCGATAGCCGG
>CAMAWP010000212.1 GCA_945861765.1 Akkermansia muciniphila | reverse complement strand
TTCCTCCTGAAGCGACCGGCCCGCTACGCGCCAAAGTTTGATCGTCCCATTTTCGCTGCCCGAAACAATCGTTTTTCCATCCGAATGAAGAGCAAATGAAACGGCGTTGGTCTCCGGCCAGGCGAACGTCGCTGTCTTGGTCAGCGTGGCCGAATCCCATAATTCGATCACCCCATTCGTGAGAGCGAGCAGGAAGGCGCGCCCATCGGTTGAAAGGCACTTAAACTCGGACTCGGACAACGGCATCCAATCGCTGGGTTCCGCGGGAGGCGTGGTGCTCCACAGTCTGACGTCCTGGCCGCCACCGGAGGCCAGTTCAGTGCCGTCGGGCGAAAGGGCCAAGGACAAGGGAGGCGAGCGCCCCTTCAAGACCGCCCGTTTCTTCCAGCCCTCGGCCGTCGGCTGCCACAGAGAGATTGTGTGATCACCGCTTGCCACCGCGATGGTCTTGCCATCGGACAGGAACACGGCGGCGGTTGGATTGCCTAAGAGAGACTTTTCGGCGTGCAAAAGCCGGCCCGATTCAATGTCCCACAATTTCCACAACTGATCGATACTCGTGGTCACGAGTTGTCGTCCATCGGGAGAGAAGGCCACCGTGCTCCATCCCCATCCCTTGTGGGACAACTCGTGTTTCAACCGCCACGATCCAACTTCCCAAAGTTTGATCGTTCCGTCCAAGGCACGAGTGGCCAGCAGGGTCGAATCCGGAGAAAAGGCAAGCCCGGTCAAGTAGTCGGCGTGAGCGTTCGTGGCAAACGTGGTCCGAGTCGCAAGATTGGAAATCGTGACCCAGCCAGCGCGAGCATCGCTGAAGGCCAGCCACGAACTATCACGCGAGAAAGCCAGTGCCCCGTCATATCTGTTGGCCGACCTGTTTGCCGACGCGCTGACCGCCCCAATGTTCGATCGCGTGTTAACATCCCAGAACCGCAGCAAGCCGTCGGCGCACAAAGTGGCGAGCGTCGAATCGCGCGGGGAAAAGGCTACGGCGCGCACGGCTTCTTTATGAGTAAACTCCGCAACCTGGCGGTGCGTGGAACGGTCAAACAGCTTCGCCCGTCCATCCTGACTGCCGGATGCCACCCATTTGCCATCCGGAGAATAGGCAACGGAGAGAATAACGCCGGAGTGCTTCGTCTCGGGAGTCGTGAGGGTGGCGCGTTCGTCGGTGCGGCATTGCGATCGCAAGTAGCGCCACTCCCAACCGCGCAGGTCCACTGGGGTTTGGGATCGGGCGCTCGACGAAGCAGTGTTGGGCGGAATCCACCGCTCCAACAATTGCATCCCGCGCGAGAGTTGCTCCTGCAACGCAGTGTGCGCCACGTTCATGTCCGCCGCGTAGGCGCTGAGGCGGAACGCGGTTTCTCCAGCTTCAGCCCGCTGAGCTTCACGTTGCGTATCGAGGCGCGCATGATTGATCCTGAAAGCGGCGATAGGCGAACCGATCGCCACGATCAGCAAAAGACTTGCGGCGGCGGCTAGGGATCCAGCGAGCGCCGGTTTGCGCCGACACCAACGCCAAGCCTGCTCGGCGCGCGTGACGGGGCGTGCGTGGATCGGTTCGTCGTTGAGGAAACGGCTCAGTTCTTCGGAGAGCGCCTGGGCGGTCGCGTAGCGTTTTTCCGGTTCCTTTTCCAGGCACTTGAGGCAGATCGTTTCGAGGTCGTGCGGAACACGCGGCGTCAGCAGGTGCGGGGCGAGCGGGTCGTTGTTCACCACCTGATGCAGCACGTCCGTCAGTGTTTCGCCTTGGAACGGCGGCCGGCCCGTCAGTAAATGATAGAGAATTGCGCCGAGCGAATAAACATCACTCCGTTTGCCCACCGTGCCGCGCTTGGCCACCGCTTGCTCGGGCGACATGTAGTTCGGTGAGCCGAGCACCTGGCCGCTGAGCGTGAGCTCCGTCTCGGCTTCGAGGCGTTTGGCCAAACCGAAATCCGTCACGCGCGGCTGATCGGTGGCGGAGTCAATCAACACGTTCGACGGCTTGAGATCACGATGGAGCACATTCCGCTCGTGGGCAAAGTGGATCGCCTCGGCGATGGGCTTGAGATAGGTGGCCGCCTGCCGGGCGGACAACGGCCCTTTGGCGACGAGTTGCGAGAGCGTGAGGCCCTGGACGTAATCCATCGCGAAGAAGTGCTGCCCATCGGCAAAGCCGACTTCGTGAATGGCGACGATGTTCGGATGTTGCAGGCTGGCGGTGGCGGCGGCTTCGGTGCGGAAACGATGAATGAACTCCTTGCTCGCACCCAATCCCGTCAAAATTGTTTTCACCGCGACGATACGGCCAAGGCTGATTTGCCGCGCCCGATAAACGACGCCCATGCCACCGCGCGCGATCTCCTCCAGCAACTCATAATCACCGAAACTACGACGACTCATGAGATCGCGATCCGGGTTGGGTGACAACTCCCGAACGTCTGCGAGGATCGTGTCGGTGACCGTCGTTGGTTGCGACGCGGATGGGCGCGCAGACTTCTTCGGCCTTCCACCGGCGAGGTCGCCCAAGCACTTCGGGCAGAGGCCGTGCGGCGCGTTGCCAGGCAAACGTTTGCCACAGACCGGGCAACGAAGGTCAGTTCCGTTCATAATGGCGTCGTCATTGGCGGCCGGAGATTGCATTCCACTTTGTACTTGGGAATTCTCCGGCCAAAGTCACACGGAAATCTCCGGCTTTTTTCACGCTCAGTATTTTCTCGGAATGGTATCTGATTGGCGCTGCGTGACGCTCATCAAGTATTCCGTAAGCCCGCGTTCGGAGCCAGTCCGTTCAACCCAGGCGAGCCTATGCGCGCAGGATTGAAATGATGTGCTGAACTTCCGCATCCAGTTCATCGGTCCCCTCTACCGTTTGCGCGATAGCTTCGCGAAAGAGTTCTCGGTAGCGCAGCCGCAGCCGGCGCACCGCTTCTTTCACCGCCGCTTCGGTTTTGCCCAGCCGCCGGGCGAGTTCGGCATAGCTGCGCGCCTGGGCCTCGCCAATGAGGCAAGGCTTCAGTTCGGCGAATACCGTCGCTTTCCCGCTCGCCGCAAACTCTTGTTCCAGCTTGGCCAGCACATGGTCGAGTAAGGCCATGGCCCAACTCCATTCATAAAGTTTTTCCGGGTCGTTTCGATCCAACGGCTCTCGGCCGTAGCAGCCCTCGGCGCGTTCGTATTCCCAGGAGACGAATTCAAATCCACCGCCGCGCTTCTGCGCGTGAGCGCGGTCCCACTCCCCAGCCAGGAAATGCTTGAAGGTCGCCAGCAGGAATGATCGGAATTTTCCTTTCTCCGGGTTTGCTTTGCCGGCCAGGTCGGCCGCCAGAAGATACGAAAAGAAAGCCTGCGTCACATCCTCAGCGTCGTGCGGCCCATGCCCCAACCGCCGGGCAAAGCAATACAGCGGATACCAATAATTGCAGCAGAGCGTTTGCAGCGCGACGGTAGCTTGGCCCGCCTGGCCGCTGCCGGCTGCCAGCACCACGCTCCAGTGCGTGGTTGTGAATTGAGCGCCGCCGTGTGGCGGCGGAGTGCGCTCGGAGGACATGCATGGACGGTAACAACCGCGTGTGCCATTTGCACGCGCGAAGCAGCAGTTCTCATTTTGAAAATTTGAGGCAGAGGGCAAGAAAACAAAAGGCTGATTGTCGCAGGAGCTTTGTCGGCGGTGGGAGTGGCGCAACCAGGCAGTCAATGGCACACCCACACGTACCGCTGGGCCAATCAGGTTCCCTTAACTGAAGGCGAGGGTGCCTTGAAGGTCAACTGGTGTGAACTCTCCGTGAGCGACCAAGCCGGAACAGTGCTCTACCACAACGCCTGGATCACCGACTGGCCGATCACCGCGCAGAACGTGGCCGCTCTGGCCGCTTCGGGCCGCGCGCGTTGGAGGATCGAAAACGAAAACAACAACACGCTCAAAACCAAGGGCTATCATCTCGATCACAACTTTGGCCATGGCCAGCAACATCTCTCCTCGCTCCTGGCGACGCTCAACATCCTGGCCTTTCTCTTCCACACCGTCCTGGCCTTTACCGACGAGCGCTATCGCCTGATTCGCGCCACGTTGCCAACGCGCAAGACCTTCTTCCAGGACATGCGTGCCCTCACCCGCTATCTTTGCTTCCCCAGTTGGGAGGGGCTGCTGCGTTTCATGATGCGCGGATTGGAGATCGGCCCGTACGCCAAACCGACCGCAAGGCAGGCCCAGGGGAGACGGCGTTGAGAGGATCGAACAAGCTAAAGCCGCTCTGTAATCGAGCGGATACGCCCACGTCGATCTGGTCCTTCATTGTCAGAAATTCAATGGAACCGCATCCACTGAGAAGAGCAAATGACGATCGACGCCTGTCGATTGATGCGTCTCAGGCCCGGCATGAGGATCGCCGTGGTCATCGGCCCTTGGAAAGTATGGCAAAGCTCGCTCCACTTGGAGTGGACCGGGACATGCCAGACCGGATGTGTCCTTTGAAAGGCTTGAGCCGTATGAAGGGAAACTTTCACTTACGGTTCTGAGGGGGGCTTGAGCGGGTGACCGCTCGGGCCTACCCGATGCAATTGGTCGCAGCGAGATGGCTGCAGTAACACAGAACACCAATGCTTCGCGTTAACCACCAAATCCCACGAGTACCATGACTGAAGTTCCAGGTAATCTAAAACCGCATCGCCCAAAACGTGCTCTGGCAGGTGCAATCGGAGGAGGACTCGGAGTCGCAACAGGTCTTGCTGTTGGTAAACTGATCGGTTTGGACAGCTTCTGGTTTGGGGCAGTCCTTGTGGCCGGCTGCACTGGCATCGCAGTTTTTCTTGCCCAAAAGATAGCCAGCAAATAGAGAGCAGTTTGCCCAACCAGACGGTCCAGCGAACGGGAGTCAGCCGATTCGCTCGGAGTGAAATACGAACATCATCGGCGGCTGGCTCCCGTCGCTGACCTTTGCGTTCGATGCAATGAATTCCGAATCCAGAACCGCACAGTCGGATGACACGTCGCTCGCGTTTGGATTGTTCCCGGCGTCATCCCGCATCAGGATGCGCCACGATCGATGCGTTGGATTCCTGCTGGCGATTGGTTCTGAGATTTCCTCCGCGCGGAGGAAATTCGGTGTTCGGTCATTTTTTGGTCGGCGGCTCGTTCGCGCTGGCCCGTCAGTGAGTTCTTCTTCCGGACATTCACTCCACTACCCATCGAGCGGCGAGGCGAACAGCCCACACTCTCGCCCTAATGAAGTGTGAATTTCACGGTGGAACGATGAATTTGACGCCTTCAAAATGCCTTGGCGCTTGAAGTCGATGGGTCTTTACCTTGTGGTTCGAGAGAATTCTTCCTTCGGTTGCAAGTGTTGCTAGTCTCTTCGCGGAACGACACGACTATTTTTATGCGCAATTCTCGAATCGGAATAATCGGTGGCAGCGGTCTCTACAATATCGAAGGTTTCCACAATCAAAAGTGGGTTAGGATCAGAACACCATTCGGTCCGCCGTCCGATGAACTACTCACTGGCGAACTGGCCGGTAGAGACATCGTTTTCTTGCCACGTCATGCCCGTGGCCATCGCATCCTTCCTGGCGAACTCAATCATCGCGCCAATATCTGGGCGATGAAGAAACTCGGGGTCGGTTGGGTTATCAGCGTCAGCGCTGTCGGTTCGCTGCAGGCCAAATACCGACCTTGCGACATCGTGATGATCGACCAATTCTTGGATCGCACCAAGAGGTCGTCGGAGCACACTTTTTTTGGCCGCGGCATCGTGGCACACATTGCGTTCGCGAATCCAATTTGCGAAGAGCTACGTCAGTTGTTGATGAAAAGCGCACGCTCCTTAAAGGCTCGAGTCCACGACGGCGGAACTTATGTCAACATGGAAGGTCCCGCGTTCAGCACCCGCGCCGAATCGCTCACTAACCACGAACTCGGCCACGATGTCATTGGGATGACAAATCTCGGTGAAGCCAAGTGCGCCCGTGAGGCTCAGATCGCTTACGCAACTTTAGCCATGGTGACAGACTATGACTGCTGGAAAGATGATGAAGCCCATGTGACTGTCGAAATGGTTGTCGCGAATCTGATCAAGAACGCATCTCTCGCCAAACTGGTGATTAGCGATGTCGTGCCAAAAATACCAGAAATCGCGGACTGCTCCTGTCACCACTCCTTGAAGAATGCGTTCCTGACCGATAAAAAGCTGTGGCCCGCTAAAAGGAAAAGCGAACTAAAAATTCTTCTAGGCAACGACTGTTAATCGCCATTGCGGACTTTGGTCAAATCGGAGGCTTTGTCTTTGCCCCGTTCGCCGCTTCCGGTTTTGTAATGACTGGCGTAATACCGATTTTGATAATAGTAGTACGAGTAGTAATAGGAGTCCTTGCCCTCGAAATCGATATCGTTCAACACGACTCCCAAAATGTGGATACCGGCATTTTGAACGCGTTGAATCGATTTGCGCGCGTGTTCACGGCGAATCTTGTTGAACTTGGTCACGAAAACGACGCCGTCCGACATCGCCGCGATGATCAAAGGATCGCTTACGGCAGAAATCGGAGGACAATCCAGTATTACCCGGTCGTACCGACTTCGTGCTGCTTCCAGGAAATCCATCATCCGCTTCGACCCAATCAATTCGGAAGGCGTGGATGGAACCGATCCGCAACAGATCACGTCGAGATTCGGCACCTCTGTCTTGTGGACAATCTTTTCGATCTGGTCCACTTCTTCGGTTAAATAGGAGGAGAGACCCGACGGGCTGTGGAGCTGGTAAGCCTTGTGAACGGACGGACGGCGAAGGTCGGCATCGACAAGCAACGTTTTTATGCCTGTCTGAGCAGTGACGATGGCCAAATTCGAAGCCACGAGCGATTTACCTTCCGAAGGAATGGTGCTGGTAACAGCCAATGTGCGAAACTTATCCGCCTTGTGAGTGAGGGATATGGTGGCTCGGATGGTTCGGAAGCCTTCCGCGGCGTTAGACTGAGGATGCAGATGCGACTGAAGATCCCGTTCCACGACGCTGTTGGTCTTAATATTCGGAATGTAACCCAGGAAAGGAAGACGCAAGTACGTCTCGACATCATCCTGACTCTTGATGGAGTCATCCAGATAATTGACAAAGAAGGCAAGACCGAGCGCGACTGCGAGTCCACCGACCAAGCCCAACATGATGGTGAGGATTTTTCGAGGCTTGATGGGACTAAACGGCAAATCGGCAGCATCAACGAAACGCATGTTGTTGATCTTAAGTCGGCCAGTTAAATCGGTTTCCTTCATCTTCGTGAGAATGAGCCCATAAAGCGTATTTTTCGTGAGGGCATCGCGCTTCAGAAAGTCGTATTGAATGCGCAAGTCCTTGAGTTCGCCCTGTCGTTGCAATTGTTCCGTTACGAGTCTCTGAAGGCTTTCTTCCTCGGCTCTGGCGATTTGTGCGGCGATGCGAATGGATGAAATGAGGACTTTTGCCTGCTCCTCCACGGACTGCCGAAGAGAGGTGAGTTTCTCCTGTGCCCGGATGTAATCAGGGTGATTGCGTCCATACGTTTTCTTCAATTCCGCAAAAGTGGCTTCTACCAGCGCCAGCTCTTCTTTAACTTTCTGGAGGGATGGATTATTGGCTACTTGAGGAAGGGTGTAGATCGAATTGGACGCTTGGAGAAAGAGATTTACCTCGTCAACGACTCTCTGGGCTGCAACGGCTGTGCTATGGGCAAGGGTATATCGTTCCTGGACCTGCTTAAGGGCCTGCAGAATGATGTTCTCGCCCTCCTCAAACGAGAACGTCTTATGAATTTTAGAATACTTTTGGATCTCCCCTTCTGCATTTTCGAGAACTACGCGCTGTGATGTTGCTTCATCCTCCAAACGTTTCACGACCACCTTCGACGCGTCCATCTTTTGGGTGACGTTCATCTCGATAAAATTCGTGACAAGCGTATTGGCAATAAGCTGAGCCTTCTTCGGGTCGGGGTTTTCCACCTTGATATTAACGAGGCGGCTCAACCGGACGGGAACGACCTGAATGTCGTTGGCGAGTGCTTTGGCGGGGTCCAGGCTTTTGGAATAAAGCTCGTCCTCCCGGAGCTTAAGCTTGTTGACCACGGATTCGATTAATGTCCGGCTCACCAAGTTTTTGTATTGAGTCTGAAGGTAGTCTTGCTCCTGTCGGCCCATGGCGAGCCCGTCGATGCGGAGGATATTGTCGCTCTCGGGATCAATCTGCATCGTGACAGTGGCCTGAAAAATCGGAGTAGCCTTGAAGAGATAGATCAAGCTCAAGACGAACACAGAGATAAACGCCGTGATGATCAACCATCGACGTTCGAGGACCACATGCCAATAATGGCGCAGATTAATCGTATCTTCCTGCGTGGCCGTATTTGAAGACTGCAAATTCTCGATTTCCATAAATAACTAATAACTCGAGTGACTTATCAGATGAGGGACTCACCGACGTAAACCACGTCACCAGGCTCCAGCCAGATTCTTTTGGTGGGATCGGTTTCTCTCCGTAAGTCATCGAATTTATACTTGATGGTCTTTCCCTTTCGCGTGAGTTCGATCTTGCTCTTGCTCGCGGTGGGCGAGAAACCGCCAGCTTTAGAAACAGCTTCGATAATATCCAATTTCTCCTCCGCAGGTAGGTCAATGGCACCAGGCTTGTTAACAAAGCCTATTACCGAAACGGTGCGCAAGCGGTATTCCTTCACATTGACGCTTACCTCCGGGTTAATGAGGAATTCTTCTTTCCGTAGTCTTTCCTCAATCAGCTTGGCGACGTCCGCCGTGGTTTTGCCGGCGACTTCGACGCTTTTCAACAATGGATAAATAATCTTGCCTTCTGCTTGCACGCGACGAGTCACCGTGAGTTCCTTTTCGCCATAAACCTCGATTATGATAATATCCGCGGGAGCAATCTTCCGATCAATCTCATCGTCAGCGAAAACGGAAATCCCGGACAAAACCAATGCAAAGAGCCAGAAGCTCCGCATCTTCCAAAGCGCTAAGTTTCGTTTCATAACTCGTCTAATAACCAATCGCCAATCCGAGGGTTAACCGGTTGACATCATAACCGGAGCCGGAATTGCCATACCTAATCGCATCAAGGCCATAACCCAAACGCGCAGTTAACCAAACTTGGAGTTGATGTTCCAGATTAAAATAAACCGAATACGAGTCGTAGCCAGGACTAGCCGCACCTTCTGTCGTTTCGTATGCGTAAATACCATACCTGCCCCCGACGGCAGCTCGCCATTTGCCAGAGGACCCAATCGCTTGACTCACCTGGCCGCTGAGAACATTTACGGTATAGGATTGCTTGGCATATTGCACGGAGACGTCGTGCAGCCGATCGTAAGTCACAGAGAGCGCTGTCTTCGGCAAAACGCGATAACCCAAGGATACGCTCGAGACCGGGGAGCTGGGTGCTGCCGAAATATCGGCGAACTCACGAGATTCGTAACCAACTCTCACGACACCGGTAATTTTCTCCGTGAAACTGCCTCTGGCACCTAACGACCCTCCGATGAATGACAGATGGGGAATGCTGGGCGCGATAAAATTCGGCGTTGTCGTAGTCTGTCCGTAGTAAGTTTCGCCGAAGAAACTCGTCTTCGGGAATGCCTGAAACGCAAAACCGCCGGTGCCTCTCCAAGTGGTCAAATCATAGAGTTCGACGCCTTGTTCGTAATCGGTCAAGGAATATTGGCCCTGGAGATATACCCCGGTTTTTTCGGTCATCGAGTAGGCCAAATTGTAACTATGGTAGTGGCTGGTGGAATCGACGTTCCGCTCTTCATACGTTGACAGCACCTCTCCCCCTCGCACTGGACTGCCCAGATCCGGGTTTGGGACAGGAGAAACACTTGGTGTTCCACCCTCGCTGACGGGAGGCGTTATGTTGATTGGACTGCTGAAGCCCGTTTGCTGCACCACGCCGATCGGGTTGGAAACTAAATCCATCCGATCAGTTCCCAACATTCCCAACCTTTGGCCTTGCACCTTGTTTCGGATCGAAAAGGCGTGATCGCCCGCATTCAGGTCGTCCTGAGCAGCGTAAAACCGCTGACTGAAACCATAGTCGAGGGCGATGAAATTTCCGGCCTCCTTCCCGAGTCGAAAATTCAAGCCGGGACTGACCGTGGTGATCAGATCTGCTTTGCCAACCTGCCGCGAAAAGACGTTATCGATGTAAGTCTCCGCAACTGCTAATCGAGGCCGCAACAAGACCGGCTCTTTGCTAAAGACCAGGATGTCGCTTGGCTCAACCGCTCTCAACGATCCAGAGGCGACCGAAAGACCTGTCGCGATTGCCACCAGCTTTTTGCATTGGGCCGAGTTAAATGTCTTCATCCTCTAGTGGTATAAACCAAGTTCCTCGCAGTTAAGCAATCACAAGAAGGAATCTCAAACATCGGCAAACGGGCCAAACGAATTTCATCAGGACTTTTCCCTACCCGATTTATAGGAATTTTGCGAGCGAAAACACGATTTTGCTTTCTAAAGCCGCTGCACCTACCTTTGTGGCGCATGTTGAAGCAACCTCAAGTCCAGGCAGTCTCCCGCAGCGGGTCCAAGCCTCTCTTCGTTCTGGGGATCATGTCTGGCACGAGCATCGGGAGCGTGGATTACGCACTCTGCTCGATCGGTGAAAAAGGAGTTGTGCTCAAAAGCCATTGGCAATCGAAATTTCCACGGCTCCTTCAGGATCGGTTGCAGCACGCAGCGCAGGGGATGACTTCGAGCCATCAGTTGGCTCAACTGCACCACGACCTCGGGCGGTTTTACGCCGGACAGGCAGCGTACGGAATGGGAGAGGCAAAGCTCGATCTGGTCGGCTTGCATGGGCAGACCGTTTTTCACAATCCCGCTCAAGGAAGGCCCGCTACTTTCCAACTCGGCGAACCGGCGTACTTGGTCGAGAAACTGAGAGTCCCTGTAGTCAGCAATTTCCGAGCAGCGGATATGGCGGCGGGTGGACAAGGCGCTCCTCTGGCCACGCTCTTTCACAAGCTGGTGTTCGCCGATCGCAGTCGTCATGTGTGCGTCAATAATCTGGGCGGTATCAGCAATGTGACCTCGATCGACTGGCGAGAAGGAAGGGAACCACGGATCATCGCATTCGACACTGGTCCAGCCAACATGCTAATCGATTTGGCCATCCGGCGCCTCACTGGCGGTAGGAAACAATTTGACGAAAACGGCACCTGGGCGCGTCGAGGAGTCGTCTCAGAAGGGTTGTTGGGGCGCTGGTTGCAGGACCCCTACTTTGCGAAAACACCTCCCAAGAGCACCGGACGAGAACTCTTCGGAGAGTCTTTTCTTGAACCCGCCTTGACCGAGATGAACGATCTGGGATTTTCTAAATTCGACATGCTGGCGACCTTGACGGAGTTCACGGCATGTTCGCTAGCACTCAGCTACCGTCTTCATCTGAAAGCTATGCCTCACCGAGTGATCTTGGCGGGCGGCGGCGCAGCTAATTCCCACTTGGTCGCTTCAATTCACAAACAGCTTTTGCGGTGGAACTCAAATGTTCAACTGGAAACCAGCGAGCAATTGGGCTGGCCCATTCAAAGCATTGAACCCGCGGCATTCGCTCTTCTGGCCTACTATCGGCTCAGGCGAATGGCTGGGAACATCCCTTCGACGACCGGAGCAAAGCGGTCAGCTCTGTTAGGGCAGATTACGGAACCGTAGCCGCCTTCTCTAGTATCGACCACGGAAGCCGGGTTGCCTCGACGGCCAGGCACGCGGGCTCGATCGCCTCGTCCGGTCTCTTAAGAAACCTGCGAAGGAGATGGTCATGGTTTCGGAGCGCCGCTCTACTGCAGCAATTCTCTCCATGAACCTGACCTGGGAGCGCTGGCGTCTCGCCGGCGTGTTCCTAATTTCGCCACAGCAACTCGCCGACGAGACGCCGGCGCTCCCAGGTTCATGGTCCCGATGCGGGTCCAATGTCGGAGGTGTTCCCTGCCCATGAACCTGGGTGGGGTGAGAGTCCCCTCGAACCCTGACCTTTTCTGGCGATCGAGCATGTCAGGGCTCGACGGCTTCCGGCTCGGAGACTACAGCTCGGAGAGAGTCTCGCCCCACCTTTCAAGGGCGCAATGCGCGCACAAAGTTCGGGGTGTTCTCATTTTGGCCCATGGCACCTTCCGCTCGTCGTATGTAGTCCCGGCTTTAGCCGGCTTTCACGGGGAGACCGGATACAAAAGCAAAAATATATTGGCTTCCGATGTCGCAATCTGCTAACTCACAGCCCGACAATCCCATTTAATGCCACCCATCGCACTTAA
>CAMAWP010000211.1 GCA_945861765.1 Akkermansia muciniphila | reverse complement strand
TTTCCCCTCACCCCAGCCCTCTCCCCAGCGGAGAGGGAGAATCGTTTTCCGCATCGGCAGAGATGGCTCGCGTAGGGTTGTCCAAAGCGGCATGAGTGGTTCCCCTCTCCTTGGGGAGAGGGCCAGGGTGAGGGGAAAAAAGGACCAGGCCAATTCCATGCGCTCAAGAATGGCCCGCAGCGGATCAGGATGTCTGGGCCTTCACGGCCGAGTACGTTCGTCTTTGCGAATCTTTCCCAAGAGCGCCTGAAGCTCCTCGACTTGGTCAGGGTGCCGACCTGCGACGTCCTTAGTTTCACCGCAGTCCTCGGCGAGATTGTAGAGCTGCGGCTGCGGTGCTTGGCCGGTTTCCGTGTTCGTGTTCTGGTTCACCTTCGGGCCCCTCCCCGGCTCGATCATCTTCCACCGTCCCTTGCGCAAAGAGATCACTGCCGCCTGCTCCACTAAATGATCGCGCCCGGTCGGCGACTCACCGAGCAGAGCCGACAGCATGTTGAAACTATCTGGGGCGTCGGCGTGCGCGAGTTGCTGTCGCGTCAATGCAGCAAACGAAGCGAGCAAATCAATCTGGCAGACGAGCGCGTCCGACACGCCCGGTTTCACCCGCGCGGGCCAGCGCACGATGAACGGGACACGTGTTCCAGCTTCGAACGCGCTATACTTCCCGCCACGGAACGGTCCACCAGGTTTGTGCCCGTTCAGATTCGCCACCGCGCCATCTTTGTAGCCGTCATCCACGACCGGACCATTATCACTGCTGAAGATCACCAGCGTGTTATCGGCAAGTTTCAAGCGGTCCAGCGTTTTCAGAATCTCGCCCGTACACCAGTCAAGTTCCTCGATCACATCGCCTCGAGTGCCATGAGCGCTCTGGCCAGCAAAGCGCGAATGGGGCGCGCGCGGCACATGGATGTCGTGCGTGGCGAAGTACAGAAAAAACGGCTTCCCCCAATTCTGCTCGATGAAAGTGATCGCTTTCTTCGTAACAACATCGGCCATGTCTTCGTCCACCCAGCGCGCGGACTTGCCGCCTGCCATGTAACCGATGCGGCTGATGCCATTGATGATCGTCTGATCGTGACCATGGCTTGGCTTCACCTTGAGCAACTCCGGGTGCTCGCGCCCGGTCGGCTCGCCGACGAGCGGCTCTCCGTAGCTGAGGCGGATCGGATCGCTCGGATCGAGCCCGACGACCCGGTGATCCTCGACATAAACACACGGCACACGGTCGCCCGTCGCCGGAATCAGAAAGCAATAGTCGAAGCCCAACTCGATCGGGCCAGGTTGGATCGGGCCATTCCAGTCCAGATTCTCGCCGCCGAGTCCGAGATGCCACTTGCCAACGACGCCGGTCTTGTAGCCTGCTTTCTGTAGCAGCGCCGAGAGCGTCGTGCGGCCCGGCTGGATAATTAACTTGGCGTTCCCAGGCAGAACGCCCGTGCCTTTCTTTCGCCACGCATACTCGCCCGTCAGCATCGAGTATCGCGAAGGCGTGCAAGTCGCCGCTGACGAATGCGCATCGGTGAATCGAATGCCCTCCCTGGCAAGGCGGTCGATATTCGGCGTTTTGACTTTGCTCGCGCCGTAACAACCCACGTCCCCATAGCCGAGGTCGTCGGCGATGAGCACGACGATGTTCGGCAACGCTTCGGCGGCGGAAACGCCACAGTTCATGAACGCGGCCAGCAGCAAGGAGGATAGCAGAAATGCCCGGGTCTTCATGGAGATAGATAGTTTAACATCAAGCGAGGAGAGTTAGCTCTTCGGAAAGTAATTAGAGGGAAGCAAACGCGCCTGTATCGCGATTGATTTGTGCAGAGAGATTCCACTATCAGGGCACAAGTTGGTAGCTGACGAATGCAAGTTTGCGGCTGTCCGGCGACCACGAAGGAACATTGATCGTGCCCTGACCACCGAAAAGCTTCGCGAGCACTTCGATTTTTCCGCCACCGATCGGCTGGAGCCGCAGCGTCACATCTTTGTTATCGGGATGGCCTTTCACCTCTTTGTCGTAGGAGAGAAACACGAGCCATTTGCCGTCTGGCGATGGATGAGGAAACCAATTGTTGAAGTCATCCGAGGTGACTTGCTCTTGTTGGGTGCCATCGGAGCGCATTCGCCAGATTTGCGTGGTCCCATTCCGTTCCGAATTGAAATAGATCCACGCGCCATCAGGCGAGTAGTCCGGGCCGTCGTCGAGTCCCTTCGCCGTCGTAAGCCGCGTCTCCTCGCCACCCGCCGCGGGAATCGTGTAGATATCGAACTCACCGTTCCGCTCGCCGCAGTAGGCCAGCGTCTGACCGTCGGGCGACCATCCGTGCCAATACGATGGACTCAGTTTCGTGATCCGATGCGGCGTGCCTCCGGTGACAGGCAGGGTGTAAATAACGGAGCGCCGTTCCTGCGATTGGTCGCTGATAACGAGAAATTTTCCGTCTGGAGAAAGGCCGTGGTCATTGTTGCAACGCGTGGCGAATCCGGTGTCGATCACCTCCGGCTCACCGCCCGTCACCGGGAGGCGATAAATACGACCCTTGCTGTTGAAAATAAGCGAAGCGCCGTCGCGCGACCAATTTGGGGCCTCAATAAGATTTGTCGTCGTGTAAATGGCGCGGCGATCCCTGGACGCAATCGGCACCGTTTCGAGTGTGCTGATCAACTTCGTCCGACTTGCAACCGAAGCTCTCGCGGTCAGTTCCACATTCGCGAACACGGCTTGCTCGATGGCGTTTTTGTTGTGGGCGCAGACGCCGATCCCGACGTAGAACGGTTCATCGAGCGCCAGCCGAAACGACCCGCCGGCAGGGTGCAATTCTTCATCGCCGCGTCCGATCGACATCGAAATATATTTCCCGCGCTTCTCGATGCGCAGACGTCTCGGCGCGGAAATGTTGGATTGGATTTCGTAGGTGCGGGTGCCTTTCGTTTCACGATATTGCAACGAAGTCAATCCGTCGCCATGGAGCGCCGCGTCGGCGTAGGCGGAATCGGGATCGAGATTTTGACGGACCATCAGGCAGGCTTTGCGATGCGGGTCGCCGCCCTTCCCAACGAAGGCGATGTCCGCCGCGAGTGTGATGTCACCGGAAACTTTCTTCCAAACAAAGTGAAAGGCATCGTTCGTGGACCACATGTTCTCGCCCCCGCCAGTCACAGTGTAAGTGCGGCGAGCGGCATCATAAGCGAGCGAACCGGCGCGCTGAGTGGCGCCCACCTCGCCGTGGCTCTCGAAAAGCTCGCCCGCGCCGTCTTGCGCCCCCGCGAGAGATGCAGCGGAGTAGAGAGCAAGAACCGTTGTGACCAAGGTAAATGGATTGTTAAAGTGGGACATGGCAGAATTAAAGCGAGTCCTCCAGAATCCGCAATATGTGAATTCGATCCGCAGTTCGACGCAATGGAATCGTCGAGGAGTCCCGTCAATCTCGAACCGACAGCCCCATTATCTTCACGCTCTCCACGAAACCATAGGATCGTTCGCCTCGGCATTGTCAAAACGGCCCAGAGATTGACTCCGGGCCGTCGCGCGAATTAGGACCGCGCGGCTCGGCGCGGATCACTGGCGAACGCGATAGAAACGGGCCGCCGGATCGGGTGTCACCGAATAGGGCGACGCGGCATTCGATACCGCCGTCCAGGGGCCCGAGACACTGGTCGCCGATTCAAGCGAGCCTGCACTCCAGGTGACCGCCAAGGTGGCGCCTTGCCGTGCGATGCTAATGCCCGGGGGCTTGGTGGCAGCGGTCCCGGCAAGATAGTGCAGAATGATTTGTTCATGCGTGAGCGCCTTGTTGTAAATCGCGGGTTCATCGACATCTCCCTCGAAGAAGTAATTGCCATTCCCTTCGGTAGCGCCGCCGCCGAAACGCAGGGGACTCTGATCGTTTGCCGCAAATCCGGCCGCCGAGGAACTGACCTCCGCGCCATTCACGTAAAACCGTTTTGTGGTTCCGTCATAGGTGGCCGCGAGGTACGCCCAATTATTTATTTGGACAGCCGGGCCTGGGATGTTGTCCCAACCGCTCGAATCGCCCTGGCCCGTCCAGAATTGCCAGGTGTTGCCGGGCTCGGCGTAAAAGATGTAACCCCGCTGCGGCCCATCCGCCCGCGATGTCAACGGCGAACGGTAATTCCCGGCACCGCCCGTCACCCGCGCCCAAACCTCCACGCTGAACACAGGGGGATTGAGTATGTCAGACCAAGGCACATCGATCTTTTGACTCTCCACGCTGTTAAACTTCGCAGCTTTGTTTGCGTCGCTCTGGATGACTCCCGGCACGCCGAGCGTGACCCCGTTGAGCAGAGTTCCGTTATTCGCGCCGATTTCGTCTTTGGCGGTTTCACCCGAGGATTCGCCGAGCCGCCAATAGCCAACAGCGCCGTCCGCTTTCACGAGTTCGATATAGGTCTTGGTCGGCGGTGCCGGGATGGACAGGGTCGCGGCGCTGCTCGTCACAGTGCCGCCCGCATTGCTCACGACCACGAGGTAACTGCCGATGTTGGCCGCGGTGACACCCGTGAGCGTCAGAGTGCTCGCGATGCCATTTGTGATGTTTTGCCCGTTGAACTTCCACTGATAGCTGAGCGGTTGACCGCCGCTGGCTCCAACCGCAAATGTCACGGTCCCACCTGGCAGACCAAGCTGCGTTTTCGGTTGGGCCGAGATGCTCGGAGGAGTGGTGAGCGGAAAGCCGGCGACGTAATGGGCCAGGATGCGCTCCTCGCTCAGCGCGGTGTTGTAAAAGGCGGCCTCGTCCACATCCCCTTCGAAGAAAAAGGTGCCGTCACCTTCCGTGGCGCCGCCGCCAATGCGGAGCGGGCTAACGTCATTCTGGCCGAATGCGATCGTTCGCTGCGCCGCGAGCGCGCCGTTCACAAAGAACGTGAGAGTGGTACCGTCGTAAAGGCCGACAAGGTGCGCGTAGGCATTCACCTGAACGGGAGGGCCTGAGAGCGTGGTCCAGCCAACCTGCTCACCCGTCCCAGCCCAGAACTGCCAGGTGTTCGCCGGTGTCGCGTAAAAAATGTAACCTCGCTGCGGGCTATCGGCGCGCGACGTCACGGGCGAGCGATAGTTACCCGAGGCACCCGTCACCTTCGCCCAGCACTCAATGGTGAACGCCGGGGTGTTCAGCTTGTCCGACCACGCAACATCGACTTTGGTCTGCTTGGCGACCGCGAACCCAGCGGCCGTGCTGGCGTCGCCCACCGGCGCGC
This sequence comes from Akkermansia muciniphila, assembly GCA_945861765.1. Lineage (GTDB taxonomy): Bacteria > Verrucomicrobiota > Verrucomicrobiia > Limisphaerales > SIBE01 > SIBE01. The sequence goes on along the minus strand of CAMAWP010000211.1, from coordinate 7,088 downwards.
CCGGCCGGCCGAGCGTCACGCCGTTGAGATACGCGCCATCGTTGTTGCCGATGGCGTCCTTCGCGATTTCACCCGTCGTTTCTCCCAACCGCCAATAGGCGACCGGACTGTCTTGTTTCACGGTGTCCACGTAACTCTTGGTCGCGGGAGCGGGGAACTGCACAGTAGCCGGAGCGCTCTCCGTTGAACCTGCCGAGTTCTTAACAATGACTTTGTAGGTGCCTACATTGGCGGCTTGCACGTTCGGGATGGTCAACGTGGCGTTGGTGGCGCCACCCAAAGTCTGACCGTTCAATTGCCATTGATAATCAAAGGATGTGCTGCCGCTGGCGATCACCGAGAAGCTCACGGGATTGCCCGGCAAAACCGTCCGCGAGGCCGGCTGCTGAGTGACCGTAGGCTTGGTCGAATCCGCAACGGCGAGGACCGCGGCATCGCTCGTCACGCTCCCGGCGCTATTGCTGACGACCACGGTGTACCCCCCGCCAGAAGCGGGTTGCAGATCACTGAGCACCAGCGTGGAACTGGTCGCACCAGCAATATCGATCCCATTCTTCTGCCACTGAAACTTAAGCGGAAGGCTTCCGGTGGCAAGCGCGGTGAATGCGGCAGTCTCGCCTTTGAACCGATTCAGTGTCGCCGGCTGCGTCGCGAACGCTGGCGCGATGCTCGGATCTGGAGCGGCGCCGCTGCCCGCCGTGAAATGCGCGACAACCCGGTCAGCGCCCAACACCTTGTTGTAAACCGCCACTTCATCCAAATCGCCATTGAAAAAGAAATCGCCGACCGCGCTCTCTGTGGCGCTCCCACCAATGCGCAGCACCCGGGCGCCGTTCGGAGTGAAAGCAGATCGGTTGGCGCCCACTAAAACGCCGTTCACGTAAAACAATTTGTTCGTGCCGTCGTAAACTCCGACCAGATGCGCCCAAACATCCGACTCCACCGCCGGACCGCTCAAAGTGTTCCAGCCGACCTGCACTCCCGTGCCGGTCCAGAATTGCCAAATATTTCCGGGAGTCGCGTAAAAAATGAATCCCTTCTGCGGCGAGTCATCACGCGACGCGAGCGGCGAGCGATAACCAGTCGAATCACCGGCCACCTTCGCCCAAGCCTCGATCGTGAACGCGGGTGTATTCAATGCGGTGGTAAACGGCACGTCGATCTTCGCTTGAGCACCGTCCAAGTTGGCCGCAGTGTTAGCGTCGCCTTTCAACGCGCCCGGCAGGCCGAACGTGACATTCTTGATGATGGCGCCGTTTCCGGTGGAACCTAGGGATCCGGCGTTAACGGCGGTAGCAGAGCCAGCAGCTTCACCGAGTCGCCAATATCCGACGGGTTGATCGGCAACAATTTGATCTTGGTAAGCCGCGCGTGCAGTCAGCGCGGAGAACATGAAAAGCAGGAGCGGTAGTGTTGGTTTCATAGGGCCTGTTCGTTTTCCATTTATGATTGCCATCCGGGTGCGATTTCACCTCTCGACGGGTCCCAGCTTAAGGGCCGTGAACCCCGGCCTCAACAGCTAAGTTCCGCGCCTAACGCCGGATCGGAAATTTCGCGAGCAGTGCAGCCACCTGCGAGCCACGTTCTACGCCGAGCTTTTACCCATCAACGCGCTGACCTGATTACGCACGCTCGTGTCCGTAAATCTCAGGTTCGCGGCGGCGTGAGGCGAGTGAGGATCGCGCGGCGACTGCGCGCGGGAAACGGCGGTCAACAAGCGCTGAATTGCAAGCCAATTATCAACGAGTCGGTGAGCAAAGTGACTCTTTGGCGGAACATGACTGACTTCAATCGGCGATTGGATTCTTCCATTTGAGTCCACGGAAGCGAGAGAAGTCGGCGTCGGTTGAGTGCAGCACGCAATTGTGTTCGACGGCCAGCGCCGCGAGATGAGCGTCGGAAACCAGGTTACCGACTGCATTTCCGCTGCGCAGCATTTGTTGAAAAAGGGTCCAGTGCTGGTCGGTGGGCTGGACAAGGCGCACGCATGACTGGTCCAACCAGCTCTGCACACGTTCGGTGGCTTCCTTGAGGGTGAGCGGGCGCTGGTGCAGCCGGGCGTTGGTGCCGATGCGGATGAAGGCGTTCAGAACCGGCCAGCACAATCCCACGGGGTCGGAGTGGCTAAGTTGAGCATCCCACCAGGTGCGAGCCGCGTCGTGGTGTTCGGACACGCTGTCTTCGGCGTAAAGCAGAAGGTTCGCATCCACGAGGATCATGAATGGTCTTCCCCCTCGGAGGCGGCGATCAGTTCAGAGATGTTGTCGTAGCTGAAGCCTCGGCGCAGTCCCATTGGGCGCGGCTTGGTCCGGTACGGCTTCGCGGCGGGCGGAGCGAGGATTTCGTCTAGGCCCACACGCAGCGCGGCGTTGATCACATCTTTGAAGGGCTTGCGCAATTTAGCCGCGCCCCTCTTTGCTTTGGCGGCGATGTCGGGATCAAGCGTCAACGTGGTTCGCATGTAAGCATCATGATGCTCTTGATCCGAAAGTCAACGTACGGTTCCAAACAGTTGTCAGTCTTTCCCGTGGTTCCATACGCTTCGCATCGAATACGACGGAGCGTCTATTGGGCAATCTCGTCGCTTATCCGTTCACCAGCTCTCCTCCGAACCATGTTTGTTTCGCTAAAAGTAGCGCACGAGGATGAATGGAGTTTTCCATGGAGACACTTCCTTTCCGTATTGACGTCTTCTGCCGTGCATTTCAGCTCTAGTGACGCCTGGCAACCCAAGACGACAGTGAACACTCTACACACCGCCGCCAGCACTCCGCTTGATCGACGCACGTTTCTAAAAGCCACCAGAGCCGCGCACGTGGCGCCCTTTCTCGAAAGCTTGCTAGCCAGGCTTGGAGCTGAAGCGGCTGAGCCAGCAGCCGCGCTGCGGCGCTTCGTCGGCAGGATCGCCAATATGGAGTCTTGCTTGAGTTCATTTTTTAAACAGACCCCAGGCAAAGCATGTGAGAGCACGCCCTATCTCGATCTGCTGAACGCGCGCCGCGCGGACCTCACGGGACTCTCGGGTGCTTCATTCCCGGGCTTGAACGGTGGACACGCCTCGGAGCGGAGCTTCCTCACCGGCGCGCCGGGCGCGAGCGCCGGATCGTTCAAGTCTGGCGCTGGAGACGAACATGACCCGCGTCATCGCGTTCTCCGGTTACGCCACCACCATCGTGCCGGTTACCATTCCCGGCGTGAAAACCCAGGTCCACACACTTTCTAATCACGGCCAGCAGCCGAAGACCGTCGCCAAATTCCGTCTCGCTGAAGACGCGCAATGTCGCAAACTCGACCAAATCCTAAATGGATTGCACGAAGCCAGGGATGGCGGGTTCGAGCACGGCCAGCACCCCGCGGTTGACCGGAAGGAAAATTACCCACTCTCCAATCTCTACCTCTCCCTGTTGCAACGCATGGGCATCGAGGCCGAAAAGTTTTCCAGCGGCACCGCCACGATGCGCGGATTGGTGATGGCGTGATGGCCGGGAGAAGCGAGAGACGGGAACACGGAGAAACAGGTTCCTCGCTGTTTTCAGTGGAATAGTTCCACAGGGGATGAAGACCATTTTTCCATCTCACCGGGATGACCGGAGTTTAGACCTATTGGCCGCCTCGTCTCCCGGAGGGAGATTCGAGATAGCCCAGCAGTTCACTGCTGGGTTCGAATGAACCATCGCACAAGTCCCGCAGGGACGGCCGATTCCCCCCAATGTCATACGTTACCTTTCAACCGTCCCTTCGGGACTTTGGGTATTGGCGACGCAATCCCACCCTTGAAAGGGTGGGCTATTCTCAAATCTCCCTCCGGGAGATAGGTGGGGGCTATTCTCGGATCTCCCCTCCGGGAGATGTCAGTCGGAAATAGCTCGTCGGATACAACAGCACACGGCCGGAAAATGTCCACTCTCTACAAACTCTACGCTCCCCTAGGGAGTGAGTTCCCCTGTCCGGACACGGAAATGATTCCACTCAAAACAACGGAGAACCATGTGATTTCACTGATCTTATTTTCGCGCAGGAGGATTTGCTTGCAAGAGACCTTCCAAGACCCGATAAAAGGCGTATTCATGACCTGAGTTTCGGTTCTGTTTTTGTCGTAGCGAGTTCAAATGGCACCTGCCATCACGAGTCAAATTAACCAACCAAGAAAAAACTATGAAAAGAATCTGGGGATCCGTTTTAAAAACTGCTCTGGCGTTGTCCATCCTTCTCTTGCCTCGATTGGCAAAAGGTCAGGACCACCCCATGGACCTTCATGAGCTGAGCTTGAAAGAATTGCTGTCGCTTGACCTTGTCGAGATCAACGCAGGCGAAGACAACACTTTCTACAAGGGGGCATGGTCCGTCGGTTACCGTTACCTCTACATGAATATGGAGGGTTACCTCGACGGCCAGAAAAGCGTCTCGACCGCAGAAATCTTAAAGACATTCGCCATCGCTCAACCACGAATGAGCCAGGAAATGCACTTGATCGAAGCCTCATACGCTCCAACGGAAAGGCTGAGCGTCCTGCTTGGAATCCCTTATATCATGCAAACAACCAAACATCAGCGCAGGCCAGGTGCGAATCCCTTTGTCGGGGAAGAATTCGATGTCACGACGGACGGTTTGAGCGACATTTCGGCGAAGCTGGCTTACACAGTCTATAAGGCGGCAAGCTTTCAGATTCTCACATTCGCAGGCGTGGGCTTTCCGACGGGGTCGATTGATGAGACCGGGACTGTGCCGCGCGGACAGAACCAACCCTTGCCCTACACGATGCAACTGGGATCTGGAACCTACGATTTGAACCCAGGGATCGCCTACTCTGCCCAAGCTGGAAAATGGAGTTGGGGAACGGAGTTCATGTACAAATCCCGTCTCGGAAAAAATGACGCCGGCTATTCCTTTGGAGACCGCTATTCCGCAACGGTCTATTTGACGAGGCGCCTGTTTGATTGGGTTGCGCCTTCGATTGTTGTCACCGGGAGGTCTTGGGAAAGCATTTCCGGCAGAGATCCGCGCCTCGACCCTGTCGCCAAAGCTGTTCCCGTGGCGAACCCGAATTTTTACGGCGGCGATCGGATCGATTTGATCTTCCGGTTGAACTTCGCGATTCCTCGGGGAATGCTTAAAGGCAACCGTCTCAGCGTTGAGGGTGGAATTCCGATTTACCAAGACCTTAACGGTCCACAAGTTCAATCAGACTATCGCTTCGGAGTTAGTTGGCAGTGGACGTTTTAGCTGGCGAGCGGGTGTTTTTTGAAAGGAACTTGTCTGGGGAATAAGCAACATAGCTTCGAGCGCGTGGAATGCCGTTCAGGACGGCGCCTTCCCGCCATGTTGATGCTCCTCATCGTCTCGACCTTTTTCCCTTTCTTCTGCAAAGGCAATGCAGCGACATCACGCGAGTATGAAATCAAGGCCGTATTGCTTTACCGGCTCGTCTATTATGTGCAGTGGCCCGATGATGCGTTTGCGACACCCGACGCTCCTATCATCATTGGCATCCTGGGTGAAAGCCCGTTCGGGAATGAACCGGCGAAGTGGCCCAAGAAAAAGATTGGAGGACGCGAGGTTCAATTGAATTACTATACTTCGCCCGCCAACGTGGACGCCTGCCACATCCTCTTCATCAACTTGCCACAAAAGAAAAACGTGGAATCGCTATTGACAGGCATGCTAACCAAACCGGTGTTGACCGTGTCAGACTCGGACGCATTTGTTGAAAAGGGCGGAATGATCGGTTTCATAAATGTTCGGAATCATCCGAAGCCGGTAATCAACAATGCCGCAGCGCGCCGAGCACGCCTAAAGATCAGCTCGGAACTCTTCCCCGTATCTGAAATCTTCTCGCCTTAACGGGCGGTGAATTCATTGGTGCCAATGCCTTCACCGACCATGGGTGAGAACATAGCCAGGCCGGCCATCGCCTCCACTGCTCTCGCCCGTTGTGCCAGTTCCTTCGCCCGGTTTGCTCTGCCAATCGAAATGGCGATCATCACGGCGAACAGCACCAGCATCCCCACACCGACGAGCGCCAGGGCTCGGAGCCAGCCGAAAAGCGGCCTGGAATCGGCTGGCGGCATCCCGCCGCGGTGGCGAATCCAAATCCACACCGCCACCACAGGAAAAAGTCCGAGCACCCACACGTAATGCAACGGCGACATCACGGCGGCTGTCGGCCAATTGGATCGCACGGGCAAGTCGAGCCAATCGGCCCCAAACAAGAAGGTCGCCGACGAAACGAACCCCACAGCGAGCAGCCACATGAAACCACTGAACGCCGAAATACGATCACGCTGATTCCAAAGCACTAATGCCGCGACCCAGACAGTCAGCGCGGTCGCTCCGCTCAAGGCAAATCCCGCCCCGTTCCAGTCCGACAGTATGGCCGTCACCGGCATCCAGATGCTGAGACCGACAGTGGCACCGAGGAAGGACCAACCGTTCCACTGCAAGGGGCTGTTTCCCCGCGCTCCGAGATGAGTTGCGGGCGTGAGGGTGGAGGATCGGCCTGGTTGTTCACTCGTTGGTCCGCCGCCCGGAGTCGAAACGAACGTCTCCACCCGCGTCCCCATCTCGCCCGCCGTCTGGTAACGAAGCTCCGGCTTCACCTCCAGCGCGCGCAGGACGATCTCATCCAGTCGCACATCAATCTGCACCTTGCGCGAAGGCGGTTGCAGTTTGTCGGCGGGCAGTTCGCCCGTGAGCAGTTCGTAGAGCACCACGCCCAGGGAGTAGATGTCCGCGCGATGATCGGTGCGACGATGTGCCTTCTGCTCGGGCGCCATGTATTGCGGCGTGCCGGCGGTGGAGGCCTCGGTTGGGAGCGTCGGCATCCCTGCCGCCGTGGGGAGTTCTGCCTCTGATCCCGGCGGCAGGGATGCCGCCGCTCCTATGAGCTTCGCGATGCCGAAGTCGGCGATCTTCACCCGGCCGTCTTTGTCCAGCAGCAGGTTCTCCGGCTTGATGTCGCGATGGACGATGCCGTGCTCATGCGCGTATTGCAGGGCTTCGCAGACCGGCGGCACGACCGCCAGTGCCTGCTCCGGTGTAAAGCGGCCCGCCTTCATCGCCTGCCGCAGATTCACGCCATCCACGAACTC
>CAMAWP010000210.1 GCA_945861765.1 Akkermansia muciniphila | reverse complement strand
CGGGTCTTGAATGGATTCTCCCCTTTTAATTCCAACAGAATGCCAATCTCGACCAAAATCTCCACAACCTGATCTTTATCCATGTCAGGAATATGGAGTTCACACCTCAAAGTTCAACGTCGAAAGAGTCGTTCTCTCAAAAGCCCGCGATGACGAAGATGTTCTCGCGACTTTGCAGCCAAAGAAAATGCGTTTAGGCAAGTGGTTTTTCGCTGTTTTGAGCGGAATGGGCGCATCTCTGAATGAGGACAGGCGCGCTGCGGTGTCTTCCTTCCCTATCCATGAACCGACCCACCCCTACCCCTCCCAGGAGGGGACCGGACAAAGCTCGCCTCCGAGGAGGGCAACGGACAAAGCTCCCCTCCTGGGAGGGGTAGGGGTGGGTTCAGAGTCGCCCTGCGCGCGCGAAGTACGGGGTCTCTCCCTGCGAGAAACGAGGTTTTGGCCCGTCCTCATTCGGAGAAGCGGCCACCTCCGGCAAATCTCTGCCTATCTTCTGTTCTGCTTCGCGTTGTTAAGCTAGACTGCGTCTTGTGTTGAAACGTGAAAACTGGCCGATTGCGCTGACGATTGCTGGCTCAGACAGCGGAGGCGGTGCTGGGATTCAGGCCGATCTCAAAACTTTCGCTTCGTTGGGCGTACACGGCACCTGTGCAGTCACATGCATCACAGCGCAAAATCCAAAGGGAGTCTCGGGCATTCAAGCGAGCAAACCGGAAATCGTTCGAAAGCAGATCGAGGCAGTCTTCGATGAACTACGACCGACAGCCGTGAAAACCGGGATGCTCTTCTCCACTGAGATCATCCGAGTCGTCGCTGATTGGTTCGATCATCGGAAACGGCCACCATTGATCGTTGATCCGGTAATGGTGGCTACCAGCGGAGTTCGCTTGCTCAAAACTGCGGCAGTCCGTGCTCTACAGACCGAGTTATTGCCTCTCGCGACACTGATCACGCCCAATGTCCACGAGGCTCAGATAATGACCGGATTCCCAATCGAAACTCCAGAGGATCTTCGGAAGGCAGCCAAGTTCATCTATTCCAACCATGGATGCGCTGCGTTAGTCAAAGGAGGACATTTGCCTGGTTTGAATGAAGCGCTCGATATCTTTTACGATGGAGTTACCGAGTTATTGCTGAGAGCTCCATTCATTCGCGGGATTTCCACGCACGGGACTGGTTGCACTTACTCGGCGGCAATCGCTGGATATTTAGCGCACGGTTGTGACTTAGCTAAAGCTGTTCAACTCGCCAAAACATATATCACCCAAGCCATCGCCCGGAGTTATACAGCGGAAGGACATTCGGTTCTGGCTACAAGTGCTACAATATACGGAACATACAAAAACAAAACGTCATGAACAGCCGAGAGCCACGCAGTCCTTGCGGTAGTATTCGGGGACAAATCTTAGCTTCGGACGGAGCTATCTTAACTCCCTGGGGAGTTAACGCGGTTATTGCAGGTTTCGTGGAATAAGTTGGATGCTCGGGTTCAGCCGCGTCGTGTAATTTGCCTTCGCAATCGGAATGCAATCTGCTCTTATACGTCACCAGTGATGCAGTCTGTTGTCTTATTAATCGTTGGGATGATGTTGGCGCTTAATGTTCTCTGCGCCCGCGCTCAAAGCACCCCTCCACCCGCGGATACCGCTCGTTTCGAGTTTCGCGAGCCAAGGTTCGCAGCGTACCGGGTCGAAAAACCGCCGACTTCAACCTCCTCGACCAAGAAGAATGTTGAGACGACTTGGCTGAAGGCGTGGCCGGAGAACGGTTCCTCTCAGCCGATTGAAGTAGGCAATCGCATCGTTCTTGAACTGAGAGAGTCCGAGGATTTGCCATCATTCATTCGAGGTCGCCGACTGCAACTCTCCCGCGAGCTGACCGCCACGATGTTTATTCTGGAAGCGCCGGATACTTGGACGGCTCTCGAGGAAGCGGCCGCGCTTGCCGAAGATCCTCGCGTGGCCGCGAGTTACCCGGTCGCCCGGCGCCCGAAACAGCTTTTCGCCAACTACGCGACCAAGCCCAATGACCCCTATTTTTACCAGGCCGACATGCCAAACACCGAATGGCAGCCCTATCTGGAAAACCGCGACGCGAACGGAACCCCTCTCGGAGTGGACTTGAACGTCCGAGCCGCCTGGCAGTTCAGCCGCGGACAGCGCGTCACGATTGCCATCGCCGATGACGGCTTGGAATTAGATCATCCGGATCTGGTAGGCCGGACGCGTGGGGCACCCCATTTTAACTTTAATTTTGCCGACACCAACGGCATGCCAGCCGGTCCCATGGCCAATCACGGCACCTCTGTGGCAGGCCTCGCCGCGGCGACGTCCAATAATAAGATTGGCATTTCAGGCGTGGCCCCCGCTGCATCGATTGCCAGTTGGGTTCTTTTCACTGACCGCGATCGGTTGCAACTGAGCGAAGAACAGCTCATGGACATGTTCCAATACAAATCCAATATCGTCAGCGTCCAAAATCATAGCTGGGGCAAAGGAGAGGGGCATGAGCAACTGCGCTTTAGCTCTCTGGAAGACCTTGGAATTTCCAATGCAGTTGGGTTCGGTCGGGCTGGCCGCGGCGTTGTCATCGTGCGAGCGGCGGGCAATGGACGAGGCCAAACTCAGAACGTCAACGACGATGCTTATCCGTCCGACCCTCGGGTCATTGCGGTGGCAGCGGTTCGATTGGACGGGCGCGTGACCAGATACAGTTCTCCTGGCGCTTGCGTGCTCGTCGCAGCTCCGAGCGGGGATGAAGCCGATGAATTCAATCCTTGCATGAGCAATTCGCCCAATCTGATGAGCACGGATCGAAAAGGATCGTTTGGATACAACGCCAATTCCTACACCAATGATCTCGCCGATTATGTGTTCGGGTCGGCGGGTTTTAGCGGCACCTCCGCGGCGGCACCTCAGATTTCCGGCGTGGTGGCATTGATCCTGGGTGCCAACACGAATCTAACCTACCGCGATGTGCAGCAGATCTTAATTCAATCGAGCAGGCACTTTGATTTCGCAGATCCGGATTTGAAGACCAATAGCGCTGGATTTCGCGTCAGCCATAATCTCGGCTTCGGAGTGCCTGATGCAGGCGTCGCCGTCGCCTTGGCTCGGAAATGGGTTAATCGACCCGCTCCCACCACCGTGACGTACCACTCCAACAACTCCAGCATAATTCCGGACGAAGGTTTGAGGTTGCTGGTTCGTGGCGCCGATGTGCCCGCCGATCTCCGCTCGATCGTGGCTTGGCCCAGCATGAGTCCTTACCCGGATGTGACCACACCTCTTATGCCGCTGGTGGATGTGGGGCATACGACGAACGGGATCACGATGAATTTGACCGGTCAAGGAGCTCTGATTCAACGCGGCGGCAATTACTTCTGCGAGAAGCTGTCCCTAGCAGCGGCGGCGGGTGCCTCGTTCGCGGTCGTCTATAACAATCGCGATGCTACCGCGCGAACCATTATGGGCGGTACCGATTTTTCGCCTATACCCGGCGTCTTCATCAACCAAACCGATGGCGAAGCCTTGCGAGATTACTTGAGCAAAGATCCGACCGCACGAACTCAACTCCATCTCAGCTCCACGAATTATTCATTCACGGTGAAGGAAACTCTGCTCTGCGAGCACATCGCAGTGCGCATCGACACCGACCACACTGGTCGAGGCGATTTGCGCATTACGCTGGTTTCTCCGAGCGGGACGCGAAGCGTGTTGCAGACATTAAATGGCGATGAGAATGCTGGCCCGGTCGATTGGACCTATTATTCGACCCAGCACTTTTATGAAACCAGTGCCGGGACGTGGACCATTGCTGTGAGTGACCTCGATTCGAAAGGCACGGGGAGTGTCAAGGAGGTCAGCTTGATTATCACCGGCTTGCCGATCGTGGATAAGGACGCTGATGGGCTCGATGATGCTTGGGAAAAAAAGCATTTCAACACCCTTGCTTTTGGCCCCCAGGACGATCCAGATCAGGATGGCTACATAAACTCCCGAGAACAGATCATCGGCACAAATCCCACCGTGTCAGACAGCCGTTTCCAACTGGATATTTCTTTATGGAACGACCAGCTAGCCCGTCTGAGCTGGCCTAGCACCACGAATACGGTGTACGAGGTTCGGCTCGGACGAGATGCAGTAATTCCATCGAATCTAGTCACAAACATTCCGGGTCGTTTTCCCCAAACCGAGTGGTTCCTCCCTTACACGGATCTCATTCATCGACTCTACCGGGTGGAAGCGGTAACACTGCCGCCACCACCGCGATAGCACGCCCTCGCTGCCATATCAGGACTCCAAGCTCAGTGCTTGGCTCCGACATAACCTCGAACGAAACCAATGGACTGGGCGACGTCGGGTACCGAATGTTCCCAATTGAACTCGTATTCGATAGAGATGTTCCCTTGAAAGCCTTGACGTTTGAGTTCATCGAGAACACCAGAGATGTCTGATTTGCCAGTGCCAAATGGAACGTCGTGGCCACGAGGGGAAAACTCGCTCAGATCTTTAAGGTGACTGCTCATGACGCGTCCCTCCAGAATCTTGAGCGCGTCCACCGGTTTGACTCCAGAACGGACGAAATGTCCAATGTCAGCGCATGAGCCAAGGCGACGATCGCGGTCTTTGACCATGGAAAGAATGAAGTTCGGGTCCCAGTGCTTGTAGTTCGCGTCGTTAGGACGCTTGGGATGGTTATGAATCCCCATCAGGATATCGTATTCCTTGACCAACTTCTCGATCAGATCCATGGCGTCGGCTTTGGGTTCGGATGTGACGCCGCGCAAACCGAGCTTTTTCGCAAATTCGAAAACCTTCCGGCATTCCGGTTCGTTGTTGGGGAGGCCGACCACGCCATAATTCACCGCCATAATATTGTGCTTCTTGAGCTTAGCCTTGATTTTTTCAATCACTTCCTCCGAGGCATTATGGTCCAGCTTAACGGTCGGTTCCTCAAGACTCAGCTTCTGGCCGGGATAGAATTCGATGCATCGACCCCCTGCCTGGGCCGTTTTTTCGATCGCTTCAAAAGCACTGTAGCGATTAAAGGTATAAGCTTGGCAGCCCAGAGCGAATCCGCCAATTCTGTAGTCGTCCGGAATGCTCACTTCCGCCAAAACACACGTGGACACCAATGTCGTCAAGAGGCCAACGCTCGCGTTGCGAATAAGTCTTTTAGTCAAAGTCATAAGGTTTCTCCAATTTCAGTTTGATCACTAGCACGACGCATCGGAGTCGCAGCCAGTGGGTTACTCGGGGATAGCAACCGCAAACCAGCAAGCTGTCAAAGCAAAAGTATTTTCGTATCTCGCACCTAAGGCACGATAATTCGCAAAGCTTGGCGTTGAATCGAGCAAGTGGCCGGCAGATGACCGCAGTTCTCTCCATCCAATTCGAACCAGGCAGAATCGGCACTTTCGAGCTTTACGAACTCGGTCTGGAAGTAAGGCTCGGTGCCCGACCTGAAGAGGCGTTGAGACAGAAAGCCGCAGAAGTATCGAATCAACACAAACCAGCTTACCTTCGGAAAAACGCAGACATCCAACAAGCCATCGCGAAAATTGGCCTGATGGAAGACAGGCAACTCTCCACCGTAGTACCGACCATTCCCTAGGACGACCAATTCGCAATCGACACTTGTCGAACCAACACTGACGGTAATCTTGGGCAGCTTGCCGTACATGGCTCTCAGACCGGCGATCATATAAGCAAACTGCCCAATCCGTTTCTTCAGATTCCATTCAACCAACGCGATGGCTTGGGCGTCCCATCCCGCGCCGGCCATTTGTGCGAAGTAGCGTTGCTGTGGCTTGCCTTGTGATTCGAATTGCATTCGAGGAAGGTCAATGGTGGTTTCGTGTCCACGCTGGATTACGTTCCAAGCTCGCGAGACAACCAGAGGCATGCCAAGTTCCCTGGCAAAGACATTGACCGTTCCCAAGGGCAAAACGCCAAGGCGGACATTCGAGAAGCCCTCAGGCTCATCGCCGATGCCGTTCAACACTTCATTCAGAGTGCCATCCCCACCCGCGGCAATGATGGTGTCGTAACCTTCTCGCACCGCCTCGGACGCAAGAGATCGACCGTCGCCCGGAGCAGAGGTCAATTTGAGCGCGCAGTGATCGGCAAAACGATCCAAATGTTGGCGGAAGCGCTTTGCTTTCTCGCCTTTGGCGCAAGGATTAAATATGACACAGATACGCACGAAACATCCCTAGAGAGAGGGGCGTGTAAAGCCGGACGTAAAAATAATGAACCTGAGTCATTAGTCAAACGTTCGTTCGCAGCGAGAGCGCTTCTTACTTTGTGTCAGCCATGTTGCGCTCTCTCATGTGGAAATGGAGGCTCGGACAAACGCAGAGAGTCTCGCGACGGAGGCGACGGAGGCGACGTGAGGACAGCTCACAGCCACGCCTCGCTTCGTACCCCGTCGCTTCCGTCGCCTCCGTCGCGAGACATCAGACTCTGAGGCTTATCCACGCCTTTCGGCCTGATGCGCCTCTGATGCTTCAGTCTCGATGGCTGGTCTTGAGCACTGTTTCAACGACTTCCTTCACGCTGATGTGGGTCATGCAACGGAAATCAATCGGGCACTCGCGCAAGAAACAGGGCGAACAGGCTGCGTCCGAGCGAAGGAAATGATTCCCCTGATCGCCTGGCATTCCCGGGCCGGTTAGCTCCGGCGATGTGCTGCCAAACGGAATAATGACAGGCGTTCCGACCGCGGCAGCAACATGCGCCGGACCGGTGTCATTCGTCAGCAGCAGCCGGCAGATTTTCAGCAATGCGCACAGTTCTCGGAGCGTGGTCGCACCAGCAAGATTCAGAATCGCCAAATCGTTCGAGGAACGTTCATCGAGCTTCTCCCGAGACCGAACGCTGGTAACTTGAGCTTCGATTTCATTGGCTAACGGGACATCTGACTTGCCGCCAACGAGCAACCATCGGCAATTCGTTCGGTTCTGAATTTCGACCGCAGCCGCGATAAAGCGCTCCTTCGGCCATCGTTTGGCTGGACCATACTCAGCGCCGGGATTCAGACCAAACAAAGGGCGAGTGGATACCCGAGGAATCTGCCAGCGCTCGTGAACAGATTTCACATCATCCTCAGTGACGGCGAGAAATGGCGAGAGTGGCGACGCCACAGCTCCCAAGTGACCAACGAGGTGGAGATAATCGAAAATTTGGTGCGAGGAACCATGTGCGCTCTCTGAAGCCCGTGCGCCTTTGGAGTCAATCAACCGATGGATTTCAGAGGACGCTCTCTTTCGCATCGTCGAAGCTCCAGGCCTGGTTGAAATCGCGTCGGTGAAAAACAAGCGACGCCAGGGTCTCGCGTATCCCAGCCGTCGAGGAATGCCGGCCAACCAAAGTTCCAACGCAGAGCGGAAAGAGTTTGGTAAAACCAGGCCAATGTGAAAACCTTCCCTCCGCAAACGTCGACTGATCGACCAAGCGCTTTCTCCTTTCGTGAAGGAAAGGACCGAGTTGACAGCAGGATGATTGCGCCACAGGTCGGCTAGTTTAACGTCCGTTAGGATGGCAATGTGTGCGTCCCGATGGGCCTCCCGCAGTCGCAACAAGGCCGGCGTCGTCATCACTGCGTCCCCTAGCCAATTGACTCCCCGGACCAGGATTTTCGACGGGTTCATCGCAGCCCGCTCACGGGCGACAAGGTCCCCGTCTGGGGCGTTGTTCATGCACCGGAAGCCTTTGAATTTGTCATGGATGTCGAGCCTTCCGCTTCGGCTTCGGACGAATCGCCAACGACAGTTTGTTCGGCCTGATCGGTCGGCAACCCTTTAGAGGTGTGAGCCTTCTTAACCGGCTTCCATCGATTGTGGACCCAGAACCAGTTGGCGGGATCGCGCCGTACGGCCGATTCGAAAGCGTGATTGATCTCGCGGGTGATGGCCTCGACGGTTCGGGGACAACCATTTTCATGAGTTGCAATCTGATCTCCGAGCTCGATGCGCCATCGCCCCAAGGAAGTCCGAAAGCAGAAGCCTGAGTAGAGTGCGCAGTCGTAACGCAAAGCAAAGATGGCCGATGCCGGACTCGTGGAGCAGTCGCGATCAAAAAAAGGCAATCGGAGTCCTCGATTGCCGGCGTGTTGATCGGCCAGGAGACCAAGGAGCACGCCCTGGTTTCTCAAGGCAGCCCTCAGCGCATGGCCCTCTGTGCGCCGCTCGAAAAACCGGCACCCGGATCGAGAGCGCAGCGACAACATGAAACGGTCCAAGGAAGGGTGTTGAAGCCCTCGATAAGTTGCGGCTGGTTTCAAATGCGGAACAAATTGGGCAACACGGCTGAACAGCTCGAAGTTCCCAAAGTGTCCAATGGCAATAATCACGCTGCGGTTTGATTTGTCGGGCACGAGCTTCTCGATCCCCGCGAATGTCACAAACTCCTTCAATTCCTCGGAGGACATGAACACTGTCTTCACCGCGCTGGCAAAGTTTTCTCCGATCCTACGAAAATTTTCGCGCGCCAAAGCGCGGACTTGCGCCGCGGTTTTTTCGGAGCCGAAGCAAAGTCCCAAGTTCCTCTGGGCGACGCCTCGATGCCGCGCATCAAGCAGATAAAACAGTTCGCCTCCCGCGCGGCCCAGGCGCGCGACCCACGGCAAAGGAAGCGATCGGAGAAAAGCGACGAGACATCGCACCATAACGTAAAGGAAAGTATCCATGCGCTAACGAAAGCAAATCTGCCGCACACAATCCTGAAAATCTTTGGCTCCACTCAAAATCTTTATTTCCACTCTCATAAAATACATAGGCAAATCGCGGCGATCGATTTTAGGAAAGCGGACTGCGTCCTTCTGAGTGGTCACAATAATTCCGGCTTGCCTCTTTTTGCTGCGATTGATGACATTGAGAATCTCCTGTTGAGTGAAGCGATGATGGTCGGCGAACCTCTTGGAATAGACCAGCTCACTGCCGAGATTGGCCAGGCTTCGTTCAAAGCTTTCGGGTTGCGCGATCCCACTCAGAGAGGCGACTCGCTTACCTTTCAAGAAATCCAACCCTCGCCGTTCTCCCGTGAAAACATCCTCAAAGTAGAGCGGATGGTGAACGCACTCGATGATACTCGCTGTGGAATTGTACTGAGCAATCCGTTTCCGCAACGCGGCCGTGTTCCCGTCGCTCTTGGTAATAAAAATCGTGTTGGCCCGAGCCAAATGAGAAGGAGGCTCGCGCAATGTTCCCCGTGGCAGTAATAACTCGTTGCCAAAAGGCTGTTGATAATCAATCAGAACGATATCACGGCGTCGGCCGCGAAGCTTCCAGTATTGAAAGCCATCATCGAGCAATAAGGTGTCGCAGCCGAACTTCTCGATGGCATAGCGACCGCTCTTGACGCGATCCTTGTCCACAAGCACGACCACGTCCTTGAGGTTCGAGGCAAGCATGTATGGCTCATCGCCGGCGGTTTCAGAATCGAGCAACAACGATTTACCATCCGAGACAACCCGCGGCGGAGTGCTATCCTCTCGGAACAGAAGCTTATTCAGCAGGCGCTTGCTGAGCGGGGGCGGCTTCGACCGATAACCGCGCGAAAGAATCGCGACCGTTCGGCCTTGGTCCTGCAGTTCTCTCGCGAACTTTTCGACGACTGGCGTTTTCCCGGTACCGCCCACGGTCAGGTTCCCCACGGCAATCACTTGAACACCGAGAGTCGAGTCGCGAAGAATGCGAACGCTATAAAGAAAAAGGCGTGCCTTGACAGCAACCTGAAAGACCTTGGAAAGCAAGTAAAGCACCGAGCGAGCGAGAGCCGCCCGCTTGCCTCGGCGCTGCTCGAAGATCACCTCCAAGACAAAAGTCTCGAAGACCTCCGTCCAAGCTCTGATCGTTTCGTTCATCTAGTGAAAGCTTGCCAACTGGTTAGACCTAGAGCAAGCGTGACAATCCTTAAACGACACTGTTGCGGCCCAACCTCGCTTGAAAATGGCACGCGAGAATCGGTCGTGGAGCTACACGCGTATCCAAGGATGTGGCGGACCGCCCCCCTGGGAGCGCCGGCATCTCTGCCGGCGGGAGGCTCGATCACCGCAAACACGCCGACAAGGATGCCGGCGCTCCCAGCCGGGCGTCCCTACTTTGTGATGGAACTGGTGCGTGGTATTCGCATCACGGATTACTGCGATCAAGCCAATCTCAGCACCAAGGAACGGCTCGATCAGACGTTGGTAGCAGCCGACGTGAGGCTCAAATCTCCTGCGTCCGACACGCCAAGCTCCGACGAGGAAGTCAGAGCCTCCTCACGTCGGCTGGAACGGTTCAGTGGCTGAGGGCGAGAACGGCAAAGGCGGTTGCCGCGTCGGACCTGAACTTGCCCGAGTGTCTGGTGAGATCACGTCTCTTGTTGACCGAGATGCTTTGCCACGCGCCCGTTGCCGACTGGTTGCTCTTGAGCCAGTCCAGACCTTTGGCAATCTTCACGTCGTCTTTTGGGACACCGGCGATTTGGAGAACATGCAGGACAAGGCCGGTTGCGTAGCTGTCGGAGTCGGACTGCAGCGCTGCGCCATTGCTCCGGCCTCGTGAAGGAGCCTCCGGAAGGAGCTTACACCAGGTATGGCACTCCGCGTCGGCGGATGGGGTTTGGGCAATCCTGTAAAAGGATAGCCGTCTGTTGCAATCCGACCGGCCACTTAGTGCAGGTTGGCGAGCTCAGTCGGCGTGGTAGCCGCGCCAGGTCCAGACGAGCGTATCCGCCAGTGTTTGCTCGAAGACTCGGCGGTCGCAGTGGCCTGTGGCCAAGCTGAATACGTAGCGGTGGTTGTAGCCTTTGGCCTTGAGCGCAGCCTCAGTGCGCTCGCCAGCCATCACCCAGTTGTGATAGGTTTCCTCTCGATCTTTCGCGCGAAGATCGTTTTCAGATACATGAGTGAAGATGCGCAGCGGCTTCTTCTCGCTCTTCTCAATGAGCTTCATGCCGGAGTGGTATTCCCACGCGCCCAACGGATACTTGGCTTCCTCTGCCGCGTCGTCATCCTGCTGATCGACGAATGTGCCAGAATAGGCGATCAAACGTCGGAACAAGTCGGGCCGAAACCAGCCCATGGTCAACGCCGCCGCGCCACCCGAACTGCAGCCGATGACAGCTCGGCCCCAGGGATTAGCCGTGAGGGCGAACTTGGGATAGGCAGCCTTGATCTCGGCATTGCTCAGAACCGCCGGGAATACTTCGTCCTGGATGAACCGGGCGAGTCGGTCCGACATGGTGTCGTATTCGAGACCGCGCTCGCTATTCTTTCCATCGTTGCCGCCGTTTTGAACGGCAATCGCGACGAATGCGGGCAACTTGCGGTTCGGATCCTTTGAAATGGTCAGATTGTCGAGGGCGTTGCGTACGAGGTTGAGCTGACCGGGTCCGTCATGAATGACGAGGAGCGGGGCTTTGGTTCCATCCTGGTAAGCGGCGGGAACGTAAACATAGATCTTTCGCTCTGTTCGCACCGCCTTCTTCTCACGCTCGAGTGTCGAATCGTCGCCTCGGAAGATCTTGCTGTCAGCCAGACGCATCGAAAACTCGAAGTATTTCCCCTTGGGATTGCCCCGGTCCGTGAGGTCGGGATCGATCTTGTACTCGGGACCGATCGTGTGCTTGCCGTCGCCTTCCGATCCGGGATTTTCTGTGTACAACTCCGCTGCCTTTGTCGTCTGAGCGACAAGAGAGATGACGGTCATGGTTAGCAAACAGGAAGCCCAAGCTGAAAAAATGCGTCTGTTGAACATGGCGAGTGATTAAGACATTAGGTCGGATAGATACAAGCCTCAAATCCGAAGCAATGCCTCGATCGGCCAATCGCCCAGCAAGATCGGAGACACATTGGAGAACCCGTTTGAGACGTATCACAAGCTCAGTCATGGATATTTCGCGGCTTGAAGGTTAGGGCGCGGTGGATCGGATGATTGGCTCGGTCCAAGGTTTGAACTCTGCCCACATACCTGTCGATCGGATCGTTTTCGGTTCCCTTGCCCCATGCTTCCAAAGGGAAACAGCCATCTTAAAATTGATAAAATCGCCGCTCGACGTCCAAGAACTTCCGGCCATGATGCAGGGTGATGCTCGTCGGTTGATGCCGCGGGCATCATGCGGGCTCAGGATGAAAGCTTTCAACTCTTTCCAACAACGGACGCTACTATGAACAACCCTCTCACACGACGTGGATTCATCCGGCATTCGGCGGTCGGTTCAGCCGCCTTGAGCTGGCTGAGCACCCGACGGGCACCCATGACATTTGCCGCGGAGACCGCAAAGCCAGCCCTGCTGGGAGGCGCGCCCGTGCGTCAGGAAGGCTGGTCCAATTGGCCGACGTGGAAGGAATCCTGGGAGCCCGCGATCGTCAAGGTGTTGCGCAGCGGCAAGTGGTA
>CAMAWP010000209.1 GCA_945861765.1 Akkermansia muciniphila | reverse complement strand
CATGTCAGGGCTCGACGGCTTCCGGCTCGGAGACTACAGCTCGGAGAGAGTCTCGCCCCACCGTTCAAGGGCGCAATGCGCGCACAAAGTTCGGGGTGTTCTCATTTTGGCTCATGGCACCTTCCGTTCGCCGTATGTAGTCCCGGCTTTAGCCGGTTTTCACGGGGCGACCGGCTAAAGCCGGGACTACATACCTCCCAAACTGAGAATTGCGGCAGTCGGAAGCCTCTCTCGATTTGAGCAACACGCGAAAATGTCCAAACTCCAGCGTGGACAGAATGGCCGCACTCTTCGGTTTTTTCCGCGCAGCGATTTAATGCTGTGCAAAGACGAGGCATTTTGCCACATTGCCGACCCATAACCCCAACAACAAGGCGATACCCTTATGCCATTACGACGATTGCTTTTTATCACTCGAACGTTCAGCAGTGTAGCTCTGCTCCTGTTCGCCGTCCCTTTCGCCGGCGCTCAGACGCTGCCCATCGTGCGCGATGTCGAACCGCAGCCGTTCACCGCGCAAGTCAAACGATTGATTGAAGCGTCGGATTATCTCGGCTCACCGTTCAGCGCTACGGAAAAAAAGGCGCTGGATGAGGCGATACAGCAAAGCGATGCCGCCGCCTGTGAAAAGATTCAAGTAATTCTCGATGCCCATTGCCTATTTGGCGTGACCATCAATCCAGAAAACCGGGTGAAGGTGGTGCCAGGCGCTGTCAAGCCGGTGCTGGTGGAGCAGGGTTGGCGACAGTTCCTCGTCAAAGTGCAGAACGACTCCGGTTCCACCGCGCCGCTCGTCGCGGTCAGCCCGAATGCCATATCGTTGTTTGACTCCGGGTCCGCCAACACCCCGTCGGACAGGGAATATCGCAAACGTGGCGACACCTCGCCGCGCCGCGGTACCGATCTGTGGCTCGATTTGCAGACATTCGACAAACAGCCGCTCAAGCCGGCCTTAAGCGGGCTGAAGCTCGAGTATCGGATCGTGCAACTGTTCAGCCGCGACGCTGGCAAACGCGAGGGAAAGTTTTCTTTCAACATCGGCCAGGGAACGCAGGACATCGGGTTTCGCAATGAAACGGATATTCTTTTCACGTGCCAGCCGGCCCGCAACATTAAGTTCAAGGTGCGGGATGAGAACAACCAGCCGACAACAGCCTATTTTCTCATCCGCGATCAAGCGGGACGGGTTTATCCATCGCAGGCCAAGCGGCTCGCACCCGACTTCGCATTTCATCCTCAAGTGTATCGAAGTGATGGCGAGAGCATCAAATTGCCTGACGGCGATTACAACATCGAATTCATGCGCGGGCCGGAGTCCATCGTGAAGAAGCAGAAGATTGTTGTGAGCAGAACAGCAGGAACGGCTGCTTTCGCGGTCGAACGTTGGACCGACCCGTCCAAGCTCGGATGGTGGTCCGGCGATCATCACATTCACGCCGCCGGTTGCGCCCACTACACCAACCCCACCGAAGGCGTCCACGCGATCGACATGATACGGCACTGTCTCGGCGAAGACTTGAAGGTCGGATGCAATTTGACCTGGGGTCCGTGTTTCGATTACCAGAAACAATTCTTCACCGGCAAGGACGACAAGGTTTCACAATATCCCTACTTGCTGCGTTACGACATCGAAGTGTCAGGCTTTGGTTCGCATCAGTCTGGGCATCTCTGCCTGCTTCGGCTCAGGCAGGAGATTTTTCCCGGCGGCGAATCAAAAGACCATTGGCCCACTCTCGGGCTCAACACGCTTCGCTGGGCCAAGAAGCAAGGCGCAGTCACAGGCCCCGCGCACTCGGGCAGCGGACTCGATGTGCGATCGAGCGAACTGCCCAATTACGTGGTCCCAGCTTACGACGGGATTGGGGCGAATGAATTTGTGGTGGACGTCACGCACGAAGTCCCCGGACCCGATGGCAAGCTTGTGCCAGCGGTGGACTTCACTTCGACGGTCGATACCAATCCGCGCTCGGAGCTGAATATGTGGTATCACGTGCTCAACTGCGGTTTCCGCCAGCGCATCAGCGGCGAGACGGATTTTCCCTGCATCTTCGGCGAACGCGTCGGCGTGGGACGGAGCTACGTGAAGCTCGATGGCAAGCTGGACTACGACCAATGGTGCGAAGGCATCCGCATGGGCCGTTGTTACGTGAGCGACGGGCGGAGCCACCTGCTTGAGTTCAAGGCCAGCGCCGGAAATGCAACTCAAGTGGCGGTCGGCGAGCAAGGGAGCGAATTGCGGCTGGAACGTCCCGCGGCGTTGCACTTGACCGCCCGAGTAGCTGCGATGCTCGACGAGCAGCCTGGTCCGATGGGAGCTGGCCGGTTTCCGTGGCATTTGGAACGTGCCCGACTCAATGGCACCCGCGAAGTGCCGATCGAAGTTGTGGTCAACGGTTATCCTGTCGCGAAGAAAAATATCGTGGCAGACGGCAAGATGCAGGACGTGACTTTCGACGTGCAGATCGAAGCGAGCAGTTGGGTGGCACTGAGAATCTATCCGTCATCGCACACGAACCCGATTTTCGTTCTTGTGAATGGCAAACCGATTCGAGCCTCGAAACGGAGCGCCGAGTGGTGTTTGAAAGGCGTCGATCAATGCTGGGCCTCGAAGGAGCGGACCTACAAGTCGGACGAAAAGGAAGACGCAAAGCTGGCCTACGAGCACGCCCGGCAGAGCTATCGGAGAATTCTAACCGAAAGCGAAGTGGATTGAATGCGATGGCGGTGTGCCCTCGATGGTTCTATCATGCGCGGACATTCAGAGCATTCTCGTCTTGGCCACCACACGGCATTATTCCAGTGCGCTTTCAAGATGAGCCTAATTCGCTGGTCCTTTGATCCCTGGGCTTCGTTGCTCACTCGTTGCAATCGCTGCGGATATGCGCCTCGTTCGCGCCTCGCCAGAGGCTCAAAGTCCGGCGCGTCTTAGGCTCATCTTGAAAGCGGATTGGAAGTAGCTGCGATCCGCAGGCAACAAGCGCCAGAACGGCAAAGGCCATCGCGTTTCACTCGCAGAGGACTTGGTTCCAGACGCGAGGTTCACGTGTTCTCCATTTCCGTTAATTTCGAAGCTGCGTGCTCCCAGTCCTTCGTGAGTTTCTCCAAGCTTTTGACTAGCCCGGAAAGCTCGCGATTGATTCCCGCGGCTCGGCCCGGCTGCTCATACGTTTCGTGATTCTCTAGGTCAGCGGTCAGCCCAACCTGCTGTTTCTCGAGCTCAGCAATCTCCTTCTCCAGACGATGAACGATTTGCTGTTGCCCCTTTCGCACGCGGGAACGGGCCTGACGTTGCTCGGCTTCAAGACGCTTTTGATCTTTCAATTTAACGCTCGGACGGCCTTGGAGCGTCGAGGAATCTTCTTTCTTCTCCTCTCGACCGGAGGTTAAGCCCGCGCGCTCAGAGACAGCGGCGGATTTGTCCAGGTAGTACTGATAGCCGCCCGGGTAATGGGTGAGCCGACCTGCATTCACATGAACGACATGGTTGGCAATGGCGCGGATGAAATAGACGTCGTGGCTGATAAAGATCAAAGTGCCTTCATATTGATGAAGAGCGCCGACCAATGCGTCGATGCTCGCCATGTCCAGGTGCGTCGTCGGTTCATCCATCAAAAGAAGGTTGGGAGGATCGAGCAACAGCTTCACAATCGCCAGACGACTTTTCTCTCCGCCGCTCAGAACGCTAACCTTCTTGAACACATCATCCCCGCGAAAAAGAAACGAGCCTAAAACCGTTCGAACAAACTGCTCAGTAATCCGCTGGGGCGTTTCAAGGCCCTCCTCCAAAACTGTGTGCGCCGTGTTCAATGTCTCGACCCTGTATTGACCATAGTATCCCGCCTTCACGTTGTGGCCGAGCTCACGTGTGCCCTCTTGGAATGGGATCAGCCCGGCAAGAATCTTGAGCAGCGTGGATTTCCCAGCGCCATTCGGGCCCACCAGAACGATTCGCTGGCTCCGAGCCGCCTCGAAATCGACACCTTGATAGACCACGTTAGGGCCGTAAGCATGGTGGATATTCTTAAGATCAATCACTTTCAATCCGCTGCGCTGCGGCTGCGGAAATCTAAACTTTACGGTGCGCTCGTCGCTTTCGGGAGCTTCGATTTTCTCCATCCGCTCGATTTGCTTTAATTTGCTTTGAGCTTGCGAGGCCTTCGTGTTCTTGGCTCGGAAGCGGTCCACGAACTCCATCAAATGGGCGATCTCGCGTTGCTGATTTTTATATGCTGCCGAAAGCTGCTCCTCCTTCGCGGCGCGTTGAACCAGGTAATCCTCGTAGTTGCCGCGGTAGCGAATCAGGCTGGCTTGCCGGATTTCGACAATGCCACCGACAAGCTGATTCAAGAACTCGCGGTCATGCGAAATCATCAGGATCGCGCCGGGATAATTTCTTAAATATTCTTGAAACCATAGGAGAGCATCGAGATCGAGATGGTTGGTCGGTTCGTCGAGCATTAACAAATCCGGCCCTTGCACAAGCAAACGCGCCAGATGAGCGCGCATGACCCACCCGCCGCTCATTTCGCGGCAAGGACGATCAAAGTCCTTCTCGCGAAAGCTCAAGCCGCTCAAGATTTTCTTCGCCTTAGACTCGATCTGGTGTCCGCCCATCTCATCAAATTGTGTCACAACGTTGTGATAGTCGTCGTGGTCGGCGTGCGCGGAATGGTCGAGCGACTCGCCGACACCATTCGCCTGGCTGGCGGCGGCGGCTTTCAACTGTTGCTGAAGTCGGCTAAATGCGGGGCTGATTGATGTGGCCAATTCCAGAACGGTCTCGTTCCCGATAGGAGCGCTTTCTTGTGGCAAATAGCCGAGCGAAACATTTCTCTGCAAAGAGATCACGCCTCCGTCGCCCGTATCCTGCTCCAAGATCATGGTAAACAGCGTGGTCTTCCCGGCGCCATTAGGGCCGACCAAGCCGATACGGTCGTCACGGTTGACTTGCAAGGAAGCGTCCTTAAATAAGGTCCGTCCGCCAAAGGATTTTGTAAGGCCCGAGATAGTTAGCATAAAAAGCGCAGGATAATGAGGACTGACAAGCGAAGGAGCAAGTATCGAATTGCGCTCAGCAATTCTCATATGGCCGCAGATCACACCAAGAGTCGGCTGAAGGCGGGACTTCCTAGGCACGTAGTCCCGCCTTCAGGCGGCAACGCGTCAAACAATCCAACGCGTCTGGAAGTGTCGGCGCCCCACCGGCTGAAGCCGGGACTACCTACCTGGCGAACGCACGGGGTCGCGCCTTCAGACGGTCGGAAGCCAAAATGAGAACACCCCGAACTTTGTGCGCGCGTTGCGCCCATGAACGGTGGGGCGAGACTCTCTCCGAGCTGTAGTCTCCGAGCCGGAAGCCGTCGAGCCCTGACATGCTCGATCGCCAGAAAAGGTCAGGGTTCGAGGGGACTCTCACCCCACCCAGGTTCATGGGCAGAATTGCTGTCGTTCGCGATTCAAGGCTGTGTTTGTCTCAAGGAGCTGTGTTATCTTCCGCGCTCAATGTCCACGCGCGAGTATCCAAAGCGGTTAAAAGCAACTCAGATGTTGCTCCTGGCCACGGTTTTCTGGGGTATCAGCTTTCCTGTCATGAAGGCGCTGGGAATGGCTCAGCAACGTGTTTTGCCGCACGCCAGCAGTTGGTTCATCACGGCCAGCGCGGTGACGATGCGGTTCGGTGTCGCGTCTCTGATCATGTTGATCTGGTGCTGGCCCAGTCTGCGACGAATGACTCGGCTGGAAGTGTGGCATGGAGTGGGTCTCGGCATTTTCGGGGGTGCGGGTCTCTTGTTTCAAATGGACGGACTCACTTACACCTCGGCGTCCACATCCGCCTTTTTAACGCAATGTTACTGTCTGATTCTGCCAGTGATTGTGGCGGTTCGGGATCGTCAATGGCCATCAGCATTGATCTTCGTCTGCTGTTTCATGGTGGTAGCGGGCGTGGCTATCCTCGCTCAAGTCGATTGGCGAACGATGCGATTAGGCCGGGGCGAATGGGAAACGCTCGTTGGCTCGCTCATCTTCACAGCGCAAATCCTCTGGTTGGAACGGCCCATGTTCGACCGAAACAGAGTTGAGCATTTTACGCTGGTGATGTTTCTCGTGACCGCATTGTTAGCTCTGCCCGTCTCGCTAGTGACCGCAAACGATCCCAGAGACTGGCTCGTTGCCTATGCGTCACCGGCAGTGATCGGATTGACCGCGATACTGGTGATCTTCTGCACCATGACGGCGTACGTCATGATGAACTATTGGCAACGTCATGTGCCAGCCGCCGAGGCCGGGCTGATCTACGGCGCGGAGCCTGTCTTCGCCAGCTTGTTTGCTCTCTTTCTCCCGGGTTGGTTCTCCGCGCTCGCCCTCTTCGAGTATCCCAATGAGAAAGTGACTGGGAGCCTTTTGGTCGGAGGTGGACTCGTCACTGCCGCAAACATTCTCATTCAAATAAGAGCAATCAGCGCACCCAAACCGGGCTCTGCTTCCGGAAACATCGCTGTCGGATAATTTTTCCAGCCTGGCACGCGACGTCCGAGATCCAGCCGCAAGTTAGGTTTTGGGTGGGCCCGCCACGCTGCTCGGCTCAGCAGGCTTTTGGGCGGGTTTGACGCCCAGTCCGATCCAGCCATCCAGCTCGGGAGGCGGATAGAGCATGAGCGGAAACAGTTTCCGGATGGCGGGCATTGTGCTGGCTTGGGTCTCAAAAAACGAGCTGCCGATTTTGGCGTAGCCCACAACACCGAAGTGGACAATCTCGCCGGGTTTCAGATTTGCTGGCATGGAAACCTTCAACTGAACTTCGTTCGTCCTACCCGGAAGCAAAGGGCTCTTCAGATCGAAGCTTTCGACCGGGCCGGTCAGCGCCAACATAATGGGCCCGTTATACTCACGGCGCGCGCATGAAACCTTAATGTCAAAGGTCCCACCCGCCGACGCCTCGACCTTGTCGTTTTCGACGGTCAAAGCAAAGCCCGGCTCGTAAGGCTTTATTTCGACCCGGTAACCCAGCTCCGGCCCGCCCTCGCGATTCAACTCTTCCACCAGCAAACGGAACGTTCCAGTTTCTCGGAAGGTGTTCGTAAAGCCTGCGTCACTCGCACCAGTTACATTTGCCTCGGTCAATAGCGAGCCGTCAGACGTGTAAATCTGCATGAACAGATCGCAAGGAAAACCAGCGGTGCGAGATTTTCCAATGAAGGCGAGGCGCTGATCTTTCTGGGTTTCGAACTGATAGAAGTCACGGTCCTTGGACTTTTCAAAATGGCCACTGACAACGGTTGGAACAGAGACCTTCGTCGCGGTTGCAGATGTATCGTTGGGCTCGAGTTCGGCCTTTTCTGGCGAGGTGTCGCCGATCTCCGACTTAAAACCAGATTGAGTGACAGGCAAGTACGGAAGTTTGGCCAATGGGAAGTCACCCACCCGCAAGCGATACCGGTACTTCGAGCCGCCTTGATAGCGCGTATCGCGAAGCTCAATGAAATATTTGCCCGGAGAAGAAACCGTATAGCTGAAGCGGGCGTCCGACCCCGCGCCCGATGCGTCGTCACAGTAGGCCAGCTCGCGTCCCGCTGAATCGAGCAAGCGCAACACCGGATCAAGCTGAGAGCCCAATCGTTGGGCGACAGCTTCCGCTGATATCCGCTGCCCGTTGGTTACGATGAGTTGGTAATAGTCAAAGCTGAGCTCCTCACAAGTCCCATCGACGGCGATCGGCAGGCTCAACTCTTGCGCAGTCTTGATCGTTTTATTGGTACCGCTCTCGACCACGCTTGGCAAATCATCGATCATGAAAAGCCCAAGACTGGATACGCCATTCGTGGTGGACACTCGCACTGCACCGATGCCAACGGGAACATTGGATGGCACGGTCAACCGATAGCGAGGCTTGCTGGATTCACCTTGGGCTGGATCGGGATCGAGGGCGGTCTGACCTGGAAAACTGGTCCAAAGCTCGGTCGCTCCAGCTAAGTTATCCCCGAAAAGAGTTATCGTCGTCGTCTTTCCTGGTGCCGCGCCTGACGGGAGCGCGTAATTTAAAACAGGGCTCTGAGCGCCAAGTTGGAAGGAAGTCAGGACCCACAAGAGGCTGGGAAGAGAATAGCGCATGGGGGAGTTTAGTCTGCTCGATTGGTTGGATGGCTCACGCCATAACTCCCATGATCGGCTTGCCTTCCGAGATGTGTATCGGCCGGTTGCCCACTCCGTGAACCGTGCTCTGCGGATCAATGCCCAACAAATAAAACATGGTTGCCGCCAGGTCATCCGGGCGAACCGGATTCTCCGCCGGGTAGGCCGCTTGTTTGTCCGAGGCGCCGTAAACAAAGCCGCGCTTCACCCCACCGCCCGCCAACAGAACAGTATAGCACTGCGGCCAATGGTCGCGGCTGATATTCGCATTAATCTTTGGCGTTCGCCCGAACTCTCCCATCCACACAACAAGCGTTGTGTCGAGGAGGCCGCGTTCGTCCAAGTCTTCCAAGAACGTCGGAAGTGTTTCATCCAACATCGGCAGGTGATACTTCTCGATGATCGGGAACATGCGCGTGTTATTGAAGCCATGCGTGTCCCAACCGCCCGCAGTCGTGCTCTGACCGCCAATCGAGTTCGAGAAATAGACCGTCACGAACTTCGTTCCTGCTTCGACCAAGCGTCGGGCGAGCAGACAACTTTGGCCATAGGTGTGTCGGCCGTAGCGGTCACGCAGTTTTTCCGGTTCAGCCGACAAATCGAACGGATGGCGAAGCCGGGTTGAGTCAAGCATCGCGAATGCCTTCTCGTAATAGGCATCGAGTCCCTTCGCCGTGGCCGAGTATTCGAGCAGGCCAGCCTGCGCATCGATCAACTTCTGAATTTCGCGGCGCTGCTCAAGCCGCGCGTGGCTTAGATTCGCTGGCAGGCTGAGTTCGGGAAGACTAAAATCAGGGCTGTTTGGATCTTGAGTAAACGAGAACGGATCGTGCGCTTTGCCCAAAAAGCTGGCGTGCTGTCCCGGCGTTACAGAGCCATCGCGGATCAAGTAAGGATACGATACGAACGTCGGCATCTCCTCGCCCAATGGAGCCAAACGATCCACGACTGACCCATAAGCAGGAAACAATTCCATTGAATCTTTCAAGCGAATGTCATCCACCGGCGGGGCATGCCCGGTGAGCGCATAGTACGACGCCGAATTATGGTTCTTCATCGTGTGATGCATGCTCCGAATGAGCGTGACCTTGTCCATCACCTTGGCCATGCGCGGCAGTCGCTCGGAGACTTGGATACCGGAAACATTGCTCGAAATGGGTTTGTGCAATCCCCGAATCCCCTCCGGCGCATCCGGCTTCATGTCGAACGTTTCAAGCTGGCTCGGGCCGCCAAATTGGTAAAGAAAAACGACTGATTTCGCCCGGGCGAGCGGGCCTTTGCCGGTCGCTTCAGCTCGCAAGAGCCCCGGCAGAGTCAAGCCGAGTAAGCCGAGCCCTCCGACCTTCAGCAGGTGTCGCCGCGAGAAACGTGCCTCGCTGAAACCAGAGCATGCAAACGATCGGGAGAGATGGTTCATAAAAGGATCCTCGGTGGACTGTTTAAGCAAGGAGCGACATCGGCCATAGATTCTATCTTCGGAGCACAAACTCCTTCGCGTTGATCAATCCCCAAGTCAAATCCTCCAAGGCCAGTCTGGTGTCTTTGGCCTTTGCCAAGTAATGCAATCCATTGCCCAGCTCGGCAGCGCTGGGAGGCCGGGTCAAAGCGGTCCAATAAAGTTCATCGATCATTTCCAACCCTGTCTTTCGCGCTGCCAGCAACTGGCTGACTCGGTTCTCCTGGCTTGTTAGCAGGCCATTCACCGTCGGACCGCTAATCATTTGGAATGCTTGATCCATGGTCGTCTCGTTCGATCGCTCACACTCACAAGTCAACAGCCGGGGCGGCTTCCCAAAGATCTCGAGGAATTGATCCGCGCCCTTTGCGCTCGTTCGCGATCCGCGCGTTCTTTCAACTGAAGGTCCCGCTCCCGGCAGCTCCGAAGCTCGAAGTCCGCGTGGATAACCCCGAAAGTTTGAAGCAACACCGGCCGCTTGATTTTGGCAATCGAGCAGTTGTTCTGCGCTGAGCCGGCGCACCAACGCATGCGAGTAATTCAGGTCATCGTCGCGATTGGTTTCATTCGGCACGCTGGAGAACTGGTACGCGCGTGAGTTCATGATCAAGCGAATCACATGGCGAAAGTCGAAACGATGTTCGACAAAGTCGCTCGACAACGCTTCAAGCAACGCCGGGTGAGACGCCGGATTCGTCGCGCGAAAGTCATCAATCGGGTCCACGATGCCGCGGCCCATCAGATGGTACCAGATGCGATTGACTTGAGATCGGGCGAAGAAAGGATTCTTTGGCGAGGTGATCCAGATGGCCAATTGTTGCAACTCATCTTGATCGGCTGTTGAGCCAGTGTTGGATAAAGCGGGATCGGCGAGGGAAGTTGTCGCGCCTAGGAAGCGCGGCGAAGCTGGCTTACCGGTCCGAGGGTTTTTCACTTCACCCTTGCGGGCCATGAAAACAATCTGCTCGCCTTTGAACTCGTGCGAATCGTTGCTGTCTTGGCGGCGGTTCTCCAAAACCTTGTACTGCACCTTCGAGAAAAGAGCTGTCCAATCGTAATAATCATCCTGAGTCCAGCGGTCAAAAGGATGATTATGACATTGGGAACATTGCAATCGTGTGCCGAGAAACACCTGGGCGGCGGCTTCGGCGCGGGTGACCGGGTCACGGTTCGCCCGATAGTAGTTCGCCGCTGGAGTGCTGTACGTGCTGCCACGAGCGGCGATCAATTCGCGAACAAATTGGTCGATTGGTTTTCCCTCGGCGATGCTTTGCCGAATCCAGCGATGGAAATTTAGCACTCCTTTTTGGTCAAGGGTCCGCTCTTCGTTGCGAAGCAGGTCGGACCACTTCACCGCCCAAAAATCCGCGAACTCAGGCCGCGTCAGCAATTCATCAATTAACTGCGGCCTCTTGTCACGGCTTTGATACGCCGCGAACGCCCGCGCTTCTTGGACTGTCGGCAAAATGCCGAGCAAGTCCAGGTAAGCGCGCCGGACGAACACCAGGTCGTCGCAGCGCTCGGATGGGTTCATGCGCAAGGCGCGCAACTTGGCGAAGATCTGCTCGTCGATGTAATTATCAGCCGAAAGATTGTTCCATCTAAAATCTGGCCGTGCCGGAACAAACGCGAGCCGCACCGCCACCTGGCAGTTCAGGTAGCGAACTAAAATAGTTGTCTCGCCCCAACCCTCGCGCGAGACAAATCCGTCGGGAGAGACCTTGGCCAGGGTGTTCGCGGGATCATAGACGGCGATATTGCTGATGTCGCGAATCGTGCCGTCCGAAAACGTGGCCTGCACCTGCAATTGCAATGTCTCCTCGGGCTCGATCAGAAACCGCTCCGTCGGTGTCACTGCGATGCGCTCGAGCCGGGGCGTTCCGGGAGGATCCTGTCGCGCCCCGCTAGCAATCCATTGCCGAAGCGTCTCGTATTGCGGCGAGCCTTTCGCAAACCGTTTACCGCCTTCATGAGCAAGCTCTGTCGCAGGCTTGAGCAGAATCAGGCTTTGATCAGGATCCAGCGCATTGCTGCGGCGGCCAAACTGCTCTCGCGTTAAGGCATTAAAATCGAAGTCGGGATCTTCGCCTCGAAGGGAGAGCTTGAATCCGGCTTTCCCGTTCGCGTTGCCATGGCAGCCACCGGCATTGCAACCAGCCTTCGACAAGATCGGCATTACATCGTTGCGGAAAGAAACATCACCTGCTCTCCCGTGGCTGGAAAACCACAGTCCCGCCAACAAAACTGACCGCCCCGCCAAACACCGCCATTGGTGTGAAACATATCGAGGAAACCATTGGACAGGATTCTTACGAAGCACGGATAGGGTCATTAGCCAATTGTTATAGAACCAAGTTTGGGGTGAAGAAAGATTTTTGTTTGGGTCGTTAAGATCTAAATCAGAGTTGATTACGACTAAAGACTTGGTCTCCCCGTCCAACCGCAGCGCCACGGCCATTAAACTAAGGATTTTGAGCGTGATCCCTAATCTTACTCTCCAAGAGATCACATCGAGGAGATTAGTAGTAGGGTTCCCCGCTGTTTTCAGTGGAATAGGTCCACAGCGGATGAAGACCATTTTTCCATACCGCCGGGATGACGGGAGTTTGGACCTATTCGCTGCCTTCGTCTCCCGGAGGGAGATTTGAGAATAGCCCGGCAGTTCACTCTCATCTTTACCCCCGAAATGGGTAGTCGAAACATTTTGGAATATGTGGATTTGCTGGGCCTTCTCGGGATGCCGACAAAGCTGGGTGGCTAGTTTGGACACGAATCGAGCTGCCGAATTCCAAATTCTGAGGTTTTACGCATGATTCAAATGTCTAGCGGATACTTTTGAGGG
>CAMAWP010000208.1 GCA_945861765.1 Akkermansia muciniphila | reverse complement strand
CTCATTCCTCCAGAACCTTTCTTCAGAACGACCTGTCGATCCGTCTTGCCGATCGGGAAGGATTCCATCTCTCCATCTGGCCAAATAACTTCGGCGCGATCAATGCTTTCAATCTTGCCAAGCCCGAATTGAAGCTGGACGGCGTCGATGGTTACGTCGATCTCCCCAACGGAGTAATTTCGGGCTTGGGCACGGACGGCACGATCGAACTCTGGTTCACTCATGAAAGCGCAACGATCTGGTCCCGCATCTTCGACTTCGGCACCAGCGATGCTGGCGAAGGTGCGCAAGGCGGAGGCGTGGACTTTCTTTTCCTCACGCCCAGAACAGGAGACGGGTTCCCCCGCTTCACCGCGAACTTCCCCACGGGTGCCGAGATCAGTCTTGTCCCTGCACCGCCGTCCTGGCTTCCGGCCAACGAACAAAGACACGTTGTCGTTTCCTGGGCCGCGAGCGGCAATACTTCACGCCTCTTTGTTGACGGAGTGCTTTCCGCCACGGGATCGGCGGCACAGGCGCTCTCTAGGCTGCCGGACGTCAATAACTGGCTCGGACGCTCGCAATTCATCGCCGACGGCTTTTGGGGAGGGAAGATCAATGAGCTCCGCTTATACGCGGGCGGGATGACCCCCTCGCAAGCCGCGGCTTCCTTCGCCACCGGCCCGAGTTCACTGCCAGTCGAGCTTCCAAGCCTGGCAGTGCAAACCAGCGGCAACAACCTCGTCATCACCTGGGCTGCTTCGGCGGCCGGTTTCGCGCTGGAAAGCAGCTCCGTATTAGGCGCAGCCGCTGCCTGGTCCGCCGTCAGCGGCACGACCGCGAGCGGAGCCAGTATGCAAGTGAGCATTCCCCGCAACGTCGAAACACGCTTCTTCCGCCTCAAGAAGCCATAAGGAAACCACTCGTTCCAAGCCGGAACGGGCGTTTTTACTCAAACATCATCCGCCGAGTGCGCTTGTCTCTCGGAGCGAACTCCGAGCCAAGGCTCAGAGATCCTGATCCGGCGCGGGTGATCCTTGGGTGCATGGAATAGTCCTGAGCTCCCTTTCCCCTCACCCTGGCCCTCTCCCCGAGGAGAGGGAATCACCCATGCCACCTGGGACAACCTCGACGCGTGCATGCTCTGGCCACGCGGAAAACGATTCTCCCTCTCCGCTGGGGAGAGGGTCGGGGTGAGGGGAAAAGCCGTGTCAGAAGTAAAAGCGGGATCATCTCGTTCCCATGGCATCAGGACTTCTGAGTCTGGTCAGCCTCTTAGCCCCCGAGTGCTTCTCCCACGCAAAACCTGGGCTTTGGTTCACCGCCCACGATTCGATGGTGCGAAATTCTTACAGCGGCAGTTCTTTTTCTTGGAGTCTGGCGGAAATCGCTCTATGGTTTCACGAAGTCCCGATGCTCGCGGAGCTTGGCTTGGAGCCAGAACTCGCGGGCGGGCACTCGAAACGATATGAATAATCCTGCCGTAGCCGACAAAACCCCCGCTTCCAAAGCCGGCCATTCTCGCCACAAACCGAAGTATCCCGGCGTGCGCGTCACGTGTAATGGCAACCAGCTCGTCACGCAGTATGTCGAGACGCGCATCACGGAGGGTGGCGTGTTTTATCCTATCACACCCTCCACGGAGGGCGGCGAGATTTACCAAGCTTCCTATGCGTCGGGCGAACTCAACGTCTGGGGCGCGCAGAAAATCGCCGCTGAAACCGAAGGGGAACACTCGGCGCAAGGTGGCGCGACGGCCTTCTCGGTCACGGGGCGGCGCACGGTCAACTTTACCTCGGGCCAGGGGATCGTGTATGCGATGGAGCAGTATTATCACGCCCCAGGCAAGCTCTCGACGATGGTCATCGAGGTCGGCGCGCGCGCATTGACGAAACACGCGCTGAACGTCCATTGCGGTCACGACGACTTCTACGCCGCGCTCGACACCGGCTGGGCGATGCTGATGTCGAAGGACGCCCAGCAGGCCGCTGACCAGGCGATCATCCTCCGGAAGGTCAGTGAGTTGGCGCTCAATCCCGGCATGAACATCCAGGACGGCATGCTCACGACGCATTCCGAGCGCATGTATCTCGCGCCCGAGGCGGAGCTGCTTCGCGAGTTTCTCGGAGCGCCGGATGACATGATTGATTGCCCCACGCCCGCGCAACGCGAGCTGTTTGGCCCGAAGCGCAGACGCCTGCCGCAGATGATGGACCTAAAACATCCCATCTTGCTCGGCCCGGTGCAGAACCAGGAGCATCACATGAACGGCGTCGTCGCGCGCCGCAATAATTTCAATGAGCCAATCCTCGGCTTCCTCGAACACGCCTACGCCGAGTTTGGCAGACTCACGGGCCGTCATTACGGGCTTATCTCGGAATACAAGACCGAGGACGCGGATACCATTTTCGTCTCGCTGGGCTGCGCGGCGGAGAATATCGAGGCCGCGTGCGATTATCTCCGAGAGCAGCGCAACGCCAAGGTCGGCTCCATCCACATCAACGTTATACGCCCCTTCCCCGAAGCCGCCGTCATCAACGCCCTCCGCGGCAAGAAGAACATCATCATTCTCGAACGCACGGACGAAGGTCTCGCTGGCGACAACCCTCTCGCCCGCGACATCCGCGTGGCGCTCGGGAAAGCGAACGAGACAGTGAAGTTTGGCGGCGCGCTGCCTGCGCTCACACCGGAGGAGACGCCGCGTCTGTTCCGCGGCGCTTACGGAATCGGCTCCCGCGACTTTCGGCCCGAGCATTCGCTCGGTGCCTACGAGTTTGCCACCGGTCAAAGCAAGCGCATGGACGGAGGGAGCGCGGCGAATGGCGAGACCTTCTTCCTGCTCGGGGTGAATCATCCCTACGCGGTGATCAGCAAGGACACGCCGTCGTTGCTGCCCGACAAGGCCATCGCGGTGCGGTTCCACTCCATCGGTGGCTGGGGTATGATTACCACCGGCAAGAATCTCGGCGAACTCGTCGGCGATTTTGGCGAATACATTTCCGAGCGCGATGCGGTCCGGGACGGCGATGGATTTCTCGTGGAGAAATTGTTCATCATGGCGAATCCGAAATACGGCTCCGAGAAAAAGGGTGCGCCCACAAATTATTACCTCACCGTCGCGCCGCAGCGCATCAAGGTGAACTGCGAGCTAAACCACGTCGATGTCGTGCTCTGCTGCGACCCGAAGGCGTTCACGCACACCAATCCGCTCGATGGTCTGAAGAAAGGCGGCAGTTTCGTCTGGGAATCGAGCGACACGGCAGAGACCGCCTGGACGAGGATCCCGGCGAAATACCGGCAGTTCGTGAAGGACAACAACATCCGCGTGTTCATTCTCCCCGGCTTCGACATTGCGCGGAAGGCGACGAACAAGCCGGAGCTGCAACTGCGGATGCAGGGCAACTCGTTCCTCGGTGCCTTCTTCAGCGTCAGCCCTTTCCTCGAGGAATTCGGCATCAGCAAGGAAAAATTCCACGAGAGCGTGCAGAAGCAGTATCAGAAAAAATTCGGCCGCTTCGGTGATGCCGTCGTCACATCGAACATGGAGGTGATGATGCAGGGCTTCGCGCGCGTGGAGGAAATCAAGTATGGCGAATCCGGTGACGCCGACCGTTCCTCGATGCGCAATCCCCCCATCGCGCCGCTCGGCGAGCATCACCTGCTCCCGACCGCCGGCTGCGGTTCAACTTGCGGGGGCGTTCCCGCGCCCCTGGCTCAAGGTGTCCGCGCGCCTTTCCAGATGCTGGCCAAGTTCGACAGTGAATTCCGTGCGGGCCTTGGCTATCACCAGCCGGCTGGAGCGTTCGCTTCGGTGGGCGTGATGGGTGCTGGCACGGGCGCGACGCAGTCCAAGTATAACGCACGCCGCGAGACGCCGGTTTACATCGCGGAGAATTGCACTCAGTGCATGGAGTGCATCACCGCGTGTCCCGACACTGCGCTGCCGAACACGTCGCAGGACGTGGCGACGGTGCTCAAGACGGCGGCGCTGAATTACATCTCGGATACCGCTGAGCGGAAAAAACTGCTCAACGAACTTCCCGGCATCGAGCAACGCGCCCGTGCGAAAATGAGCGAGTCCGTGAAGGCCAAGACCAACCTGCCGTTCAAGGACATCGTGCGCGTGGAAGTCGCTGCGCTCGTCGGCCTCGCGGACAAAACGAAGACTGAATTCAGCGGCATTATCGATTTGCTGCCGCTCGCTTACTCGAACGTCCCGGCGATTTTTCGTTCGCTCGAAACGAAGACGCCCGGCACCGGTGGCCTGTTCTCCATTTTCGTCAGCGACCTCTGCAAAGGCTGCGGCGAATGCGTGCAGGTTTGCGGCGAGCACGACGCGCTGCGCATGACGAAAGAGACGGAGGAGTTGAACGCTGACCTCACAACGGCGCAGATTTTCTCGCGCCTCCTCCCCGATACGCCGCAGAAGTTTCTCGGACTCTACAACGACACCGACGCGGCCGGTTCGCGCGAGGCCGCGCTGCGCAATCACCTCATGGTGCGGCGCAATTACGAGGCGCTCGTCTCCGGTGACGGCGCGTGCGCCGGCTGCGGAGAGAAAAGCATCCTCCGTGCGTGCGCTTCAGTCACCGAGGCCTACATGCGTCCGCTCTACCACAAGAAGGCCGACCGCCTCCGCGCGAAAGCCGACCGACTGACCCAGGAAGGTGCGGAGAAACTCGCCACGCTCAAAGCGCGCAGCGAGGCGGAGTATCAATTGTTCCGCAGAACTTTCGGGCACGTTATCCTCGGCCTGGGCGGCGAGAACGACACTGACACCGTCAAACGCATCGCCGATTACGAGGCGAAGCACGGCGCCATCACCGATGTGCAACTCATCAACGGCATCACGGCCGTGTTGCGCCAGGACGCCTTCAATCACAAGGATCTTCAGTCTGTTGATGGCCGTCGCGCCAACGGCATGTCCGTGATGATGATGGGCGCGAGCACTGGCTGTAACACCGTTTACGGCTCCACGCCGCCGTCGAACCCGCATCCGTACCCGTGGATGAACTCACTGTTCCAGGACGGCGCGACGATTTCATGGCTGCTCGCCGAGTCGCTCATTCTCACCCATTCGCGCCGCTCCGTCGTGCCCGAACGACTGACCGACGCGCTGCTCGACCGCACTGAAAACGTCGCGAGCGAGGCCGATTACTTCACGCTGACCCATCTCGACGACGCGCTGATGACGGAGCAGGAAATCCGCGAGCTGCCAAAGATGTGGGTCATCGGCGGCGATGGCGCGCTCGGCGATATCGGCTTCCAAAACGTTTCGAAAGTGATTCTGCAAAACCGCCCGAACGTGAAGATCCTGATGCTCGACACGCAGGTCTATTCCAACACCGGCGGCCAGAACTCGGACTCCTCGACCATGCTCGGCGGCTACGACATGAACCAGTTCGGAGTCGCGTCGCAGGGCAAGCTGACCGAGAAGAAAAACGTCGCCGAGGCGTTCACCAGCGGGCACGGCTCGCCATTCGTCGCGCAGGTTTCGATGGCCAACGCCGCCAAGCTCTACAAGGCGATGCTCGATGGTCTGGAATATCGCGGCACGGCGTTCTTCCAAAGCTACACCACCTGCCAGCCGGAGCACGGCGTCGGCGACAACATGAGCGCCGACCAGGCTAAGATGGTTCGCGACGCTCGCGGCATGCCGGAGTTCGTGTTTAATCCGCGCAAGGGCGAGACCTCGCAGGAGGCCTTCGATCTCAAGGGCAACCCGAGCATCGACCGCGATTGGTGGCGCACGAAATACGCCAGCACTGGCGAGGAATACAACTGCACGGTTGCGCACTGGGCCATCACAGAGGGCCGTTTCCGCAAGCACGTCAAGAGCATCAGCGAGGAAGAGGCGCAGAAGCTCGTCCACTTCGATGACATGCTCCACTTCGTCACGCAGGACGACGTCATTCACCGCCGGGTGTTCGATCCGAAGCACCGCAGCTTCGTCCCGAACTTCGGGTGCTACATCAAGGCGGAGATCAGCGGGAAGTTTAAGTACTTCGCCGTGACGCGCCAGATGGTCCTCTTCGCAATCGAACGCCGCAAAGCCTGGCGCATGCTTCAGAGCAAAGCCGGCGTGGTCAACAAGGATTACACCGCGCAGAAGGCATTCCTCGCCAAGCTCGACAAGGGCGAAGTCCAACTCGCCGACGCGAAAGCGAAAGCAAAGGAACTTATCAAAGCTGAGCTGGCCGCTGTGAAATAGAGAGGGCGGAGCATCATTCGGCCCAGACGGCGAAGTGGTTGCCCGCCCCATGGGAGCGCTATTCGCGCTCACCAGGCCACCGGAAGACAGCCGAACGACGCCATTAGGAGCGCAAGCATCATTATTCGATTCTGAAAATGAGCACGAGGCGAGCAGTTCTAGCAGCGACGGTTCTGGCTGCCGGACTTTGCTACGCCCAACTTCGGCCGCGTTCAGGTTTCAATTCCTCGTCTGGTGCCTCCGGCAATTTCGTTCGGCTTGAAGGAGGATTGGTCGTGAACGAGGACGAACTCCGCACCGCGCGCGAAACCGACACCCACGCCTCTGGCACTCCAGACTGGACCAATGCTCCGGGCTTCGGACCCGACGTGTTCACCTTCACGCGAGTCATCTTCAAGTCCGATCCTAGCCCTCCTTCGAGCCGGGGCAGGTTGCGATGGCTCGGCTGGTGGGTGGATTATCCCGACGCCGACCTGAACCTCTCTTACCGTCTCCAGCAACTGACCTCGATCAAGACCGATCCCAACGCGCGAGTCCTAAAGCTGACCGACCCAACGTTGCCCGATTACCCGCTGCTCTACATGGAGCACGCTGGATATATGCGCTTGAGTGACGATGAGGTCGTCGCCTTGCGGAAACATCTGCAGAGTGGAGGAGCTTTGTTTGTGAACGACTTCTGGGGTTCGGAGGAGTGGAACGGCTTTGCGAGTGAAATCAACAGGGTTTTGCCGAACCGCACTTGGGCGGAACTGACGACGGACCATCCAGTGTTCCATTCCGTTTACGACCTGCGAGGACCGATGCGCAAGTTGCAAGTGCCGACCATGCAGTTTTGGAACCCTAACTACGACCCGAACGATCCACAGTCATCGCAGCAAACTGTTTTTCGCGGCGAAGGCTCCGAGGAAATGCACGTCCGCGCCGTGTTTGACGACCGCCAGAGGATGATGATTCTGGCCATCCACAACAGCGACATTAGCGACGGTTGGGAGCGAGAACAGGAGAACGAGACGTATTTCAAGCAATACTCCGAACGGGTGGCCTATCCCCTCGGCATCAATATCATCTTCTACCTGATGACCCATTAACCCGGCCCCTTCAACAGGCTTCTTCACCGAACGTGTGAGTTCGAAGGGCCTCCGTCCTCTCTCTTCTTTGAGTTCGTTGCGCTCCTTTGTGGTTAATCAATTGCTGGGTTTAGGATGAATCGTCGGTGTCGATCCTCAAAGCACGATAACAAAATTGCCGTCCGGTTTGGCGTAGGCCGAAACCAGGCTCCAGACTTTGACAGCGCCTCCCCTGCCCGTCTCTCCGATGGCTTTTCCACCTTTGTCAAAAAGCTGCCAGGAGACGCTTCCTCCCTTTTGCCAGCCCGTCCCTTCCGTCCAAACCATAAGCGTCTCGCCCTTGGCATTGCCGATGACGACCGGATGTTTGCGTTTCTCCAGCCCAGGCGGAGCTATTGGTTTGGAGACTTGCAATGTCTTCGGATTCACTACCGCATAAAATACCTGGCCATCGGTCTCCCAGGCGGCCAAAGTTCCATCGCGGGTTTCACTCAAAAACGCGCTGCTCATCGGACACGTCGAGATCTTCCATCGGTGGGCATTGGCCGTTTCGAAGTCCTTTCCATTCTTCCGCGAGACCAACAAAACCACATCGCGGTTCACCTTCTCTGATGCGGCTCGATAGAGGAGATAGAGAGCGCCCTTGCGATCCGCAAAAGCGCGCATTCCGCAACAGCCGCAAGCGCCCGTAGGCTTCGGATTAGCCTGCGCTTCGCGGGTGAAGGTCTTGCCATCGTCGGTCGAGCGGGCGATGAACACAGCTCGCCCAGCTTCGCCCTCTTCGCTTCCCGGCTGGCGGCCGTGCCACGTGACATAGACATTTCCTTGACGGTCAGCCGCCACCGATCCGCCTCCATCCAGGCCCACGGCGTCATTGATGAGATCTCTCTCCGGTTCGAAAGCAGTGCTCGCGTCGTTCATCCGCGCGTACAGCATCGGGGCACCTTCGTGCGGGACAGCCGCCGCGCCGCTTCCCCCATTCCAGGCCACGTGGACCCGCCCGTTCTTGCCTAGAGCCATCTGCGCGCCACGGATCGTTCCGATCGCTATTGCGCTCCCAGAATGGCTGTTGACTTGAATTGGTTTGGAGAACTCTGGCTGTCCTGGCTTCTGATAAACGTAAAAAATATCTCCGGCCTTTGGATCTCCTTTGAAATAAGTTAAGTGAACAGCCCCCTCGTCGTCCACGGTAGCCTGCGGCTGGATTCCGTCATCAGGAGTCGTGAGAAATTGTACCCGCGCGGACTCCGTAGTCGCCCCAGTAAGGGCGAGCAGCGCTATCAGCAAGACTGGCGCGACGCGATTGAAAACTTTCGGCAACCTTCGGCATGGAGTCCCGTCGCACAGAGCGGAGGATTGACGTTCGATATTGGTTTCAGATGTGTGTGGATGCATGTCGGCAGCTTATTACGCGAGAGGTTCGGGTCAAGTGTGACTTCAGATCTCGCGCTTGCGCAGGCGATCCAGAGTGGGTTAGCGGAATATTCGTAACCGGTAGAAGCGATTCTGAGCGCCGGGCAAATCGGGGATCGTTAAAAGGCGATTCGTCGGAGCGGAGGGGATGTTCGTGAATGTCTGCCACGAGTTCATCTTAAGGTCGCTCGCGCTTTGCACCGTGTACGAGAGATTTGAAATTGCCAAAAAACCTAAGCCCAACGTCCTGCCGAGATCGCGGATGCTTAACCGAAGAATACTTGAGGGATCGCGTGGATTCGTGCCAGCGCGGTATTCTTCCAAATTCGTGTAACCATCGGAGTCGGCATCGAGGTTCGGGTCACCGGGGTCTGAGGGGTTAAAGCCGTTGGCACGCTCCCAGGAATCGGGCAGTCGGTCTCGATCAGTGTCCGTTTCGCTGCTCGGGTCATCAGCGCCAGGGCTGCCGCCGGGGCGTGCGCTAAGTCGCCAGTCGAAGGCATCGCTGGAATTCGAAGGGCCATTGCTGACCGAAGGAACG
This sequence comes from Akkermansia muciniphila, assembly GCA_945861765.1. GTDB lineage: Bacteria > Verrucomicrobiota > Verrucomicrobiia > Limisphaerales > SIBE01 > SIBE01. The sequence goes on along the minus strand of CAMAWP010000208.1, from coordinate 3,254 downwards.
AGTGAATAGCCTGCACCATCGGCACTGCTCGGCCAGGGCGGGTCATCCTCGTAGCGAAAGCTGAAAACAGTCGCCCCGGAAAGATGATCAAGAGTCACTATTTCCCCACCGTTATCGAGCTTACCGGTGAATACACCCTGAAATGCGACGCCTGGGTATTTCACCGCAAAGTTTGTCGCGCTCTGGGCGAGCACAAAGAAATCTCCGGGAGCGAGTTGGGTGCCGTTCGTGAATGTGAACTCAATCCCCGCGGCAAAGCTCAGACCGCTTAAGTCCAGACGATGGGTCCCGGTATTCTTGAGTTCGATGAATTCAAAATTTTCACCATCAAGGCCCAGGAGCTTCGGCGGGTTATACATGAGTTCGGTGACGTGTAGCGTGGTGAAGTCCTCCGGCCGAAACCATCCTGCGTCTGCGAGCGCGCTCCAGTTCGTTCCATCCCGCACTCGGGCGAGAACACGGATGGTCGCAGAAATAGGCACAGGCGCGGCGTAGGACCGTGCGCCGGGCGCAAGCGCGCCGCCAACCAACCGCGGGTCGCTTCCGTCCATGGTAAAGTAAATCGTGCCGCTGGCGTTCGCGTGAGCGAGAGCCAGCGAGTAGTTCTCTCCGGGAGAGCCGACGGCCGACACATTGGCAGGAGCGGACGTGAGGAGGCTTGGATCAACTCTGAAAGACTTCAAAGCGCCCTCACGCCGGAGGCTGCTCGCAGGATACGGCTCATCCCGAGCGATGAGTGGGCTGTTCGTTTGGAATTTGATCACAGGCGCGGAGAGAGATGGGTAAAGCCCATCCTGTCGGAGCTGTTGCAACACGATAGCAGTCCGTGACGGGAACCAGTTGTTGACGATATTGTTGATCATCTCGCGCCAATCGGTCTCACCGTAAGGCGGATCGCGTTGTGCGTCGCCCCAACGAGCAGCGTAGGCGCGAATGGCTTTGTCGATTTGCGCTGCCTTCCGAAGAAAGCGGTTTGTGCCAGCGCTCGACGTGAGCGCTCCACCATTGAAAAAATGGCGCTGCACATGGTCGGCGAACCTTAAACGATACTCAGCGTTAGCCATCAGATCCTGGTGGATCCACTGCGGGTTCGCGTAAGCAAAGTCGTTCTGATTCGAGCTGAGAAATGGCCCCGTCCGGTCCACCTGACTGAAGGGAGCTCCGAGGGTGTGTTCAGCATCGTGGTTGAAAAAGCGGAATCCTGTGTTCGAGTTCGTGCGATGACGCAGCCCAAACCAATTGTTGGGCCGCTCATTGCTGAGAAAGGAAGAGAGCGTTGCATCACCGTCGCCGCTGTAGAAAATAACCAGCATGTAGTCGATGAGATTGTCCACATCGAGCCACACCGGCAGCGTCGGGTTGCGCGCCCCATTGGGGTCGCAGCCGAGAATCGCAAAATAATTTTCATTCGCCGAGTTGGTCGCAACCGAGCGCGCCTTTGTCCAAAGAGTGCGGTAAGCGTCGAAGTTGCCATCGGTCACTTCGGTGACGAAGCTGCCGGAGTGGTTGGCCGATTTAACGACGTCGTAATCTTCCTTTTGACCGCCGAAGTATGTGGAGCCGTAAGCTGCTTCGGGCCGCTCTTGCGTTTCATAAAGTCCCCAATACTGGCCATTCAAATAGAGATGGTAATAGCGCGATCGTGTGCTTGGCTGACCAAGCGCCCCCAGAGTCTCGCGGCAAAAGACTTCGCGAACCATCGTGTCGTGCTGGCCAGCTTTGCCATCGATCGCCCACGCGTAATTCTGACTCGTGCGGAGGTCGAAGGTATCGAACTCTCCAGCGCCATCTCGCTCGAATAGCGGATACTTGAGCTTGGAGGCACCGTAGTCGCGCCGAAAGAAGATTCGAAAGGAGTGCTTGGGGTATTGGGGATTTCGGCTGTAACCGCCACGGATGCGCAACCCGCAGTTTTCCTGGAAACGGCTCTGGGGGGTCATGGAAGGATCGAGTAATTCGATGGACGCTGGGCGCTCCCAAGCCTCGCCCTGCCCCAGCGCGTTCGCGTAAATGCCAGTGGCCGAATCAAACAGGTTTTTCATTTCCGTCACGACGGAGATGGACGGAATCTGCGTCAGGGCTTCGCGCCAATCGGCCGGCGAATAGCGGCCGATGACAGCGGGGTCCATACCGTAGTCCACTGCGTTACGACCCCAGGAGGATGGGAAGTGAGGCGGCGGCTGACCGCCGGGAGCCTGATGAATGACGTCAGCGAGGAAAAGGTAGGTCCCGGTTTTCACGACTGAAGTGGTCATGCCTTGCTTGAATGCGCGAGCACGGAGCACGCTTGTCGAAGAAATAGGGAAGGGTCCTGTGTACCGACTGCCCTTGTCAGGCCCGGGTTCACTGCTGTCCAAAGAATAGTAAATTACCGCGCCAGGTGTCGCCGAGGTGATGGAAAGCGAAAAGGAGGTTTCGAAAAAGCCGGCTGAGACACTAAACTCCGGCGCGACGATGGAGACCGGTGAATTGGTCAGCTGCGCGAATAGACTCGGCAGGAGAGAGACGAGCAGGGCCAAAGCCATCGGCACCGACCTCGGACCTGATAGCGCCGCGGCGATCGAAGAAGCGCACTTTAAGCGGGTCATCCGAGTCATCGCGAGATTGAGCATCCGAGGTTGTTACCGAGAGCGCGATGGTCTGGCGAACCGAGGTTGGCACTGGCGTCTGCATCAGAAGCCGAAGGCCCACAACAAAGGTCAGGTTCTGCGTAGGTCGCACTGGAACTCAGAATGCGCACCCGTTCGGAATTAGGCATGTCGCAGGTTAGCATAAGCGCGAACGGGAAACCACGAGCTTGATGAACCGTTGTCCAGGAGAGAACCCCCCGGACTTCGCGCGCGCAAGGCGACTCTGAACCCACCCCTACCCCTCCCAGGAGGGGAACCTGCAACCGGCGCGAACGACGAAGCTCCCCTCCTCGGAGGGGCTGGGGGTGGGTTCATGGGCAGCCTCCACCTCCGACATTGGACCCGCATCGGGAGCATGAACCTGGGAGCGCCGGCGTCTCGCCCAATGTCACGAAGATTTGGTCGCCATATAACTAGTTCGAGCGGCTGCTCGGCTGCCTTTGTAGGACGGAAACTTCAGCCTACGGTGGCGCACTCGGCGGATCTCGCTGGGCCTGGTTTTCTGCCGCTTGGGCAAAGTGTGCCGCGCCACTTCCTCCATTAATTCCCGGACCCATTTCTCCGCGCGTCCAGCGCGCAAGCCTCGGCCCCAGTCCTTGAGTCGCTCCAGCAGCACGCGCCGCG